>JBIKSF010000100.1:0-7741 GCA_044348785.1 Limnohabitans sp.
CCGGGCAGCGCTTTCAGCGCCAGTGGCCGTGTCGGTGTCCGCCGCTCCATCCCCAGCCCAAGTTGACACCGGTGTAAACCGGCGGATAGCTGCGGTAGACCGGGGTGGGCACATAGACCACGCGGGACTCCGTGACCACGGTGGCCGGTGGGAGATGGCTCACGATGGTGGCAGCTGGAGCTTCAGAGCGGGGCGTGCTCATGGGCGTCACTTGCAGCGGGATGGTGGGGCCGGGGTCTTGCGGCAGCTGCACGTTGTATTGCTTTCCCGCGTATTCATAGACCACGTTGTAACCAATCAGGCGGTTTTCGTAGACGGTTTGGGTTGTGCAAGTGGTTTGAGGCTGCGGCGGGTTGTTTTGGCTTTCCACTTTGTTGCCCAACACGGCGCCGCCGATCACACCGGCCATGGTCGCCAAACCCTGGCTGTCGCGCCCCCCGAGTTGGCTGCCAATCACGCCACCGGCAATGGCGCCAATGATGGCACCGCCACCGGATGTCTGTGTGGGTGCCTGAGGTGCGCTTTGGACGCAGGTTTGCCGAGGCACTGCCACTTGCTGGTACACAGCGGTGCGCGATATCACTTGACCTACTTCTTGGGCCTGTGCGACAGCTGCGGCGATGCACAGCAAAGTGGTGAGTGTCAGTTTTTTCATGGCTTCGTGTCCTTGCGTTCAACGTGCTTTGAGTTTATGCCGCGCACAGCGTCTGAATCGTCCTGTTTGGGTAAAGATTTGTGACGGGCTGCTCAGGCAGGCCACTGGTCGGGGGTAAAACCCACCGTGACTTGGCCCGAGGGCCAGGCAATCACCGGCCGTTTGATGGTGCTGGCGTGCTCCAGCATCACTTTTTTGGCGCTGGCGCTGTCGGTCACGCTGGCTTGCTGGGCCGGGTTGAGCTTGCGCCAAGTGGTGCCTTTGCGGTTGAGCAGGGTTTCCCAGCCCACGGCAGCCAGCCAGGCGTCGACTTCGGTCGCTGGAAGGCCTTGCTTTTTGAAGTCATGAAATGTGGCGTCGATCTCGTGGTCAGCCAGCCAGGTCCGGGCTTTTTTGACGGTGTCGCAATTGGGAATGCCGTAAACGATGGGGTGCATGGTGTTTGCTGAAAGAGAAGTTGACCAGTCTGGGCGACAATCGCCGCCTATGAAGACTCTACAGGAATGGCTCGACTGGTGCGAGCAGCTACACCCCGTGGCCATTGACATGGGCCTTGAGCGCGTGAAAACCGTGGCCGATCGCATGGATTTGCGCTTTGACTGCCCGGTCATCACCGTGGCGGGCACCAACGGCAAGGGTTCGACCTGTGCCATGCTGGAGGCGGTGTTGCTCCAAGCGGGTTATCGCACTGGCGTCTACACCTCGCCGCATTTGGTGCAGTTTGAAGAGCGCTGCCGTTTGCACGGTGAATCGGCCAGTGCCGAGGCCTTTGCCGAAGCTTTTGCCGCTGTGGAGGCGGTGCGCGGCGATGTCAGCCTGACCTATTTCGAATTCAGCACCCTGGCGATCTTGCACCTCATGGCCAAGTCCAATCTGGATGTGGCCATTTTGGAAGTAGGTTTAGGCGGGCGGCTGGATGCGGTCAATATCATTGACGCCGATTGCGCCGTGATCACCAGCATCGACATCGACCACACCGCCATATTGGGCAAAGACCGCGAAAGCATTGGCTTTGAGAAGGCGGGCATCATGCGCGCAGGGCGTCCGGTGATCGTGAGCGATCCGGTGCCGCCGCAAAGCGTGATCGACCACGCCGCCGCCTTGGGGTCCGATCTCTGGCTGTTTGGTCGGGATTTCAACTTTTCTGGGGACAAGCAGCAGTGGGCTTGGGCGGGCCGTGACCGCCGTTACAGCGGTATGGCTTACCCAGCACTGCGTGGGGCCAATCAGCTGATCAATGCCTCTGGCGTCTTGGCCGCACTGGACGCCTTGCGCCAGCGCATCCCTGTGACGGCTCAGGCGGTGCGCAACGGTTTGGCCATGGTGGAGCTGCCGGGGCGTTTCCAGATCGTGCCGGGCCAGCCGGTGCTGGTGCTGGATGTGGCGCACAACCCTCACTCGGTGGCGGCGCTGGCAGCCAACCTTGACGCCATGGGTTTTTACCCCACCACCCATGCGGTGTTTGGCGCCATGGCCGACAAGGATCTGTTGCCGATGCTGCAAAAGGTCAATCCGATGATTGATCGCTGGTACTTCACTGATTTGCCCTTGCCCCGAGCCGCCAAAGCAACCGACTTGCAGCAAGCCTGGCAGGCCCAAAACATCCGCAGCGACAGCGCGTCCAGCGTCCACAACGAGCCGATGCAGGCGCTGCAAGCAGCCATCGATGCAGCGGACCCGGCTGATAGAATTGTCGTCTTTGGCTCCTTCTATACCGTGGGCGGTGTTTTGAAAGACGGCATCCCCCGTCTGCAAGCCAAACACCTCAGCCCTTGAGCTCCACGCCATGGCCTTTTTCAAGTTCCGATTTCCTGGTCAAACTGCCTCTGCCGAGGCGGTGACTGCTGGCCCCAATGAAAACATTGAAGTGGTTCGCCGCCGCGCGCGGCACCGTTTGATAGGGGCTGTTGTGTTGGTGCTGGTGGCTGTGGTGGGTTTTCCGCTGCTATTTGACACCCAGCCCCGACCTGTTGCAGTGGATACACCCATCGTGATTCCTGACCGGCAAACCACGCCGCCTTTGGCCAGTGGTACCCCTGTGCCCGCGAGCCAGGCACCTGCCAAACCTTTGCTTCCCGCTTCAGAGCCTGTGACGGCCCAAGCCAGCCTGGATGTCCGTGAAGAGGTGGTGTTGCCTGCTTCACCGGCTGTACCGCCGCCCCAAGTTGAGCCCGCCAAAGTGTCCCCTCCGGTTGCAAAAGCCACAGACAAAGAGCCTGCGTCCAAGCCGGAAGTCCCTGCCGCCGCTCCAGTGAAGGCCGACAAGCCTGCTCCAGCGGCCAAGGCCAAGGACGATGGTGACAAGGCGCAGGCGCTGCTCGAGGGCAAGCCGCCTGGCAAGGCACCAGCAGGCCGCGTGGTGATTCAAGTGGGCGCATTCAGCGACCCTGCCAAAGTGCGCGAAGTGCGCAGCAAGCTGGAGCGGGCGGGAGTGACAACCTACACCCAGGTGGTGGAACGGGATGGCAAGAGCACGACCCGTATCCGTGTAGGCCCTTACGAATCACGTGAAGAAGCCGACAAAGTGGCTGCCCGCATTCGCAAGCTCGACTTGCCAGTGTCTTTCTTGAAGATCTGATATGGCGGTCAGCCTCACCGATTGGCTTTTGTTGGGGGTGTTGTTGGCCTCCATGCTGGTGGGGCTTTGGCGGGGGCTGGTTTACGAGGTCTTGTCCTTGGCTGGCTGGTTGGCCGCTTTTGTGGTGGCGCAGTGGCTGGCTGCCGATGTGGTGGTGTGGTTGCCAGTGGTTCAGGGCGCACCCGAATCGGTTCAATATGCCGTGGCGTTTGCTTTGGTTTTTATCGCCACGGTGTTTGCTGCAGGGTTTTTGTCCTGGTTGATCAAGAAGCTGGTGGAAACCGTGGGCTTGCGCCCGGTGGATCGGACTTTGGGCGGTGTGTTTGGGCTGGCGCGGGGGCTGGTGTTGTTGTTGGCTTTGACCGTCGTCCTGCAATTGACGGGCATGTCGCGCGACAGCTGGTGGGCAACTGCGCAAGGCCCGGTTTGGCTGAACACCATCCTGACGGGCTTGAAACCCCTTTTGCCCCAAACCTTTGTGGAATATTTGCCCTGAATTTGAGGGTAGTTCGATTTTTTGAACGGAATTAAGTATGTGTGGAATTGTCGGCGTGGTCAGCAGCGCCCCGGTCAATCAGTTGATTTATGACGCCTTGTTGCTTTTGCAGCACCGTGGGCAAGATGCGGCGGGCATTGTCACGCAGCTGGACCGCAAGTTTTTCATGCACAAGGCCAAGGGCATGGTGCGCGACGTTTTCCGTACCCGCAACATGCGAAGCTTGCCCGGCAATTGCGGCTTGGGTCAGGTGCGTTACCCCACGGCGGGCAACGCTTTCAGCGAAGAGGAAGCGCAACCTTTTTACGTGAATGCGCCTTTTGGTCTGGTGCTGGTACACAACGGCAACTTGACCAATGCGCACGCGCTCAAGTCCGAGTTGTTTTCCGACGACCATCGCCACATCAACACCGACAGCGACTCCGAGGTCTTGCTCAACGTGCTCGCCCACGAATTGGAAAAGACCACCCGTGGCTTGCCCCTCAAGCCGGTGGATGTGTTTGAAGCCGTGCGCGGCGTGAACCGCCGTGTCAAAGGCTCTTACGCAGTGATCGCCTTGATTGCAGGCCATGGTTTGGTGGCTTTCCGTGATCCGCACGGTATCCGCCCTTTGTGTGTGGGCCGCAGCGAAGACGGCACCATCATGCTGGCCAGCGAGTCGGTGGCGCTCGATGGGACTGGGCACCAATTTGAGCGCGATGTCGCGCCGGGTGAGGCTATTTTTGTAGACCTGCAGGGGCAGATGCACAGCGCGCCTTGCAGCGACAAAGCCCAACTGAGTCCCTGTATTTTTGAATACGTCTATCTGGCCCGCCCAGACTCCACCATGGACGGCATTTCGGTCTATCAGGCCCGTTTGAATCTGGGCGAGACGCTGGCCAAGCGCGTGATCTCAACCGTGCCGCCCAGCGACATCGATGTGGTGATCCCGATCCCGGAGTCCAGCCGTCCCAGCGCCACGCAGTTGGCGCACTTGCTGGGCATTCCGTACCGTGAAGGTTTTGTGAAAAACCGCTATGTGGGCCGCACATTCATCATGCCGGGTCAGGCTGTGCGCAAGAAGTCGGTTCGTCAAAAGCTCAACACCATCGTGAGCGAATTCAAGGGCCGCAACGTGCTGCTGGTCGACGATTCCATCGTGCGCGGCACCACCAGCCGAGAGATCGTGCAGATGGCGCGTGACGCCGGTGCCCGCAAGGTCTACATGGCCAGTGCTGCCCCCCCTGTGCGATACCCCAACGTGTATGGCATCGATATGCCCACCAGCCAAGAGTTGGTGGCGCACGGCCGCAGCATCGAAGAGATCCGCGAGATCATTGGCTGTGACGCCCTGATTTACCAGGACGTAGATGCCATGAAAACCGCCGTGGCCCAAGCCCGTGTCAACGCAGCTGGGGTGCTGTCTGATTTTGATGCCTCCTGTTTTGATGGCGTGTATGTGACGGGCGATATTTCCATCAACGACATCACCCGTTTGAACGAAACCCGACTCCAGGTGGAAGAGGGTGATGACGACAATTCGCGTTTGGCTTTGCCCAACGCCAGCGAGTGAGCAAGCGCCATGACCGATGCCAACCGACTTGACGACCTGCACATCGAAACCTTGGCGGTGCGTGCCGCTGTGGAGCGCAGCCAGTACGGTGAAAACTCCGAAGCCCTGTACCTGACCAGCGGTTATGTCCAGCCCACAGCCGCTGCTGCTGCTGCCCGATTTGCGGGCGATGAAGAGGGCTACACCTACGGCCGCTACGGCAACCCCACCGTGAGCAGCATGGAAATGCGCCTGGCCGCGCTCGAAGGCACCGAAGCGGCTATGGGCACGGCTTCGGGCATGTCCGCCATCCTCATGATGTGCATGGGCCTCTTGAAGGCGGGCGACCACGTGGTGTGTTCCCGCTCGATGTTTGGCTCGACCATCAAACTGATCGGCTCTGATTTGGCCAAGTTCGGCGTGGAATCGAGCTTTGTCTCGCAGACCGATTTGTCCGAGTGGGCATCGGCCATCCGACCCAACACCCGTTTGCTGTTTGCCGAAACCCCCACCAACCCACTGACCGAGGTGTGCGACATCCAGGCTTTGGCCGACTTGGCGCACAACGCAGGCGCCTTGTTTGCCGTGGACAACTGCTTTGCCACACCCGCCTTGCAACGCCCGGTGGCCATGGGGGCCGACATCATCATGCATTCGGGCACCAAGTACTTGGACGGCCAAGGCCGTGTGATGGCGGGGGCCTTGTGCGCCTCGCAGCAAATGGTCACCGAGAAATTTTTGCCGGTGCTCAAAAGCGGGGGCATGACGCTCTCCCCCTTCAATGCCTGGGTGGTCCTCAAGGGCCTCGAAACCCTCGACCTGCGCATGCGTGCCCAAACCGCACGTGCTCAGATCCTTGCCGAATGGCTGGAAAAATACCCCGCAGTGGCCCGTGTTCATTACCCAGGCTTGACCAGCCACCCTCAACACGACTTGGCCATGCGTCAGATGTCAGGCTTGGGTGGTGCGGTGCTGTCGTTCGATGTGAAAGCCGATGGTCCTGAACAAGCTCGCCAACGCGCCTTCCATGTGCTCGATTCGATGCAAATGCTCTCCTTGTCCACCAACCTGGGCGACACCAAAACCCTGGTGGCCCACCCGGCCAGCACTTCGCATGGCCGCCTGACCGAGGCGCAGCGCCAAGCCGCAGGCATTGGCCAAGGTCTGATCCGCGTGGCGGTGGGCTTAGAGTACCCACAAGACATTCAAAAAGACCTGTCTCTCGGTCTCGATACCCTCTGATATGACCAACACCCTTTCAAGTGCGCCTGCACGCACCCGCACCCGCTTTGCCCCATCGCCCACCGGTTTCATTCACCTGGGAAACATCCGCTCGGCCCTGTACCCCTGGGCCTTTGCCCGTGCCACGGGCGGCGACTTCATTTTGCGCATCGAAGACACCGACCTCGACCGATCCACGCAGGCCTCTGTGGACGTGATCATCGAAGGAATGGCCTGGCTGGAACTGAACCACGACGAAGGCCCTTTCTATCAAATGCAGCGCATGGACCGCTACAAGGCGGTGCTGGCCGAGCTGATCGCCGCAGGCCATGTGTACCCCTGCTACACGAGCGTGGCAGAACTCGATGCTTTGCGCGAACGCCAAATGGCCAACAAGGAAAAGCCCCGGTACGACGGCACATGGCGTCCCGAGTCAGGCAAGACTTTGCCCGCCATTCCTGAAGGTGTGAAGCCCGTGTTACGTTTCAAGAACCCGATCGGTGGCGTGGTCGCTTGGGACGACAAGGTCAAAGGCCGCATCGAGATCAGCAACGACGAGTTGGACGACTTGGTCATCGCGCGCCCCGACGGCACGCCCACCTACAACTTCTGCGTGGTGGTGGACGACATCGACATGACCATCACACACGTCATCCGTGGCGATGACCATGTGAACAACACACCGCGTCAGATCAACATCTTCAAAGCCTTGTGCAAAGAGCCGCCGGTGTATGCCCACTTGCCTACCGTGCTGAACGAGCAGGGCGAGAAGATGAGCAAGCGCAACGGCGCCAAGGCTGTGACGGCTTATCGCGATGAGGGCTACTTGCCTGATGCCATGGTCAATTACCTCGCGCGTTTGGGCTGGAGTCACGGTGATGATGAGATTTTCAGCCGTGCGCAATTTTTGGAGTGGTTCAATCTGGACCATTTGGGCCGCAGCGCCGCGCAGTTTGACGAAGCCAAACTCAAATGGGTCAACGCCCAGCACCTCAAGGCCATGAGCGATGACGCATTGGCCCAACACGTTCAGCCATTCTTGGCCAAACTGGGCGTGGTGGCGGATGAGCGACTGGCCAACATCTGCGGCTTGTTCAAAGACCGCTGCGACACACTGGTGGTGTTGGCGCAATGGATTTCGGCCTTCTATCTGGACGTGGTGCCCAACCCAGATGAAAAAGCCCAGCATGTGACCGAAGCGGTCAAACCTGCCTTGGCCGTTTTGGCAGGCAAGCTGACCACGTGCGCTTGGGACAAGGC
>JBIKSF010000101.1:0-7552 GCA_044348785.1 Limnohabitans sp.
CACGCTCATCGTGGCGGTGGCGGCTTTCAATTTGGTCAGCACGCTGGTGATGACGGTGACGGACAAACGCGCCGACATTGCGATCTTGCGCACCTTGGGGGCCAGCCCGCGCAGCATCATGGGCATCTTTGTGGTGCAAGGGGCTACGGTGGGCGTGATCGGCACCATGAGTGGTCTGGGGTTGGGCTTGCTGGTGGCTTTCAACATCGACGTGATCGTGCCCGCTTTGGAAACGCTGTTCAACGCCAGCTTTTTACCGCGTGACATCTACCTGATCAGCCGCATGCCCAGCGAGCCGCTGGCCAGCGACATCTGGCCTGTGGCCATCATCTCCCTGGTGCTGGCTTTTGTGGCCACGCTTTACCCCAGCTGGCGTGCCAGCCAGGTCAATCCGGCGGAGGCGCTGCGTTATGAATGACATGAAAAACGTAGGCACCGTGCTGCAGGGTCAAGGCCTGACCAAGCGCTTTACCGAAGGGCGCTTGGACGTGACTGTGCTGCAAGGCGTAGATCTGCAAGTGAACGCCGGGGATACCTTGGCCATCGTGGGCGCTTCGGGCTCGGGCAAGAGCACCTTGCTGCATTTGCTCGGCGGACTGGACGCACCCACACAAGGGTCAGTCCAGCTCAAAGGCCAGTTGCTGTCGGCCCTGAGCGCGGCCGAGCAAGGCCAGTGGCGCAACCGTTACCTGGGCTTTGTCTACCAGTTCCACCATTTGCTGCCCGAGTTCAGCGCCTTGGACAACGTGGCCATGCCGCTGTGGATTCGCCGGCAAGACCGCGCCGAAGCCGCGGCTGTGGCCACGCAGTGGCTGAAGCGTGTGGGCCTGGGTGAGCGCTTGCACCACCGGCCCGCCGAGTTGTCGGGCGGCGAGCGCCAGCGTGTGGCGCTGGCCCGCGCCTTGGTGAACGACCCGGCCTGTGTGTTGGCCGACGAGCCCACGGGCAACTTGGACCGCGAAACGGCCGACGGCGTGTTTGCCTTGATGCTGCAACTGGCCCGCGAGCGCGGCACCGCCTTTGTGGTGGTCACGCACGACCAGGCGCTGGCCGCCCGCTGCGACCGGCAACTGCATTTGGTCAAGGGCGTCTTGCAAGCGCCTGTTTGAGCTGACCACGCGGTATGTGGATCGACACCCATTGCCATCTGGACGCCGCAGAATTTGACGCTGACCGCGACGCCGTGCGTCAAGCGGCCCTGGCTGCTGGCGTCACGCGCTGCGTGATCCCGGCGGTGCAGCGTGCGCATTGGGCCGATGTGGCACAGCTGGCCGAGCGGCATGGCGATGCTTACGCTTTGGGCATACATCCCTTGTATGTGCCGCAGGCCCAAGAGGCCGATTTGCTGGCGTTGGACCAGACCTTGAGCGAGCGCGCAGGCGACCCTAGGCTGGTGGCCGTGGGTGAGATCGGGCTGGACTTTTTTGTGCCCGAGTTGTGCACGCCCGAGATGCGCGCGTGCCAATGGTTTTTTTATACCGCGCAACTGAAGCTGGCCCAAAAGCATGGCCTGCCCGTGATCTTGCATGTGCGGCGCTCAGCCGACCTTTTGCTCAAAGGCTTGCGCCAGTGCCCTGTGGTCTCGGGCATTGCCCACGCTTTCAATGGCAGTGCCCAGCAAGCGCAAACCTTTGTGAACCTGGGATTTGCGCTCGGTTTTGGCGGCACGCTCACCTATGAACGGTCTTTGCAGCTGCGCCGCCTGGCTTGCGAGCTGCCTCTGAACGCGCTGGTGCTGGAGACCGACGCGCCCGACATCCCGCCGCACTGGCTCTACCAAACCGCCGAGCAACGCGCCCAAGGCGCAGTCCAGGGCCGCAACAGCTCGGAAGAATTGCCGCGCATCGCGCAGGTGCTGGCCCAGTTGCGGGGTGTGTCGCTGGCCGATCTGGCCGCAGCAACCAGTTCCAATGCCTGCCGCGTGCTGCCCCAACTTGCTGCTCTGTACCATCACGCCCCATGACCCGAAAAAAATCTTCTCCAGTCCTCGAATTGCCTGAGGTGAATTTCTCCGAAGACGGCGAGATCCGTTATTTGCATCTGGGCACCGAGTGGATTCAAGGCTCGATGTTTCTGGACCGGCCCTTTGACATTGAGCTGGAATATGTGCAGCGCATGTTCGCTTGGTTGCTTTTTTTTCCGCCAGCCGAAGTCAAGGGCGCACACGCCATGCAGCTGGGGCTGGGCGCGGGCACCATCACCAAGTTTTGCTACAAAAAACTCAAGATGACCAGCACCGCCGTGGAGCTGAACCCCGGCGTGTTGCACGCTTGCAGGGGTTGGTTTCGCCTGCCGCCTGACGACGAACGCTTGCGTGTGGTGTTGGCCGACGCGTCGCTGGAAATACAGAAGGACGAATGGCGCGGCACTGTGGATGCTCTGCAGGTTGATTTGTACGACGAAGAGGCCGCCGCCCCGGTGCTGGACACCCCCGACTTTTACCGCCATTGCCGCGAACTGCTGACCCTGCAAGGATGCATGACGGTCAACCTGTTTGGCCGGTCATCGAGTTATGCCGAAAGCGTGGAAAAGATTTCTGCTGCCTTTGGCGAGGACGCGGTCTGGGCCTTCAAGCCCACACGAGAGGGCAACGCCATCGTGTTGGCACAGCGCACGGCCAGCCGTCCCTCCAGGGATGCCGTGCTGAAAGCAGCCAGCGCCATCGAAGACCAGTGGGGCTTGCCCGCATCCAAGTGGCTCAAGGTGTTCAAGCCCCTCACCAAATGAGTGCGCGCCTGCCCATTGGGGGTGTTTGGGGTTAAAAGCAAGGGTAAACCATGAGGCCGAATGTCTGCCTGCATAGGTGTAACCCACATTCATCGTCTGGGTCTGTTCGCGCAGAATCAGTCCAACTCAAAGCAGAGGAGATATCTCGTGAACATCAAGAGTCAAAAAGACTTTTTTTCCGGTTTGTTCTACACCGTTGCAGGCGCTGCCTTCGCGTATGGTGCAACCAACTACAACGTGGGCACGGGTGCTCGCATGGGGCCTGGCTACTTTCCTCTCCTCTTGGGCATCTTGCTGGCCCTGATTGGAGCCTTCGTCATGTTCAAAGCCTTGACGGTGGAAACACAGGACGGTGACAAGATCGGCTCATGGGCTTGGAAGCCCTTGGTCTTCATCATTGCCGGCAACGTGTTGTTCGGTATTTTGTTGGGCGGTTTGCCCAGCATGGGCGTGCCGGCCATGGGCTTGATCGTGGCGATTTTTGGTACCACCCTGGTGGTCAGTTTGGCGGGTGACACCTTCAAGCTCAAAGAAGTATTGACTTTGGCCACGGTCCTGTCCATCGGCAGTTATGGTGCATTCGTGATGCTGCTCAAATTGCAGTTCCCGGTTTGGCCCACATTCATCACCGGTTGAGGAGAAATAATTCATGGAACTGTTTGACAACCTCGCCCTCGGTTTTGGGGTGGCTTTCACCTTTCAAAACCTGATTTACGCTTTTGTGGGTTGCCTCTTGGGAACCCTGATCGGTGTTTTGCCCGGTGTGGGTCCTGTGGCCACCATCGCGATGCTTTTGCCAGCCACATATGCACTGCCTCCAGTGGCCGCGCTGATCATGTTGGCCGGTATTTACTACGGTGCCCAATATGGTGGCTCGACCACCGCAATTTTGGTCAACCTGCCCGGTGAAGCCTCATCGGTGGTGACCATGATTGACGGCTACCAGATGGCCCGCAAAGGCCGCGCCGGTCCCGCTTTGGCGGCAGCCGGTCTGGGCTCCTTCTTTGCCGGTTGCGTAGGGACCTTGATTTTGGCCGCTTTTGCTGCGCCGCTCACTGAGGTGGCCTTCAAGTTCGGTCCTGCCGAATACTTCTCGCTCATGGTCCTGGGTCTGATCGGTGCTGTGGTGCTGGCTTCAGGCTCCCTCATCAAGGCGGTCGGCATGATCGTGCTGGGTCTGTTGATGGGTTTGATCGGTACCGACGTGAACTCGGGTGTGGCCCGCTTCAGCTTCGACATCCCTGAGTTGACCGATGGCGTGGGCTTCATCGTGATCGCGATGGGTGTGTTCGGTTACGGCGAGATCATCTCCAACCTGTCCAAGCCAGAGGAAGACCGCGAAGTGTTCACGGCCAAAGTGACCGGCCTGATGCCTACGATGGAAGACTTCAAGAACATGGTGCCTGCCGTCCTGCGTGGTACCGCTTTGGGTTCGGCCTTGGGCATCTTGCCCGGTGGCGGTGCACTGCTGGCGGCTTTCGCGGCCTACACCATTGAGAAGAAAACCAAGCTCCGCCCTGGCGAAGTGCCTTTCGGTCAAGGCAACATCCGTGGTGTGGCCTCGCCCGAGTCGGCCAACAACTCGGCCTCGCAAACCTCCTTCATCCCCTTGCTGACGCTGGGTATTCCGCCCAATGCCGTGATGGCATTGATGGTGGGTGCGATGACGATCCACAACATCCAACCCGGCCCTCAGGTGATGACCAGCAACCCCGAGTTGTTCTGGGGCCTGATCGCCTCCATGTGGATTGGTAACGCCATGCTCATCATCTTGAACCTGCCTTTGATCGGCATCTGGATCAAGTTGCTGTCGGTGCCTTACCGTTGGTTGTTCCCAGCCATTGTGTTGTTCTGCGCTATTGGCGTGTATTCGACCAACAACAACACCTGGGACATCTGGATGGTGGCGATGTTTGGCGTCATTGGTTACGTCTTCATCAAACTCGGCATGGAGCCAGCGCCTTTGCTCTTGGGCTTCATCTTGGGCCCGATGATGGAAGAAAACCTGCGCCGCGCAATGCTCTTGTCGCGCGGTGACTGGAGCGTGTTTGTCACACGTCCTTTGTCGGCCGGTTTGCTGGCGGCGGCTGTGTTGTTGCTGATCATCGTGACCTTGCCGTCTATCAAGTCCAAACGCGAAGAGGCTTTTGTCGAAGATTGAAGGACTTGATTTGACTGTTCACGACGGCCTCTTAGGAGGCCGTTGTCGTTGGTGCCCTGTCAATCGCGCATAAGGTTCGTGGGCTTGTCACTTGAGCGCAGCGCAGCTGCGCGACGTCTGAGAAAATCTCAGGATCATGGATGGGCAATTTGGCCTTTAGAGGAGAGCTTTCATGCAAAGAAAATATTGGCTTCGCAGCCTGTGCGCTGCTGCGACTTTGGCGTTCGCTTTTGGGGGTGTGCACGCCCAAAATTACCCCAGCAAGCCGGTCCGTTTGATCGTCCCCTTCCCGGCAGGCGGGGCCACTGACTTGTTTGCCCGCACGCTGTCCCAAAAGTTGAGTGAAAAGATGGGCACCACCTTGGTGGTGGAAAACCGTCCCGGTGCCGGAGGCACCTTGGGCTCTGACTTGGCCGCCAAAGCCAACCCCGATGGCTACACCTTGCTGCTGTCGACCTCCAGCACGCATTCGATTGGCCCCAACCTGAACCCACGCATGCCCTACGACGCGGTGCGCGACTTCACGCCCATCAGCCAGGTCGGCAATGCGCCCAGCATCATGCTGGTGCCCAACAGCTCTCCGGCCAAAACGGTCAAGGAATGGATTGACTACGCCAAAAAGAACCCGGGTCGCCTGAACTACGCATCGAGTGGCAATGGCACCATCGTCCAGTTGTCAGCCGAGCTGTTCAAGGCGCAGGCCGATGTGTTTGTCGTCCACATTCCTTACAAGGGTACAGCCTTGGCCATTCCCGATCTGGTCAGCGGCAAGGTCGATGTCTTGTTTGACAGCTTGCCCACTGGGCTGCCACACGTGCGAGATGGCCGTTTGCGTGCTTTGGGTGTGACCACCCTCAAACCCACCGCTTTGGCACCCGGCGTACAACCCATTGCCGATGTTTTGCCCGGTTATGAGTCCAACACTTGGTTTGGTATTTTTGGCCCCAAAGGCTTGCCTCCCGAAGTGGTGAGCCGCGTCAATACGGCCGCCAACCAAGTGCTGCAGGACCCGGAAGTCATCGACAAGCTGCAACGCTTCGGCATTGAACCAGTGGGCGGCACACCAGCCCAGTTCACCACCATGCTGGCCAAAGAGTCGGCCAAGTGGAAAAAGATCATCACAGAGCGCAAGATCACATTGGAATGACATGAATTTCGACTACCAGTTTCCCTACACCAGCACCCGCTTGCCGCTGTTTGCGCGCAATGTGGTCTCGACCTCGCACCCGCTGGCTGCACAAGCGGGCTTGCGCATGATGCTCAAGGGCGGCAACGCGGTGGATGCCGCCATTGCTGCTGCTGCGGTGATCACCTTGACCGAACCTGTGAGCTGCGGTTTGGGGTCTGACGCTTTCGCCATTTTGTGGGACGGCAAAGAACTGCACGGCCTGAATTCTTCTGGCCCAGCCCCCGCCACCTGGACACCCGAATACTTTCACCGCAAATATGGCGCCGAGACCAAAACACCGCCCAAGCGCGGTTTTGACTCGGTCACCGTGCCCGGTGCCGTGGCAGGCTGGGTGGCACTCAGCGACCGCTTTGGCAAGCTGCCTTTTGCCGACTTGCTGGAGCCGGCCATTGAAGTGGCTGAACGGGGTTATTTGATTCCCGTGGTGGTCCAGCAAAAGTGGGCCGCAGCGACGCCCGAGTTGCAATCGCAGCCTGGTTTTGCACAAAGCTTTTTGCCCTGGGGCCGTGCGCCGCAAGTGGGCGAGTTGTTTCAGTTCAAGAACGCCGCGCGGGGCCTCAAAGCCATTGCCACCACGAAAGGCCAGGCGCTGTATGGCGGTGAGATTGCCCAAGCGATTGAAAAGTTTGCCAAGGACAACGGCGGCAGCATCACCGCCAAAGACCTGGCCGACTTCAAGCCCGAGTGGGTCAAGCCCATGGCGCAAGACTACCGGGGCTACACCTTGCACGAGATACCGCCTAACGGCCAGGGCATCGCCGCTTTGATCGCGCTCGGCATCTTGTCCAACTTTGACATGGCCAGCCACAAGGTCGACTGCGCCGACTCGCAGCACCTGCAAATCGAAGCCATGAAGCTCGCTTTTGCCGATGTGTACCGCTATGTGGCCGATCCGCGCTTCATGGAGCTGCCGCCCGAGCAAATGCTGGACCCGGCCTACCTGGCCAGCCGCGCCAAGCTGATCGACATGAAAAAGGCGCAAGACTTCAAGGCGGGCAACCCGGTCAAGGGCGGCACGATTTATCTGACGGCTGCCGATGAAAACGGCATGATGATCAGCTTCATCCAAAGCAACTTCATGGGCTTTGGTTCGGGTGTGGTGGAGCCTAACTACGGCATCAGCCTGCAAAACCGAGGCCATGGTTTCAGCACCGACCTGCAGGGGCAAAATTCTGCCAACTTGGTCTTGCCCGGCAAGCGCCCCTTCCAGACCATCATCCCGGCCTTTGTCACCAAAGACGGTCAGCCTGTGATGAGCTATGGCGTGATGGGCGGCAACATGCAGCCACAGGGTCACATGCAGACCTTGGTGCGCATGCTGGACTACGGCCAGAACCCGCAAGCGGCGTGCGACGCACCGCGTTGGCGCTTCAATGCGGGCCTGAACATCAACGTCGAAGCAGCGATGAACGGCACCACCGTGCAAGAGCTGATCGCCCGTGGTCACCAGCTCGACATCATCAATGACTCGTACC
>JBIKSF010000102.1:0-7528 GCA_044348785.1 Limnohabitans sp.
AAGAGCTACAGGCTCAAGGAGGCGGCGGCACGCTTGGTCATCCAAGCTGACGCGTCATAATCTGACCGCGCTGCCTGGGGGAATTTGGGGTGGCCACGGGTGGGGGAATTTGGACTGGCCATCAGGGCCAAGTGCTTGATTTGCTTGCCCATCAAAAACTTAGGCGGTTTGTGATTAAGAGTGTTCTGCCCCGCCAGACCAAGCCCCGCAAATCTTTGATTTGCGGGGCTTTTTTTTGTCTGCGTGACCACACGACGTCAGCATCATCCGGACATTTCAAATGTCCAAAATTGATTTCAAAATATTTGACAATATTTTCACTGAGATTAATTTTTAAAACTAATGTCAATTTTGATTTTTTAAATCAAGCTTGTTTTGATGGTGGTTTCATTTCTTTAAAACTAATTAAGAAAACATAATCGAGTTATAAGAACTTTTAAGACATAAAAGCGGCATTGGGTGAGAAAATTGAGTCAATTAGTTTAAAAATTGACAAAAATGAAATCAGGAAAAACCCAGGCACAGAACTTGAACCGCTTGGTGCGCGCATCGCAGTCGGTGATGGTGATGGTTTCGGTGCTGTTGGCGCAGGGTATTCAGGCACAAGGGCTTGATCTGATCAAAAAGCCCTTGCGGTTTCATGATCTGACCCAAACCGACGTCCTCGCGCTGCCATCGTTTGAATTGGGCGAGTCCGACACCGTCGCGACCAGCAAGCCCGACAGCGGCACCGCTTTGACCGAGTTCATCGACAAAGCCCTCGACATCAGCCCCCAGCTGCAACAAGCACAGGCCCAGCTGGGCACTGCCGAAGCCGGTCGCAAAGTGGCCCGCGCCGACTTGCTGCCCAGTTTGTCTTTGCGCCATGCCACCGGCCCTGAAAAATCCCGCACCGCTGGTGCTGCGGCCGACAAACACACTTACAGCCAAAACGCGATTCGCCTGACCCAGCCGGTTTTCAACGCCACCTTGTTCAACGAGTTTTCGGGCAGCCGCCAAGGCGAAGCCGCTGCCCGTTACCGCTTGCAGGCGGCGCAAGACAACGTGGTCATGTCGGTGCTGCGGGCCACGGTCGATCTGACCACCGCCCGCCTGGTGCTGGACTTTTCCAACATCCAGCTGGCGCAGTTGCAAAACATCCTCAACTACCTCGAAACCCGCGTCACAGTGGGCGCGGCCAGTCCTTCTGATCTGGAGCGTGCCCGCACCCGCGTGCTCAATGCCCGCCAAACCCGCATCGAGCAGCAAGCCGCCTACCGTGGCGCATCGCAGGAGCTGGCGCGCCTGACCAGCCTGTCGCCACAAGCCATCCAGCTGCCCGATGTCGCCCGTTTTCCCGCCATCCCGGCCAATGCTGCCCAATCCCATGCTTTGGCTCTGGTTCAAAACCCCGAAATTCTGGCCCTGAAGAGCGACATCGAAGCGCAGCAATCACGCGTCAAAGCCGAAATGTCCAAATACCTGCCCGTGGTCGGTTTGAGCTTGGAGCGCGACGTCAGCAAGAACGTGCAAGGCACCAACGGGCCGCACACCGACACGCGGGCTCTGGTGGTCGTCAACTGGGCGACCTCTTTGGGTGGCAAAGAATGGTTTCAGGCCGAGCAAGCGCGCTCTGAGATGCGCGCGCGCGAAGCCAAGCTCACCGACGAAAGCCAGCGCCTGACCCAAGCCATTGAGGCCGATCACGCCTTGCTGCAATCTGCCGTGCTGCGCATGCAAACGGCCCAACAAGAACAGGCCTCTGCCAGCACCGTGGTCGATGCGGTGGCCGAGCAGCTGCAAATTGGCCGCCTGGGCTCCTTGCTGGACGCGCTGGACGCCAGCGAGCGCTACTTTCAGGCGCGTCAGCGCTTGGCGCAAGCCATTGGCCAAAACATCAAAGCGCACGCGCAAATCCTGCAGCGCATGGGTCAGCTGCGCGATCTGCAGCCCTGATCACACCTCACCCTTTACCCAAGCAAAGCACCCATGGCAGCAACATCAGACTCCGGCGAAGCCGCAGACATCTTCTGGCCCGGCTACGTCGACGCCGTCACCAACTTGGCCATCAACCTGCTTTTTGTCATTGCCGTCATGAGCATTGTGGTGCTGGGCGCGACTTTGCAGCTGGCGCAAATGACCAAGAAAAAAGCCATCGAGGAAGCCCAAGCGCAGCAAACCGCCACCTCGGCTTCGCACACCCAAGAAAAGCAAAAGGGCGAGCAACAAAAAGACGCCAACGCGCAAAGCAAGGACGACACCGTCAGCCGCATGCAGCAAACCATCAACGAAGTGCAGGCCAAGCTCGAAGTCACGCAGAAAAAGCTGGACGAAACCCAACGCAAGCTGGCCCAAACCCAAGACGTGCGCGAAGAAGTGGTGCAGGCCAAGGACAACAAACCCACCGAGCCCAAGCAAGCCAACAAAATGCAAAGCCTCACGCAGTCGGCCATCGTGGTGGTCTTCAGCCCCGATGTGGTGACCCTGTCGGTCGCCGAAGTGAGCGAGTTGATGGGCAAGCTCAAAAAGGTCAGCCCCCTGCAGCAAGGCCGCTGGCAAATCACCGTGATCTCGCCCAAGGGTTTTTCTGAAGCGGCGCGGCTGTCCTTTTACCGCGCCAATGCCGTGCGCAATGCGCTTCTGGAAAACGGTGCACCCAGCGCGGCCATCGACCTGAAAATCCATGAAAGCAGCCAAGCCGGCGCTGACAACAGCAAAGTCTTGCTGCGGTGGGTGCCATGAAACCCCAAGCAATGACCACCGATCAGCGCCTCCTGCTGGCCCTCGTGGTCCTGGTTCTGGGGGCCTTGCTGTGGGCCGTGTTGGCCCCGGTGGACCAGATCGTGCGTGCCGAAGGCCGGATCATCGCTGCAGGGCGCGCCCAGATCGTTCAGCACCTCGAAGGCGGCATCGTGCAGCAAATTCTGGTGCGCGAAGGCCAGGTGGTGGCAGCGGGCGACGTGCTGATGCGCCTGTCCGACGTGCAAGCCAACACCTCGGTTCAGCAAGGCCGCTCACGCGTCCATGCCCTCTTGGCCCAACAAGCCCGGCTGACCGCCGAAGCGCAAGGGCAGGGTGAGCCGCACTTTGCCGCAGACATTCCGCAAGACATTCAGCGCGAAGCCCTCAATGCCTTTAAAGAACGCCTGGCCCGCGTGCGTTCCGAGCGCGCCGTCATCAGCCAACAACACACACAACGCCAGGCCGAACTGAGCGAAGCACGCAGCCGCATTGTCAGCACCCAGGTCGAACTGGAGCTGGCCCGCAAACAGTCCACCATGATGGACGTGCTGGCCAAAAAAGGTGCGGCCTCGCAAATGGAGTTGCTTGAATCCCAAAGCCGAACCCAGCGCCTGACCACCACGCTCAACGACATCCAAGCCTCGCTGCCGCGCCTGCAAGCGGCCGTGTCCGAGCTGTCGGCTCGGCAAGAAGAAGCGCAAGCCCGTTTTCGTGCCGAAGCCCGCACCGAACTCACCCAAGTGGGCGCCGAACTGTCCAAGCTCAGCCTGGCGGTGGACGGCGACACCGACCGCCTGGACCGCACCGAAGTGCGCGCACCCACCAGCGGTTACATCAACCGCATGAACTTCAACACCATGGGCGGCGTGGTCAAACCTGGCGAAGTGCTGCTGGAGATCACGCCCAATCAAGGCCCCGTGGCCGTAGAGGCCCGTGTGCGCCCCAACGACCGAGCTTCATTGCGTCCGGGTCTCACCACACGCGTGATGATCGGCGCCTACGACTACGCCGTCTACGGCGCACTGAGCGGCCGATTAGTCGAAGTCAGCGCCGACACCTTGCCCGATGAATCGGGCCAACGTTACTACCGCGTGCTCATCCAGACCGACACCCCTTCGCAACGCATGGCCGCGTTGGCCATCTTGCCTGGCATGACCGCAAGAGCCGATGTGGTGCTCGGCCAACGCAGCGTCATGAGCTATTTGCTGTCACCCCTGCTGCGCTTCAAGCAGCAGGCATTCACCGAACCCACTTGATTCACCGTGCTTTGAAGTTACCGAGGACAAAAAAATGAAACGACTCCAACTCTATTACTGGTACATGGGCGTACCGGTTGCGCTGGTCTTTTTGGGCGCACTGGTTTTCTGGGACGCCATCATCAGCACCGTGGAGGGTAACCCGCACCCACAAATCAACTACATCATCTTTTTCCTGGTGGCTGTAGGCTGTTACCAGATGATGGCGCACGTGCGCCGCATCAATCAGGAAGGCAGCCTGTTTCGCCAATACCGCTTGATGGTGGACAGTGGCACTCCCGATGAACAGCTGGACGCCACCCTGTCCGACATCAGCAAAAAACACGACGTTGTGCCCCTGATGCAACTCATTCAGGGGCTGCGTGGCAAACCGCTCACGCCCGTTCAACACTCGGCGATCGAATCGGAGATGGAGCGCTTCACCGCCCGCCAAACCCGCCGCTTGATGATGTCGCAGTTCATGGGCGGCCTCATGGTTGGCATGGGCCTGCTCGGCACCTTCATTGGTTTGCTTGGCGCGTTGGCCGAGATCGGCAAGCTCATCGGCTCTTTCAACTTGGGCGCAGGCATGGTCGATCCGGTAGCCGCCATCAGCGAGCTGGTAGCCCGCCTCACGGCCCCCATGCAAGCCATGGGCGTGGCCTTCAGCGCCTCGCTGTTCGGCGTGCTGGGCTCGCTCATCATGGGTGTGTTGTCGGTCGGGGTGCGCAGCGCCTCCAGCGATCTGGTGTCCTTTGTCCACTCCGACACCTCGCTCATGCTCGACTTGGCACAAGAAACCGACGCCAGCGCGCTCGACCTCAACCCCGTGGCCAAAGCCTTGGGCGAGTTGGCCGAACATTCGCCGCTGCTGCGCGGCTTGGCCGTGGCGCTGGACCACTCCGAGCGCCGTGTGCGCGAAATGATGCGCGGCATGGGCACCCTCATGGCCCGCTTAGAAACCAACAACCACGGCACCGGCAGCCTGATCGTCCAAATCAGCCAGCAAGCTGAGCAACAAGACCGCCTGCTGTCGCTCGTCACGCAAATGCAAACCAGCCAAACCCAGCTGGTGGAGCGCCAAGGCCAAATGGCCGACGCCCACACACAAATGGCCAAACACTTGGCCGAGCACATCGACAGCATAGACCGCGCCCTGAGCGTACAAAACCAACAACAAGCCATCCAGGCCCAAGCCCAGCAAGACCTGTGGGCCCAACAAGCCGAGCTGCAAAAAGACATCCTGCAGCAGCAAAACCAAACTTTCGAAAAACTGCTGCAAGCCCAGCACGCCGAGTCCACCTCGCAAATGAAGGCACAGAACACCTTGTGGCAAACCTACCTGGAGCAGCAGCAAAACATGCTGCGCAACAAGGAAGAAACCCTCACGGGCCAAGCCCTGCTGGAGCGCCAGGCACGCAACAACCAGTGGAGCCAGTGGGTCCAGATGCAAGAAGCTGGACTGCAAAAAATGGTGGACCACCTCTCGGGCACCCAGCGCGTGCTGACCGAATACACCAGCCACGCCGTGCGCTGGAGCGAACAACTGCAACTGGAGCAACAGCGCCAGGGCCAAGTCCACCAGGACGTGACCCAGTTGCTGCAAGTCAACACCCAAAGTCAACAAGCCGAACGCGAATCGAGCCAGGCCATGCTCGCCCGCATGGACGCCATGCTGCACGAAGCGCAATTCCGCAACGAGCAAATCGTCGCGCTCATGAGCAACCTGAGCGGCCAGTCTGCCATTCAAAACGCCTGATCCGTCCACGCATCCACCACTGAAACCGATTGCCCATGCCCAACACCAAGTTGTCCACTCCCGTTGCCGCTATCGCACAGAACAACCCGGGGGGCGAGCCCCGCTTGATCAGCGCCGTCGCGACCGATGGCGCTGCGCCGCAATTCAAGATACCGTTCAGCTCGCAAGCCATCCAATCGGTCGAGTCGGTGGACCTCGACTTGGTGTTGACCACCGCCACAGGTGAAAAAATCATCCTGCAACAAGGCGCACTGCAAGCGGCCACGCAACCCGACAGCAAAATCGTTTTTCAAAACGGCGAGAGCATCACCGCAGCCGACCAAATCAAAAAACTGGGCATCCTCAAGCCGGTAGAGGGGGGCAGCTTCCGCCTGAAGTCGGGCGATGCCAGCCCCGCCGTGGCCGAAAAAGTGACGGGTGACGCCTTCGGTTTGGGCAAAGAACTGCAAGACACCATGAGCCAGCTGACCGAAACCAGCAAACAGCTCGAAAAAGTCCTGCAAACCCTGACCACCGCCAGTCTGAGCACCACCACCGACGAGTCCAAGCCCATCACCGCAGGCCCCGGCACCGGCACGGGTGTGCAAAAAATCACCCCTCAAAGCGACAAGTTCGCATCGCCATCACCGGGCTCGCCGCCGAAGCCGGAGGTGGAGGAGTTCACGAGCAACAACACAAGTAACAACACGAGCAACCACACGGACAGCGGGAACGTCTCCAACATCAAAATTACCAGCACCCTCAGGGGCTTGTATGGTGCACCGGATGCCATCACCACCCATGTGCGTGCTGTGGACAAAATTCAGTCAAAGGAGCAGGACAAAGAAGTCCTCAAAGCATTCAGTCAAGCATCGTTGCGCGAGATGTTGCCCAGCGATCCTTTGCAAGTGCGTATTTCAGGTTCTACTCCGGTTGCGCTTGAGCCCGATGGGTTAGCCCACAACACGCTGGTGATGCCCGGTGTTTTGAATGCCAAAAGCATCCGTTTTGAATTACCCCAAGATACGGTGTTGCCTGCAGGCTTTCAGATTGCCGGGCAAACGTTTTCAGGCTCCAGAATCACGATTGCCGCAGAAAGCCTCAAGGATCTGAGTTTGGCTATTCAGTGGAAAGTGGCCGATTTGGACGCATCGATCAACAAGACTGATTTTCAGCTTGGCGTGAAATACCTGGATGACAAAGGTGCAGAACTGGAACAAGGCCGCGCACCCCTCACATTCACCTACGGCGAACTCAAAACGATCGAAGACACCGTTCAGCTGGATGCCAACAGCAACACCAAAATTTTCCTGTCGGCTTATGGCTACAGCTACGACATTTTGGGCGATGACAGCAACAACAACATTGCAGCTGGCAACGGTAACGACACCTTGGACGGCAGCGCAGGGGCCGACGTGATAGCTGGCGGCGCTGGCCATGACACCTATGTGATTGATAACACGGGTGATGTTGTGATCGAAGCAGCCAACGCGGGCACCGACCTGGTGAAAGCGTCGGTGAGTTACACCTTGAGCGCCAACGTCGAAAACCTGACCCTGACCGGCTCAGGCAACATCAACGCCACTGGCAACGAACTGGCCAACAACATCACCGGCAACAGCGGCAACAACCGCTTGGACGGCGGCGAAGGTGCTGACAGCATGTCCGGTGGCGCAGGCAATGACACCTATGTGGTCGACAACACGAGCGATGTGATCACGGAAGCCTTCAACGCAGGTACAGACACGGTCGAGGCCTCCGTCAATCACGCCTTGAGAGACAACGTTGAAAACCTCACCCTGACCGGAACAGACAACCTCAATGGCACAGGCAA
>JBIKSF010000020.1:0-24459 GCA_044348785.1 Limnohabitans sp.
CCGTCGCCAGCGTTGTCAGAAGTCTTGGAAGCGACTTCCTTGACCATCTGCGCGCCCATGTTTTGCAGCTTGTCTTTGAGTTCGATTTCCTTGGCCACGGACACACCGTCCTTGGTCACGGTAGGGGCGCCGAACGAGCGCTCCAGAACCACGTTGCGACCCTTAGGGCCCAGAGTCACTTTGACCGCGTTGGCCAAAATGTTCACGCCTTCAACCATGCGTGCGCGGGCTTCGCCGCCGAAAATTACGTCTTTTGCTGCCATTTTTAAGCTCCTAAATTCAGATTAATCAATTGAGGACAGAGCGACAGGGCGCTTCGCGCGTTTGTCGGTCTGTCCCGCAAATCACTCAACTACCGCGAACAGGTCTTCTTCTTTCATGACCAGCAGCTCGTCGCCACCGACCTTGACGGTCTGGCCGCTGTACTTGCCGAACAACACGCGGTCGCCGACTTTCACGCTCAGGGCTTTGGTCTCGCCTTTGTCGTTGGTCTTGCCTGGGCCGACGGCCAAGACTTCACCTTGATCGGGCTTTTCAGCAGCCGAATCGGGGATGACGATGCCGGAAGCTGTTTTGGTTTCGCTTTCGATACGCTTGACGATCACGCGATCGCCCAAAGGACGCAGTTTCATGGAATCTCCTGAAATGAAACAAGGGTTGAAAAACAAAAGCACCTGAATGGGTGCTGCTGAAATCTGAGGAGCGGGTCGCTGTTAGCACTCAACTCCATCGAGTGCTAATGATAAGGGCATTTGGAGCCATTTCAAGACTTGGGTGTTTTTTACTGGTGGAGCGGGCGGGGGGTGTCTACGCCGCTGGCCTGTGCACTGCCGAGCATGTAGCCGTAAACCAGGTCGGTGCTGATGTCGCCTTCGAACAGGTTGAGTTTTCGAGCCAGGTGCAATGGGCTGCTATTGGGCAGTTGGCCGCTGTTGTAGACCACGATGTGGGCGTTTTGCATCAAATTGTCCTGCAGGTGCAGGGGGGTCGTGTGCAGCCAAGGAATGCGCGCATCGATGAAAAAGACCCCCACGGCCTGGTGAATACCCATCAAGTCCAGTGGGTGGGTGATGACCTTGACTTGCTCCCAATGCGTCATTTTTTCCAGTGCGCTGGCCACATGCTGGTCGTCGTGCAGGACGCACACCAGGGGCGTATCCGCTGCTGTCTCCATGCCCGGAAAACCTTTTTGTTTGCAATATTGGTTCAGGGAGGAGGACAGGATGCGTCGGTGCCCGCCTTGGGTGACAAATGCTTTGAAAACCCCGTTTTCAACCATGCGCTGGATGGTTCCGACCGACAGGCCCAGCATTTTGGCGGCTTGACTGGTGCTGAAATAGTTCGGGTTGATCTGGTTGTTTTTCATGGTGAATTCCTTGTTTGCACTGAAAAGGATGGAATGGGCGATTTCCAGGCACTGTGGTCATGGTAGGTCCCGCCGTGTGACTTGCGTTTGGCATGAACCGGTAGTGCGCCGGACCGAAAACAGGTAGTGCCCCGGTTCAAGGCAAAATCACCCCCCTATGCTGCGTTGGTTCCGTTTTTTTTCCCGTTGGCCTTTGTGGGCCCTGCACCTGCTGGGCAGCGTGGGGGGCTGGCTGGCCTGGTGTTTTTCAGGTCGCTACAGAAGCCGGTTTTTGCACAATGCTCGTCAAGCTGACCTGGGCTGGGGCCGTGTGTGGCGGGCGGTGGGGCAGGCTGGACGCATGTCGGCCGAGTTGCCCCGTCTGTGGCTGGGCCGCACGCCCGCACTGACGTGGGCCGACGACCGCGCCGCTGTCGAGGCCTATGCCAGCGGCCAAGGGGTGCTGTTTTTGACTCCGCACATGGGTTGTTTTGAAATCACGGCCCAAGCGCTGGCGTTGCGCTTTTCGGCTGCACACGGTGCTTTGACCGTGCTGTACCGTCCCGCCCGGCATGCGGGCTTGGGCGAAGTCATGACCCTGGCGCGGCAGCGACCCGGTTTGGAGGCCGTGCCCACAACCTTGGCCGGTGTGCGCCAAATGATCAAGGCCCTGCGTTCAGGGCGCGCCGTGGGTTTGTTGCCCGATCAAGTGCCGCCCGAGGGCATGGGGCAGTGGGCACCGTTTTTTGGCCAACCCGCTTACACGATGACCTTGGCAGCGCGTTTGGCCTTGCAAACCAGCGCCCGGGTGGTGCTGATTTGGGGTGAGCGTTTGCCTTGGGGACGGGGTTACCGTCTGCACACCCAGGCGCTGGAGCACCCCTTGTCTCATGATCTGGACACCGCTGTGGTGCAGATCAACCAAGCCATGGAGGCGCTGATCTTGCAGTGCCCATCGCAATACATTTGGGGCTACGCCCGTTACAAAACGCCCCGTCAGGCCTGAGCGAACCCGAAGAACCATGGTGAATTTCCTGATCGCTGTTTTGCGCCTGTTTGCGCGCTTGCCTCTGTCTTGGGTAAGGGCCGCAGGCCATGGCTTGGGCTGGTTGCTGTGGCATCTGGCACGCAAGCGCCGCCGCATTGTGCAGGTCAATTTGCGCCAGTGCCTGCCTGAGTTGTCTGCGTCCGAGCGTGAGGCCTTGGCCTACCGGCACTTTGTGGCCTTCGGGCAGTCGGTCATGGACCGTTCCTGGCTTTGGCATGCGCCTGAGGCGCTGGTGCGTCAACGCCTGCGTTGGGTGGGGGACTTACAGGCTTTGCAGCAACCGGGGCCGTTGGTGATGTTTGCGCCGCATTTTGTGGGCTTGGACGCGGGCGGCATGGCGGTGTCCTTCGATGTGCCTGGGCCTGTGGCCTTCATCTTTGTGGGCCAGTCGCGCCCTGCCGTTGAGGCCTGGGTGCGCCAAGGGCGCGAGCGTTCGGGTAATGTGCGGCCGTATTTCCGGCGTCAGGGCATGCGCCAGATTCTGGCGGGCATCAAAAAAGGCGAGCCCTTGCACCTCTCGCCCGACATGGATTTTGGGCGCGAGGAGTCGATTTTTGTGCCTTTCATGGGGGTTGAAAAAGCGGCCACCCTGACGTCGCTGTCGCGCTTGTCGCGGGTGGCCGGGGCGCGGGTCGTGCCCGTGGTGACCCGCATGACTGCTGCGGGTTACGACATCGAGGTGCATGCCGCGCTGCAAGACTTCCCCACTGTCGACCAGGTCAATGACACGACCCGCATGAACCGCCTGCTGGGCGAGTGGGTGCGCACCATGCCCGAGCAGTATTACTGGGTGCACAAGCGCTTCAAGACCCGGCCCGAGGGCGAGCCGTCTTTTTATTGAGGCGGCCGACGGGTTTGCGGCTGCAGAAAGTCTGCGATTTCCTGGATCACGCGGGCAGGTTGCTCATGCACCACCCAGTGCGTGGCCTGTTCAATTGGCACCAGTTTCAGATCAGGGATGTGGGCGTCCAGCCCTTCGGTCAGGCAGGGCAGCAAGGCCACATCGTCTTGAGCCCAGAGCACCAGTGTGGGCACCTCGATGCGCAGCGCCTCGGCAGGAATCTGCACAGCGCTGGCACCCGGGTCGGTGGCCGTGGCTGGGCGCAGGGGCGATGCGCGGTAGTAGTTCAGGCCGCCTTGCAGACCGTGCTGCCAAACTTCGCGGTATTGTGCTTTCACAGCAGGTGTGAGCCAGTGCGCAGGGGTGTCTGCCGTTGGCGCGGTGAGCGATTGCAGCGAGCTGTCTTGGCCTGTCAAAAAGCCGAACAGGCGCTCAAAATCGTTGGCTGCCAAATGCGCCGCCGCATCGGGCTGCACCAAAAAGTTCATGTAAGCGCTGGCCGTTTGCTGCGCTTCGTCGTGTTGCAAGGCCCGCAGGAAGGGTCCAGGGTGGGGCGAGTTGACGATGACCAGCTGGTGCAGGCGCTCCGGGTGCTGGTTGGCCAGGCTCCAGGCCACCGCGCCGCCCCAGTCGTGGGCGATCAAGGCGGCCAAGGGTTGACCGGTGCCACATTCGCTGTCGATCAGGGCTACGATGTCCTGCACCAAGTACTTGGCGCGGTAGGCCTTGACGTCTTCGGGGGCGCTGGAGCGTTCAAAGCCGCGCAAGTTGGGGGCCACGCAGCGGTAGCCGCCGTTTTCGGGCCGGGAAAAATGCAGCAGCAAAGGGTCCCACACCCAAGCCCCTTCTGGAAAGCCATGCAAAAACATCAGCACGGGGCGGCCGGGCTCACCGCAGGCGCGGCAGCTTAGGCTGATGCCGTGGGGCAGCGCTTGCTGCCAAGTCTGGATACGGGGTGGGGATGTGGGCACGGGGGATCACTCATTTGGGGGGCGGTGATCCGGCGCTGTCAGCGGCTGGGGTTCACTCGTCCAGGGCTTCGGGTTCTTCTTCAGGCGGCTCAGTGGGCAGCGGGGCTGGGGCTGCGCCTTCGGGTGGGTGCGTCCAGTCCCACAGCAGCTTTGCCACCTCGTCCACACCTTGCTTTTTCAGGGCCGAGAACAGTTTCACCTCGCCGCCACCGGCTTGCAGTCGCGCAATCGACAGGGCTTTGGCCTGCTCGGCGCGGGTGAGCTTGTCGGCCTTGGTCAGGATGATCAAAAACTTCAGGCCTTCTTCGACCCGGGGTCGGATCACTTCGAGCAGGATGTCGTCGAGCTCGGTCAGGCCGTGGCGCGGGTCGCACATCATGACGATGCCCTTGAGGTTTTCGCGGCTGACCAAATAGTTGGCCATGACCTGCTGCCAGCGCAGTTTGTCCATCTTGGCCACGGCGGCGTAGCCGTAGCCGGGCAAGTCGGCCAGCACGGCGTCGGTGATGCCTTGTTTGCCCAGGGCAAACAGGTTGATGTGCTGCGTACGGCCAGGTTTTTTGGAGGCGAAGGCCAGCTGCTTTTTCTGGGTCAGGGTGTTGATGCAGGTGGACTTGCCCGCGTTCGATCGGCCCACAAAAGCGATTTCGGGGGTGTCCATCGCTGGCAAATGGTGCAGTTGAGCGGCAGTGGTCAAAAAACGGGCGGTGTGCATCCAGCCCATGGGCGTCACAGCTGCAGGGGTATTCGGTGTTTCAGAAACCGCTGCAGCAGTGGCTTTGGGGGTTTTGGCGGCGCTTGCAGGAACGCGAACGTGGGGGCGGGAGCTCATAAATCAGGGATACCTTGGGTCGTCAGGAAACTGACGCGGACCTCATTGTAGAATCCCTGGGTTTTGCGCCAACTCTTGGATCACGCCATGAAGTCGATTTCCTCTCTCTTGATCACTGCTCTGTCGGCCGCTTTTGTGGCCGGCTCCGCCCTGGCTGCCGGCCCTGCGCCGCAAGCCGCCAAACCCGACCTGGCCAAAGGCGAGGCCATTTACACAGCCGCCTGTGTGGCTTGCCACGCCGCTGATGGCAACTCGGGCACACCCGTCAACCCCAAGCTGGCCCAGCAACACCCCGAATACCTGCTCAAGCAATTGCAGGAATTCAAATCGGGCAAGCGTGCCAACGCCGTGATGAGCGGCATGGTGGCAGGTCTGAGCACCGAAGACATGCGCAACATCAGCTACTGGTTGGCTTCCAAGCAGGCCAAGCCCGGCTTTGCCAAGGAAAAAGACACCGTGGCCTGGGGCGAGCGCATTTATCGCGGTGGCATTCCTGACCGCCAGATCGCTGCATGTGCCAGCTGCCATTCGCCCAATGGTGCGGGCATGCCTTCGCAGTACCCCCGTTTGTCCGGCCAACACGCCGACTACACCGCTGCTCAGCTGGTTCAGTTCCGTGAAGGTGTTCGCAAGAACAACCTCCAAATGACACAGGTCGCCGCCAAAATGAACGACCGTGAAATCAAGGCCGTGTCTGACTACATCGCTGGTTTGCGCTGAAATCTGCTTGGACTGCTGCCGGGTGTGCAGGGCTTGACCTGCTGGTTTCAGGGGGATTTAAGCCAAGGCCCATGCCCCTGCGGCACAATTCAGCATCGGCTGATATGAACTTGAATCAAGGCCGGTTTACCCGGCCTTGATTGTTTCTGGCGGGCCATGCCCCGCCTTTTCTTTGTCTGATTCTTTTTTGAACACCTCATGACGACTGTTGCATCCAGCCCTGAATCCGAGCGCAGCTCGCCCCGAGGGCAGGCTGTGATCGAGTTGCTGTCGTCCATGCGCTTTGCCATTTCCCTGCTGACGATCATTTGTATCGCCTCAGTGATCGGCACCGTGCTCAAACAAAACGAGCCCACCAACAACTACATCAACCAGTTCGGGCCGTTTTGGGCCGAGTTGTTTGCCACCCTCAAGCTCAACACCGTGTACAGCGCCTGGTGGTTCTTGCTGATTTTGGCTTTTCTGGTGGTCAGCACCAGCCTGTGCATTGCCCGTAACACGCCCAAGATCCTGGTGGACCTGAAGAATTACAAGGAAAACATCCGCGAGCAAAGCCTCAAGGCTTTTCACCACAAAGCCGAGGGGCACCTGAACGAAGCGCCCGAAGTCGCGGCCAAACGCCTGGGTGCCCTGCTGGCCACAGGCGGCTGGAAGGTCAAGCTGCAAGAGCGAGACACCCCGGCGGGCAAGGGTTGGATGCTGGCGGCCAAGGCGGGTGCAGCCAACAAGATCGGCTACATCGCGGCGCACTCGGCCATTGTGCTGGTGTGTGTGGGTGGTTTGCTCGACGGCGACCTGGCGGTGCGCACCCAGATGTGGTTTGGCGGCAAGGAAATTTACAACGGCGGCGGCATGATCGCCGATGTGCCAGCGCAGCACCGCCTCTCAGAGCACAACCCGGCCTTTCGCGCCAATTTACTGGTCGCTGAAAACACCGCGTCGGGCACCGCCATCCTGAACCAGTCCAACGGCATCTTGCTGCAGGATCTGCCCTTTGTCATTGAGCTGAAAAAGTTCATCGTCGAGTACTACTCGACCGGCATGCCCAAGCTGTTTGCCAGCGACATCATCATCCACGACAAGGCCACGGGCGAGAAGCGCGAAGCGCGAGTCGAGGTGAACCACCCGGCCAGCTTCAAGGGCATCAACATTTACCAGTCCAGCTTTGATGACGGTGGCTCCAGCGTCAAGCTCCAAGCCGTGCCCATGGCCGCAGCCACCAAGTCTTTTGAGGTGGAAGGCACCATTGGCGGCAGCACCGACCTGACCAATGGCAACGAAAAAATGAGCCTGGAGTTCACAGGCCTGCGCGTGATCAACGTGGAAAACATGTCCGGTGGCGCCGGACCCGAGGGCACCGCGGTGGATGTGCGCAAAGTGGATTTGCGCAGCGCCATTGATGAGCGCTTGGGCGCTGGCAACAAAACCACCCAGACCAAAGAATTGCGCAACGTGGGGCCGAGCGTGAGTTACAAGCTGCGCGACGCGGCCGGCCAGGCGCGTGAGTACAACAACTACATGCTGCCCGTGGATGCGGGCGATGGTGTGCCGGTGTTTTTGTTGGGTATGCGCGAGACACCCAGTGAGCCTTACCGTTACCTGCGCCCTCCGGCCGATGAAAACGGCGAGTTGACCGGCTTCATCCGGTTGCGCGCCGCGCTGGAAACGCCCGCGTTGCGCGAGCGTGCGGTGCAGCGTTACGCCCGCAAGGCGGTTGACCCGCAGCGTCCCGAGTTGACGCAACAGCTGGCCGATTCGGCCGAGCGTGCTTTGGGTCTGTTTGCGGGTCAAGAAGAAGTCAAAGGCAAGAAGGTGGCGGGTCTGCAGGCTTTGGCTGATTTTCTGGAAGCCAATGTGCCCGAGGCCGAGCGCCCCCGCGCAGGTGAAATGTTTGTGCGCATATTGAACGGCACCTTGCTGGAGCTTGACACCGTGGCCCGTGAGCAAGCCGCAGCCAAGCCCCTGCCCGCCGACAAAGTGCAGGGCTTCATGTCACAGGCTGTGCTGGCCCTGTCCGATGCGCCGTTTTACCCTGCCCCCATGACGTTTTTGCTCAAGGATTTCACGCAGGTGCAAGCCAGCGTGTTCCAGGTGGCCAGGGCCCCAGGCCAGTCCATCGTGTACCTGGGTTGTGCCCTTTTGATCCTGGGCATTTTTGCAATGCTGTATGTTCGGGATCGTCGCTTGTGGGTCTGGCTGTCGCCTCAGGGTGATGGCGCCCAGGCGAGCGTGGCCTTGTCGTCCAACCGCAAGACCATGGACGTGGACCGTGAATTTGACCAACTGAGTGCCCGGTTGCTGGGCCGCTCCGAGAAAACACCATGACGACTGTCACTTTGAATCCAGGCTATCTTTCCAGCCGCTCGGCCATCGACTGGGGCTTTGCCCTGCTGGCGCTGTTGGGCACGGTGTTTGCCTTCACCCGTTATCAGCACGCGATGGATGTGTACGAGCAGGCCATCCTGATCTGTAGTTTGCCGGCCGTGATTTGGTTGGCTTGGTTCTGGCGGCCGCTGCGCACATTGATGCTGGTGGTCACGGGCTTGTCGCTGTTGGCCATTTACCTTTATCAGGGTGATCTGGCCCGATCCGAGCAGGTGTTCCTGTTGAAGTATTTCCTGTCCAGCCAGTCGGCCATCCTGTGGATGAGCGTGCTGTTTTTCATCAGCACTGTCTTTTATTGGGCCGGCATATTCATCCGGGGTCAGTCAGACGCGATGGAGTCTTTGGGATCGCGCATGGCCTGGGTAGCGGTGGGCTTGGCCTTGATCGGCACCTTGGTGCGCTGGTACGAAAGCCACCAGTTGGGCCCTGACATCGGACACATCCCGGTGAGCAACTTGTATGAAGTGTTCATCATGTTTTGCTGGATGACCGCGGCTTTTTACCTGTACTACGAAGCGCAATACAAGACCCGCGCTTTGGGTGCGTTTGTGATGCTGGTGGTCAGCGCGGCGGTGGGCTTTTTGCTCTGGTACACGTTGGTGCGTGAGGCGCATGAAATCCAGCCTCTGGTGCCCGCCCTCAAGAGCTGGTGGATGAAGATCCACGTTCCGGCCAACTTCATTGGTTACGGCACTTTTGCTTTGGCTGCCATGGTCGCCTTTGCCTATCTGATCAAACAACAGGCGACCGAGACCCGTTGGTACAAGCTGGCACCCTTGTGGCTGTTGGGCATTGTGTTGTGCTTCGAGCCGGTGGTGTTCCGCCAATCCGCCGACGACAAGACCAGCAGCTACTGGATGGTTTACTTTGGGGTGTCTGCCTTCATCGTGGCGGGCATTTTGATGGGACGCCGACGCATTGCCGAGCGTTTGCCTTCTTTTGAAATCCTGGACGATGTGATGTACAAGTCCATCGCCGTGGGCTTTGCCTTCTTCACCATCGCCACTGTGCTGGGTGCTTTGTGGGCGGCCGAGGCCTGGGGCGGTTACTGGAGCTGGGACCCGAAAGAGACCTGGGCCCTGATTGTCTGGCTGAACTACGCCGCCTGGCTGCACATGCGCCTCATGAAGGGCCTGCGTGGCACCGTGGCGGCTTGGTGGGCGCTGGTGGGCTTGGGCATCACGACCTTTGCCTTCTTGGGCGTGAACATGTTCCTCAGCGGCCTGCACAGCTACGGCACGCTCTGATTCGAAACGGCCAGGCACCTGCCCGGTTCAGTGGGGCGGGGCCTCGCTCAGCACTTGGTCGATCACGGCCAGCATGTCCCGCGTGTTGAAGGGCTTCCACAGGAAGTGCACTGCACCTGAGTTGCTCGCTGCTTGCGTTTCGTGGGGTTGGCTCTCGCCGCTCATGAAGATGACCGGAATGTCGTTGCCGCTGGCTTTGATGTGGGCATGCAGCTCCAAACCACTCATGCCAGGCATGCGCACATCCAGCAGCATCACATGGGGCCACTGTGTGGCGGGAGCCTTCAAATAAGCAGCGCCACTGTCGTGCACCTGAACGGCGTAGCCGTGCGATTGCAAGACCATGGCCAGCATCTTGCGGATGTCGGCATTGTCATCGACCACATGGACCAAACCTGGCTTGCTCATTTGGAGTCATAAAAACTGTAAAAATTGATTTTACAGTTCATCATGGCGCGACCCACATGCTGCTGGCAGAGCCGCGTCGCAGCCCCATCAGGCAGGGTTTCAGGTCGAAGCGCTGTCGGTTTCAGCTGGAAGCATCCACAGCTGCAAAACCGCGCCTGACTTGTCGTCTGACGACAGGTTTTGCATCACCGTGTGGCCGCCCCAAAGTCGGAGCATGCTTTGAGTCAACAACAGGCTCAGGCCAGAGCCTTGCGCTTTGCTCGAAACCACGGGGCCGTTCATTTGCTGGAAAAGTTCTGCAGGCAATCCGGGGCCGTTGTCCTGGATTTGCAGGATCACCCAATCACGACCTTCCTGATGGCGCTCCAAAAGTTCGATCTGGATGGCAGGGGCTAGGGAAGAAGCGTTTTTCTGACTGCTCAAGGCGTCCATGGCGTTGGCGGCCAAGTTGAACACAATCCGTTGCAGCATCACTTCGTTGGCTTGGACCTGCCTTAAGTGCGTTGACTGGGTTAAAAAACGGATGCCTATACCGCGTTGAGCTGCTTCGCCTTGCAGAATCGGGAAAACCGCTTGGATGGCCTGCTGCAAGTCGACGGATTCCATCTGATCTTGCCCCCGGATCATCAACCGTCGCAAGCTGCTGACCATTTCACTGGCTTTGCCCGACAGGACCATCAGCTCATCGATACGCACATGCAGCTCGTGCTGGGTGGGTACCGTTTTGACTTGGCTTTGCAGGTCGTACAGACCCAGCTCCAAGGCCTGCAGGGGTTGGCTGATGTCATGCACCAGCATCGCTGAGAACGACGACAGGCTGCTCAGCGCAGACACACGGGCGTTGAGCATCAGCAATTGGTCCCGTTCCTTGACCAAGGCGCGCATCGCATCGCTTTCCGCCTGGGCTTGAAGCTGGCCTTCCTGCGCTGTTGTTTTCTCTTGATTGGAGCGTTCAAGAGCAAATCCCCAGTAGCCGAAACAGATCAGGATCATGGCCAGGATGGTTGATAACGTCACCAGGTTGCTGACCCAAGAGAAAGAAAAAACGTTCAGATAATCGACGTTGCCTGTGACGCCGTAGTGGTACAGGCGGTTGAGGTAAGCCCCGGCGTGGATGGCAAACGCCACCTGAATCATCATCAAGCTGCGACTTTGAACCGTGCGCCGCAGTTGCCAGACCAGCCAAGACAGGACCGTGTTCAGCAGGATGAAGGTGGCTGAATAAACCAGCACGCCTGTGGTGGTCAGATCTTGGGTGCGGAACAGCCAGATCAGAAGAATGACCCAGGCACCTACCCCTGTCGCCATGCTGGGCCAGCGCCAGGGCTTCAGGTGGAGTTCGCGCCGCAGCGTTTCGATCATGATCAGCCAAGACGCAAACACCCCGGTCCATGCCACCAGGTAAGACATGTATTCGGAGATGTAAGGCCTCAAAGCAATGGAGCAAAGAGACAGGCTGTAGATCGAGATGCTGATGAACCACAGGCGTGTCTTGTCATTGCGACGGCCAGACAACAGCAACCAGGTGCCCAAGGGCAGGGCGATGTGGACGGCGATCACGACCTGGATCAGCAGGCCGACGGCAGGATGCATGGTGGTTCCTTGGCAACAGACGCCCTTTGGGCGAGGGTCTCTGAAAAAGTTCAGAATACACAGCTATTTTCAGCCTTCTGCAGGGACCCCCATGATCATCCAGTCAGACACATCCGGTTTTCAGCACCCCGTGCCCAGCGAAATCACGCCTGAGTCGGTTTACCAGACCCGGCGCGACATCATTCGCCAGATGGCCACAGGCTCTGCCGGCTTGGCCATGGCCGCTTGGGGCATGCGTGATGCACAAGCTCAAATGGCCCGGCCCGGGCAACTGCCGCCACTGGCCTCGGTCTCTTCCAAACTGGCCGGCGCCATGGTCCTGGACAAGCCCACGCCCTACAAAGATGCCACCACCTACAACAATTTCTATGAGTTTGGCACCGACAAGTCTGACCCGGCCAAGCGGGCCCATACCCTCAAGACCGACCCCTGGAGTGTGGAGATCGAGGGCTTGGTCAAGAAACCCGCCCGCGTGAACTTGGAAGACCTGATGAAGTGGGGGGATATGGAAGAGCGCATCTACCGCCTTCGCTGCGTTGAAGGCTGGTCCATGGTGATTCCTTGGGTGGGCTATTCCATGGCCGATCTGATCCGACGCGTGGAGCCTTTGCCGGGCGCCAAGTTTGTGGAGTTCGTGACCCAGGCCGACCCCAAGACCATGCCGGGTTTGCGTGGTGGGGCTTTGGATTGGCCCTATGTCGAGGCCTTGCGTCTCGACGAAGCCATGCACCCCTTGACCCTCTTGGCCTTTGGCATGTACGGCGAGGTCATGCCCAAGCAAAACGGTGCGCCCCTGCGTTTGGTGGTGCCATGGAAATACGGTTTCAAGAGCGGCAAAAGCCTGGTCAAGATCCGCTTCACCGACAAACAACCGGTGTCGTCATGGGAGAAAGCCGCGCCGCAAGAGTACGGCTTTTATTCCAACGTGAACCCGACGGTGGACCATCCGCGCTGGAGCCAGGCCACCGAGCGGCGCATTGGCGAAGATGGTTTGCTGGCCAAGAAGCGCAAGACGCTCATGTTCAATGGCTACGAGGCGCAGGTGGGTCAGCTCTACGCCGGCATGGACCTGAAAAAGTTCTTCTGATGCCGCTGCGGGCCAACATCTTGAGGGCATGAGGGCGGCGCTGCGTCATCCCGCCGCTTGGTGGGCTTTGCTGGTGCTCGGCTGCATGCCTTGGGCCTGGTTGCTGGCGCAAACCTTGCAGGACCAGCTGGGCCCCAACCCTGCCGAAGCCCTGATCCGCGCCACAGGCGACTGGACGCTGCGCAGCCTGTGCGTGGTGCTGGCCGTGACCCCTTTGCGCGTTCTGCTGGGCTGGCCAGAGTTGCTGCGATTTCGGCGCATGTTGGGCTTGCTGGTGTTTGGCTATGCCAGCCTGCACCTGCTGTGCTACGCCTGGTTTGACATGGGCTTTGACCTGGCCGATACGCTGCAAGACCTCTTCAAACGCCCCTTCATCTGGTTGGGTTTCAGTGCTTTTGTGATCTTGTTGGCGTTGGCCGCCACATCTTTCAACCGGGCCGTGCGATGGCTGGGCGGCAGGCGTTGGCAGTTGCTGCACCGCGGTGTTTATGCGGTGGCCGTGCTCGCCGTGTTGCACTTTTGGTGGATGAGGGCAGGCAAACAGGACTTTGCGGAGGTCTTGGTCTATGCGTGCATCTTGGCGGGTTTGCTGGGCTGGCGCTGGCTGCGTTCAATACGGCGGCCCTGAGCGGGCAATCAGACGCTGTGCAGCCGGTTCAGGCTGCCAACGCTTTTCAAACCAACTGTTCCAGTGCGAAGGTGTCGAACGCCGATTCGCGCTGGCGGATCAGGTGGGCTTGGGTGCCATCGACCAGGATTTCGGCGGCGCGCCCGCGGGTGTTGTAGTTGCTGGCCATGCTCATGCAGTAAGCGCCTGCCGACAGCACGGCCAGCGTGTCACCGGATGCTACCTGCAGCTGGCGGTCGCGGCCGATCCAGTCGCCGCTCTCGCACACTGGGCCCACCACGTCATACACCTCACCCTCACCTGAACGTGGCGAAACCGGCACGATCTGGTGGAAAGCCTGGTACATGGCCGGGCGGGGCAGGTCGTTCATGGCCGCGTCCACGATGCAAAAATTCTTTTGCTCACCGGGTTTGAGGTACAGCACTTCAGTCAGGCACACGCCCGCGTTGCCCACCAAGGAGCGACCCGGCTCAATCATGATTTGACGCTGGCCGTAGCCGCGCGCATCGAGCTTGGCCAGCAGCTGTGCCCACAGTGCATCGGCCTCGGGCGGGGTATCGCCGTTGTAGTTGATGCCCAAGCCACCGCCAAAATCGATGTGGTGAATCGGGATGCCTGCTGCCTCGATTTCGCCCACCAGGTCCAGCACGCGGTCCATGGCGTCCAGATAAGGGGTGGTTTCGGTGATCTGCGAGCCAATGTGGCAGTCGATGCCCACCACCTTCAGGCCGGGCAGGCTGGCCGCATGGCGATAAGCGCGCAGGCTGTCTTCATGGGCGATGCCGAATTTGTTGCCCTTCAGACCAGTGGAGATGTAGGGGTGGGTCTTGGCGTCCACGTTGGGGTTCACGCGCAAACTGACCGGGGCTTGTTTGCCCAAGCTGACAGCCACCTCGCTCAGCACGTCCAGTTCGGCTTCGCTTTCCACGTTGAAGCAGCCGATGCCCACTTGCAGCGCTTGTTTCATTTCTGCGCGGGTTTTGCCCACGCCCGAAAAAATCACCTTGGCCGGGTCAGCGCCTGCCGCCAATACACGGGCCAACTCGCCGCCGGAGACGGTGTCAAAGCCGCAACCGGCATCAGCGAAAACCTGCAACACCGCGAGGGTGGAGTTGGCTTTCATGGCATAACAAATTTGGGCCTTGCGCCCAGCAAAGCCACGCTGGTAGGCGGCCAGCGCAGACAACATGGCGGCTTTGGAATAAACAAACAGGGGCGTGCCGTGTTCGCGGGCCAAGTCAGACAGGCGCACCCCCTCCACCATGAGTTGGTTACCCTGGTAGGCGATCTGGGGTTGGCCTGGCAGGCCTTGGGGTGTGGCAATGGCGTTCATCTTGGGGTGGCAGCAGGTGCTGCAGGTGTATTCAGGGGGGCTGTGGCGGGTGTACCAGATGTACCAGAGGAGGCAGCAGCTGGCGCCGTGGTTTCGGTCTTGGCGTTCTTGGCTGCAGATGACGTTGCTGGGTCGCTCTGGACGCGCCACGGGCTCAAGGTTTGCGGCAGGGTGGCCCTGCCAGCAGAATCGGGCGTGTTCGGTGAATACAGTGGGCCTTTTTGGCCGCACGCCGTCAACATCGCCGCACCGCCGACAAGGGCATGCGCCGTGACTAGAATCTTCAAGACCTTCAACATGCACCGATTGTAATGACCGACCTTGAATTTTTGGACCAAGCTGAACGCCTGCTGGCGGGCGTAGAGATCAGCAGTGACCGTTTGAACGACGACACCGACGCCGACATCGACAACCAGCGCACGGGCGGTATGGTTACGCTCACATTTCCCAATCGCAGTCAGATCGTGATCAACCTGCAAAAGCCCTTGCACGAGGTGTGGTTGGCGGCGCGGTGTGGCGGCTTTCATTACAAGTTTGACGGTTCGCACTGGATGGACACCAAGGGGCAGGGTGAGTTCTGGGAAAGCCTGTCGCGCTATGCGTCAGAACAGGCGGGGCAAAACCTGTTGTTCAAGCCCTGAAAGTCAAACCTCGGTACCGGACACACGGTGGTCGAGGTGGTGAGCTGGCGATTTAATTTCTGAATAAATCCAGGATCCGGTTGCGTTCTTCGCCCGGGGGCGATGCGTTGGGAGTTTTGCCCGCGCCATCGTTGCCTGTGCCCAAGGTGCTGATTCCGCCACCACGGGCGTACTCTTCGTACATCCAGTCACCGCCCACATTCACCAAACCTTCGGGCACGGGCGGCTCCGAGACCGGAATCCCGCGCAAAGCGGTTTCCATGAAGCTGATCCAAACGGGCAAACTCAGGCCCCCGCCAGTTTCTCGATCACCCAATTTGCGCGGCGTGTCGTAGCCGATCCAGACCACTGCTGCCAAGCTGGGCTGGTAGCCTGCAAACCAGGCGTCCATGGCATCGTTGGTGGTGCCCGTTTTGCCGTAAACGTCGGGTCGACGCAAAGTGCCTTGAGCGCGAGCGGCGGTGCCCGAGCGCGTGACCTCTTGCAGCAAACTGGTCATGACAAATGCATTGCGCGGTGGGATGGCCGTGGTTTCGCCCATTTGCGCCACGGCAGGGCTGTCGACCAGCACCCGGTCTTTGTAGTCCGAGATGCGCGTGATCAGGTGGGGCTGAACTTTGTAGCCACCGTTGGCAAATACCGCATAGCCTGTGGCCATCTGCATCGGGGTGACCGACCCCGCGCCCAGCGCCATCGTCAAAAAGGCCGGGTGCTTGTCTTCGTCAAAACCAAAGCGGGTGACCCACTCCTGAGCCGGGCGAGGGCCGACCGCTTGCAACACGCGAATGGACACCATGTTCTTGGACTTCGCCAAACCTGTGCGCAAGCTCATGGGGCCATCGAACTTGCCGTCGTAGTTTTTAGGCTCCCAGGGCTGACCGCCCGTGACGGCGCTGTCAAAGAACAGAGGCGAATCGCTGACCACGGTGGCGGGTGTGAAGCCTTTTTCAAGTGCGGCTGAATAAATGAAGGGCTTGAAGCTGGAGCCCGGCTGACGCCAAGCCTGTGTCACATGGTTGAATTTGTTTTTGGTGAAGTCAAAGCCTCCTACCAAGGCCCGGATGGCGCCCGTTTGGGGCGTGATGGCCACCAAAGCGCCCTCCACTTCGGGCAGTTGGGTGATTTCCCAAACGCCTTTGGGGGTTTGGGTGATGCGGATCAGTGCGCCTTTGCGCACTTGTTTGGCGGGTGGCGTTTTGTCGGACAGGCCCGATTGCGCCGGTTTGAGGCCATCGCCCGAGATGGAGATTTGTTCGCCGTTTTGGCGAATCACCACCACTTGGCGCGGCGATGCTTCCAGCACCACGGCTGACAGCACATCGCCGTTGTCGGGGTGCTCTTCGAGCGCATCGTCGATGGCGTCTTCCATCTTTTTGGGGTCTGCGGGCAGGTCAATGAACTTCTCGGGGCCGCGGTAGATCTGGCGGCGCTCGAAATCCATGATGCCCTGGCGCAAGGCCTTGTAGGCGGCCATCTGCTCGGTCGATTGCACCGTGGTGTAAACGTTCAGGCCACGCGTGTAGGTCTCCTGGCCATATTGGGCAAAGACCATTTGCCGCACGGTTTCGGCCACATATTCGGCGTGCAGAATTTTTTTGTCAGAGGCTGAACGCAGTTTGAGGGGCTCGGCTTTGGCCGCTTTGGCCTGTGCCGCCGTGATGTACTTGTTGTCTTCCATCCGCTCGATGATGTAGAGCTGGCGTGAGCGTGCGCGTTTGGGGTTGCTGATCGGGTTGTAAGCAGAGGGCGCTTTTGGCAGCCCCGCCAACATGGCCGCCTCGGCAATGCTGATCGCCTTGAGCGGCTTGCCGAAATAAGTTTCTGCTGCAGAAGCAAAACCGTAGGCTCGGTTGCCCAGAAAAATCTGGTTCATGTAGATCTCAAGAATCTGGTCCTTGGTCAACAGGTGTTCGAGCTTGTAGGTCAGCAGGATTTCATAAATCTTGCGGGTGTAGGTTTTCTCGGACGACAGGTACACGTTGCGTGCGACCTGCATGGTGATGGTCGAGGCCCCTTGGCTTTTCATGCGGCCCACGTTGGCAAGGCCTGCACGCAAGATGCCCAGGTAGTCCACGCCGCCGTGCTGGTAGAAGCGGTTGTCTTCGATGGACAAGACCGCATCCTTCATGACTTGGGGAATGTCTTGGATGGGCGTGAGGTTGCGCCGCTCTTCCCCAAATTCGCCCATCAACTGTCCGTCTTCGGTGAAGACACGCAGTGGCAACTTGGGCTTGTAATCTGCCAGGTCAGAAATATCAGGCAGGTTGGGGTAGGCAATGACCATGGCCACACCCACCACCAGCAGGATGGATGCCAGTCCTGCAGCAGCCAGGCCAATGCCCCAAGCGGCCAATTTCAATGCCCATGACAGGAGGGGAGAGCCCGAGGCCTGCGCTGGGGCGCTTTGTTTTTCTGCTGAGGCGGTGTCTTTGGAGGGCATAAGTGGGCTGTTGGGGCAGCCAACAATGCGCGGGCTGCGGTCCATTATAAAAATCCTGGTCCGTGCGAAGGAAGAAGCTGAAGATTTTTATAAATCTTTCGTATTCAAAAATTGTCAGATCGGTCGAATCATGTTACAAAACCTTTCATCGATGACCTTACAGGCCGTTTCGAGGGAGGCTCAGCATGCAAGCATTGACGCGGTTGTGGCAAAGGTGGGCCCAAGGATCGGTCCGCCATGCATGGGGCTTGGCACCGCAGGGTGACGGTGCCTGGGTACTGGGCGGCTTGACGCGACCCATCCATAACCTGGCCAAGGTCCAAACCCTGGTGGCATTGCCTGCATCCCCAAACCTGGATGCCTCCGACCTGAGTGGGCTGAGCCAACATTTGCGCCAGCATGGGCGCTCTAGCGGCGGTGCGCGTCATCGACTCAACATGGCCTTGCCCTTGGCGCTGCTTCAGGAGGGGTACATCGACTTCCCCGTCGATCTGCCCGAAGAAGATTGGGTGTACGAGGTGCAGATCGAAGCGGCCCAAGCCTTGCATCTGGAGCCAGACGAGGTGAACTTTGATTTTGAACCCGCACCTTTGACCGATGGGCTGGTCCAGCGCGTGCATTGGATGGGCTGCGCGCAAGCTCGAATGGCGGCCTTCAAAAGTTGCACCCGCGCGGCAGGGTGGCGACTGGCCACCGTTGAGTCGGAGTTGCAGGCCGCGCAACGGGGTGCGCGTGCTTTGCGCGGGGGTGTCGACAGTCTGTTGAGCCAGGCGCCGCAAGACTGGCAATTTCGACTGGGCGCCCCGGACGGTCTGCCTCCGTCTCATGAAACAGCACAAGGCCATCTGCGGGCGGACTCCGATGCAGTCATCGAGGAGGCCCTCCAGCAGGTGATGCCCACCCCGGGCGGTCCACGTTTGGTGGCGGCGGGCCTGGCCCTGAAAGCTTGGCTGTGACGCGCTCGTTGAATTTACTGAATCACCCGGGCCTGGCTCGGCAGCAAAGGGTTTTTCACCGCTGGTGGAGCAGCCTCGCAGGGCTGGTGGTGGGCACCTTGTTGGCTTGGGTGTGGCAGCATGGGCTGGCGATCGAGACGGCGCAGCTGCAGCAGGCGCAAAGTCGTTTGCAGGAGGCTTTGCGCGCTCGCCAACAGCAGGTCCAAGAGGCCGATCATGCGCAAACCAAGCTGCGCTATCAAGCCGAGCAAGCCGGTCAGCTTCAACAGATCGCCGAGCACCAGCAGGCTTGGGTGCGCCTGCATGAGAGCTTGCAAGAAGAAGCCAGGGACCGTGGGCTGAGACTGGTGCGATTGCAGTCAGAAGCAGAAAAGATCGAGTTGCATGGCGCGATGCAAGGTGTCGACGCGGTGTCTGAGGTCCGGCAAAGCTTGTCGGCGCAGTGGCCCCACCCTCTAGGCTTGACGAGCATGACGGTTGGACCAGCAGGGGAGGTGGATTTTGTCTGGCAAGCCCAGTGGCCGCATGCCCAAGCGGTGCTGCCAGTACCGCCTTCACGCACCAAAGAGGCCAGGCCATGAACCCCTTGGCCGATATACCCCCAGGAGACATGCGCTGGCCGCACCTGCAGCGTGTGGCCGCGCGTTGGTGGCGACGCTGGGCGTATGCCCTGACAGCGTGCTTGCTTGGATTGCTGCTCATGGAGCTGGCGCAGCCAGAGGTGCGAGAGAACCATGCACAGGCGGAACAAACGGTGACCCGTTTGACGCAACAATTGACCGCCTTCGCGGTGGCCGCAGCCAAGCCCCCCAATCACGCGCTCACAAGCGATGTGCAGAGCCGACTGGCCAGTTTGCCCGCCATAACGCGTGAAGGACATATCTGGACCGATTGGCAGCAGGTGTTGGCTGCGCACGGTTTGCGCTTGCAATCCATGCGCCCCTTGGCCCCAGAGTCCTCCCCCTTGCCCAAGTCCACCAAGGGAGGTCACAGTCAACGCAACAACTTGAGCCATCAGGCTGCCGCTTTTCGTCTACAGGGCCGTTTCGAGGATTGGAGCCGGGTATGGTCGGCCTGCGCGGAAACAGGGCCGCTGTGCACCATCGATCGCATCAGTGTGACGGCCTTGGAGCAAGCCGCAGAAGTTCAGATCGATCTGGTGATGCGCCTTTGGATGCGTCCGGCCGAGGTGAGTACCTCTGAGCCCAACAGGGGAGATGAGGGCGCAGGCTTACAGGCACGGCAGGCCATCTGGGAGATGCCCTCCTCGGGGGCCACCCGAGCCCGCACGGGGCCAGCGCTGTTCGCTGTGAATGCGGCAACTGCCAGGTCTTGGGTGGGTGCAGCAGCAGGCGTAGAAAATTTGACGCCACCCACTGATGCAGCAGCGGTGGGCACATCAGTCACCACCGCAGGCCAGGAAGATTTGCCACCAGACCCGCGCCACTGGCCACTGGATCGCGTGCGATGGGTGGGGTTGTGGCAACAGGGCGGCGATCGGTATGCGATTTTGTCGGCCGGCCCACATGGGGCCAAGGTCAGTCTGGGGCAACGTGTCACGCAGGAGGGTCATCGGGTGGTGGCCATCGCCGAGGATGGTGTGAGCTTGCGATTGGCGCGAGAACCCGTCATCAAGCTTGACGGCATGCGGCCCGCCGCAGATGGCCACAGCATGGGGAGTGAAAAGCGATGAGGCATTTCAAGCAATACGGACTTCACACCAGCGTATGGCTGGCATGGGTTTGCAGTGCAGGCTTGGCGGCGGCACAAATCCCGGGCAGCCCGGACGGTGCGGGCGCGAGTTCCCGCTTGCAGGCGGGTGCGGTCGCAGTACCGGACGACAAGCCGATCAGTCTGAATTTTCAAAACATCGACATCAAAGCCCTGCTGCAGGTGTTTGCCGACTTTTCGGGGCTCAACCTGGTGCCGACCGACAGCGTGAGCGGACCGGTGAGTGTGCGTTTGAGCGAGGTGCCGTGGCAACAGGCTTTGAGCATCGTGTTGCAGTCCAAGGGGCTGGTGTCACGCCAAGAGGGCCGTGTGCTGTGGATTGCGCCTCAGGGCGAATGGGCCTTGCGTGAAAAAAAACAGCTCGATGCCCAAGCCGCTTTGGAGGCGGTCAGCCCCCTGCAGATGCTGTCCTTGCGTTTGCAATATGCCCGCGCCACCGAGGTGGCCCAGCGTCTGCAAGGCGGAGCTGCCGGCAGCACGGGGGGGCGTTGGCTGAGTTCGCGTGGCAGTGTGTTGGCGGAGCCCCGCACCAATCAGATCTTTATTTCAGATTTGCCCGCACGGGTGCTGGAACTTCAAAAAATGCTGACGCAACTGGATGTGCCTGTGCGGCAGATCCTGATCGAGGCCCGGATTGTGGAGGCCGATGACCAGTTTGGCCAATCGCTCGGGGTGCGCTTGGGCATGGGTCTGGCGATTCCCATGAAGGTGCAGGGGCGGTCCAACACCTTGGCCGTTGGGGCCAGCAACCAGCCCACAGCAGCCGGGACGGTGGCTGGCAACCAAGTCAACCTGCCTGCGGGATCTGCCGGCCAAACGCTCAACACCCCGGCCACGTTTGCGGTCTCGCTGTTCAACGCCGCAGCCGACCGGTTCATCAATGTGGAAATTTCAGCGCTGGAAGCCGCAGGGCTGGGCAAGGTGGTGTCGCGCCCTCGGGTGGTGACTGCCGACCAAACCAAGGCTTTGATCGAGCAGGGCACCGAGTTGCCCTATCAAACGGCTTTGGGCAACGGTGTGACTGCCATCTCTTTCAGAAAGGCCAATCTCAAGCTGGAGGTGACGCCCCAGATCACGCCCGATGGTTCGGTCGTGCTCGATGTGGATGTGAACCGCGACAGCGTCGGGCAAATCACCCCGGCAGGTTACGCCATCAACACCAAGCATGTGAAGACCCAAGTGCGCGTGGAGGACGGTGGCACCGTGGTGCTCGGCGGCATTTACGAAGAAACCAACCGCAACGACGAAGCCAAGGTGCCGGCTCTGGGCGATGTGCCCGTTCTGGGGTGGCTGTTCAAAAACCGGGACCAGACCCGGCGCAAAAGCGAGTTGCTGATTTTCCTTACGCCCCGCGTGGTGGCCGATGGCCCGGCGACCCTCCCGCCCTGAAGCCCCATGCCCTAAGACCTTGGACCCCCGCAACGCTGGCCTCAGGGCAAGGTAAGCCGGTCGAATACACTTGCAGGCTATGAAGTGCTGGCCATTTTTTTGGGTGGCCCAGCCGACTTTTTCAGTGTGAGACTTCCTTGAGCATCATCTTCGTGGGCCTACCGGGCTCGGGCAAAACCACCATTGGCAGGCAGTTGGCACGCCGCTTGGGGCAGCCTTTTGTCGATTCTGACCATGTGATCGAGCAACAATTGGGCTGCTCGATCCGGGAGTTCTTTGCCCGTGAAGGCGAAGACAGCTTTCGCGACGTGGAACAACAGGTGCTCGATGAGTTGACACAAACCCATGAGGGTGTCATCGCCACAGGCGGTGGGGCTGTTTTGCGCGAAACCAATCGGCGTCATTTGCATGAGCGCGGCCATGTGATTTACCTGCGCTCGACCCCAGAAGACGTTTTTCGCCGTGTGCGCCATGACACAGCCCGCCCTTTGTTGCAGGTGGACGACCCCCTGAGCCGCCTGCGGGCCTTGTTTGAGGCGCGAGACCCGCTGTACCGGCAAGCAGCCCACTTTGTCATTGAAACCGGCCGCCCCTCGGTGGCCACTTTGGTCAACATGATCATCATGCAGCTGGAACTGGCCGGGCATCTGCCTGCACACACGCCCGCCCCGATCACGCCTGTACACAAAACCTGAAACGCTCCATCGCCCTTTCAGACCCCCTACACTTGAGGGCTATGTCCGAGCCCACATTCCCCCTCCAAACGGTTGCCATTTCGCTGGACGACCGCAGTTACGACATCCACATTGGCCAAGGCCTGCTGAGCCGACCTGACACCTGGGCTGGCTTGCCCAAGGCGCAGACGGCCATGATCGTGACCAATGACACGATTGCCCCGCTTTACGAGGCCGCTTTGCGCAGCGCCATCGCCCCGCATTACAAGCAGGTCCACACCGTGGTGCTGCCCGATGGCGAGGCGCACAAAGACTGGCCAACCCTGAACCTGATTTTTGACGCCCTGCTGGGCCAAGGCTGCGACCGCAAGACGGTGCTGTTTGCTTTGGGCGGCGGCGTGGTGGGCGACATGACCGGCTTTGCGGCGGCGAGCTACATGCGTGGCGTGCCCTTTGTGCAGGTGCCGACCACGCTCTTGTCTCAGGTGGATTCGTCGGTGGGTGGCAAAACCGCCATCAACCACCCGCTGGGCAAAAACATGATTGGCGCGTTTTACCAACCGGTGCGCGTGGTCTGCGACCTGAACACCTTGGTCACCTTGCCCCCGCGTGAGCTGAGCGCGGGCCTGGCCGAAGTCATCAAATACGGCCCGATTGCCGACATGGATTTCTTGGCCTGGATCGAAGCCAATATCGACGCGCTCATCGCCCAAGACCCTGCCGCATTGGCGCACGCCGTCAAGCGCAGCTGCGAGATCAAGGCCTGGGTGGTGGGGCAGGACGAGCGCGAAGCGGGCCTGCGCGCCATCCTGAATTTTGGCCACACTTTTGGCCACGCCATCGAGGCGGGTTTGGGTTTTGGCGTCTGGTTGCACGGCGAAGCCGTGGGTTGCGGCATGGTCATGGCGGCTGAACTCTCGCAGCGTTTGGGCAAGGTTGATGCGGCCTTTGTGGCGCGCTTGCGCGCCATCATCGAGCGTGCGGGGCTGCCTGTACGCGGCCCCATCATCGATGCGACCGACAACGCAGGCCATTACATCGAACACATGCGCCTCGATAAAAAAGCCATCGGCGGCGACATCCAGTTTGTGGTGATCGACGGGCCCGGCAAAGCCTCCATGTGCGGTGCGTCCGACGCCATGGTGCGCGAGGTGATCAACGCCTGCTGCGCCTGATGGCCATGTACGCCGAGTCACTGGAGTTGCCGATGGGTTCAAGTCACCCACTGGCCAGCTTGTCGGCACTGGCCTGCGACCCGGCGCTCAGCCGAGGCCGAAGGTTTGCTGAACCGGCTGCGCCGACACGCAACGCTTTCCAGCGCGACCGGGACCGCATTGTGCATTCCACCGCGTTCCGGAGGCTGGTTTACAAAACCCAGGTGTTCTTGAACCACGAAGGCGATTTGTTCCGCACGCGGCTGACGCATTCGCTGGAGGTCGCGCAGCTGGGCCGATCCATCGCCCGAGCACTGGGCCTGAACGAAGATTTGGTCGAAGCCGTGGCGCTGGCGCACGACCTGGGCCACACGCCTTTTGGGCACGCTGGACAAGACACGCTGAACGAATGCATGGCCGAGCACGGCGGCTTTGAGCACAACCTGCAAAGCCTGCGCGTGGTCGACCAACTGGAAGAGCGCTACCCCGCGTTTGACGGTCTCAACCTGAGTTTTGAAACCCGCGAGGGTGTGCTCAAACACTGCTCGCGTGCCAATGCCGAACATCTGGAGCGGACCGAACCGGGCGGGGTAGGGCGGCGCTTCATCGACCGCACCCAGCCCAGCCTGGAGGCGCAGCTGTGCAACCTGGCCGATGCGATTGCCTACAACGCGCACGACATCGACGACGGCGTGCGCTCCGGGCTCATCAGTATTGAACAACTGCTGCAGGTGGAACTGTTTGCGCGCTACCACCAACAGACTTTGGCCGAGCATCCGGGCTTGTCAGAAAAGCCGCGCCGTGTTCTGTACGAAACCATCCGCCGCATGTTGAGTGACCAGGTGTATGACGTGATCGACACCACCCGCCAGGCTGTGTTTCAGGCGGGTGTAGCTTCGTTGGAAGAGGCCCGCTTGGCCGGGCCACTTGTTGCGTTCAGCCCAAGCATGAAGACCCGCAGCGGCGAGCTCAAAAAGTTTTTGTTTGGGCAGCTCTACCGCCACCCGCAGGTCATGCACACCACCGGGCAGGCACA
>JBIKSF010000021.1:0-24235 GCA_044348785.1 Limnohabitans sp.
GCCACTGCTGGTGGCAGCCATGGCGGTGGTTTGGGCTTGGCGGTATTGGCCTTGCTGGTTAAGCAAGTCGGCCAAAGACAAGCGGATCAGGTGCGACTGCGGACTGGCTTTGAGGCGCTGCCCCCAAACGGCCAAAGCTTTCGCAGGCTGTCCGGCCACGCGGTGCGCCTCGCCCAAATGGAACCCCAGCCAGTCTTGCGAGGAAGCGTCTTGGTAATTGGCCGAACGGATGGCTTGGCTCAGCATGTCCACCGCGGGCAATGGCTGGCCTGTGCGATAGAGCAGCACCGCGCGGTAGACCTGGGCTTCTTCTGGGCCCAACAAACGGCCCATCTCGTCAATGTCTTTTTGGGCCGCACTCATGTCGGCCAAGAGCAGGTGCAAAGCAAATCGCCAAGACCAAAATTCGGCGCGTGCAGGCTCCAAGGCGATAGCGCGGTTGATGTCTTGCAAGCCATCCTGGAAATCGTGAAAACCTTGCTTGACCAAACCCCGCAAAAAATAAGCCTCCGCAGGCAAATCGGCCGCCGTCCACCAAGGCTTCAAAGTCGCTTTGGCTGAGCCGTACCAACGCAAATCACCCTCGGTCAGGCCCAGCGTAAAGACAGCCCTGGCATAGGCCAGTGCGGAAGGCAAGTTTTGAGGCTGAGCCCGCCAGGCTTTGTCCAAAGAGCGCAAAGAATTTAGACGTCCACTGGCGGCGTGCACAGACGCGGACAAGACCACCGCAGACTCTGCAGGCTTAAAACGCTCTTGGGCTGCAACAGGTGAGACGGCCACAAAAAGCCCAAACAGCGCAGTCACGATGGCGCCTGAAATCGGTCTGAAAGCATCACAGCGGTGGCGATGGGTTTTGTCCATTGTTTTCATGTGCCTTTGATGCTTGATAGTATGCGTCTGAGCGTTGGCCCACGCCACCTCACTATTTTTGCTCTTTTTATCAACCTCTCTCCTCGAAGGTGTTTCTATGAAATTCGTGATGACTGCCCTCGTTTCCGCTTTCATGTTGGTGTCCATGCCCGCCTTCGCAGGTGCGCACGGCGGCGGCAAAATGGACGACAAAAAAGTCGACTGCTCCAAGAAAGAAAACGAAAAGAACCCTGCTTGCGTCAAGAAGTAAACATTCTTGACCTTGAGGCCTAAACCCCTTTCGAGGGGTTTTTTTGCGAGTTGAAAATTATGCATTTCTACGAACCTCATCTGGGCCACGGCCTCAAACACGACCCGTTCAACGCCATCGTGGGCCCGCGCCCCATCGGCTGGGTGTCCAGCCGCAGCGCCAGCGGGGTGCTCAATCTGGCGCCTTACAGCTTTTTCAACGCCTTCAACTATGTGCCCCCGCTGATCGGCTTTTCGAGCATCGGGCGCAAGGATTCGCTCAACAACATTGAAGCCACAGGCGAGTTTGTCTGGAACCTGGTCACGCGCGAGCTGGCCGATGTGATGAACCAAACTTGCGAAGCCGTGCCGCCCGAAGTGAGCGAGTTTGACTTGGCCGGGTTGACGCCAGAAGCCTCACGGGTGGTGGGTGTGCCTCGTGTGGCGCAAAGCCCGGTGAGCTTCGAGTGCCGCTGCACACAAATTTTGCAGCTGCAAGACCTGCAAGGCCAGAAAGTTGAAACTTGGATGGTGTTTGGCCAAGTGGTGGGCATCCACATCGACGAGCGCTTGCTCAAGGGCGGGGTGTACGACACGGCCAATGCCGGGCACATTTTGCGCGGGGGCGGCGCAGCGGATTATTTCACCATCGGGCCCGAGCAGCTGTTCAAGATGTACCGCCCCGAGAGCGGTGCCCGCGACCTGCCCAAGTGAGACTTTGTTGCTCCTCTTGAACGCACAGACAGCGCCAGCGGGTGTCACTTGAGGCGCAGGCCGCCCGCTAGCGGCTGGGTTAATCTGTCCTTTCATCCCAAGTCAGGACTCACACATGACCACATCACTCACAGGACAAGTTGCATGGATCACCGGCGGGGGCAGCGGCATTGGGCTGGCCGGCGCGATGGCCCTGGCCAAGGCAGGTGCCCATGTGGTGATTTCTGGCCGCAACGCCGCCACCAACGCCAGCGCTTTGGCGGCGCTGCAGGCCTTTGGCAGTGCCGAAGCCTTGCTGCTGGACGTGGCCGACAAGCACGCTGTCAAGGCGGCTGCGCAGCAAATTCTGAACCAACATGGCCGCATCGACATCTTGGTGACCAGTGCAGGCACCAATGCCACGCAGCGCAACTTCGACGTGGTCACGCCCGAGGCCTGGGACGATGTGGTGGCCATCAACCTGTCGGGCTTGTTTTATTGCGTGCATGCGGTCCTGCCCGCCATGCGCCAGCAGCAAAGCGGCTTGATCATCAACGTGTCGTCTTGGGCGGGTCTTTACGCATCCAAACTCACCGGTCCGGCCTACAACGCCACCAAACGTGCCGTGCTGGCCTTGACCGAATCCATCAACATGGAGGAATGCACACACGGCATCCGCGCCACCTCGCTCTTGCCCGGCGAAGTGGCCACGCCTATTCTGGACAAGCGGCCCGTGCCGCCGTCTCCCGAGCAGCGCGATCGCATGGTTCAGGCCGAAGACATGGGCCAGGCCATTTTGTTTGTGGCGCAGATGCCTGAGCGCACCTGCATCAATGAGCTGATCATCTCGCCCACTTTCAACCGCTTTTACACAGGCGGGCTGGAGACGCCGCCCAAGCGCTGAGCCCGGCGGCATCTCACCCAGCCCATGAGCCAGCTTTTCAGCGACAGCGCACGGCACCGCCGCATCGGCATTGCGCTGGTCACGGTCACCACCTTGATGTTTGCAGTGCTCGACGCCTCGGCCAAATGGCTGGTGCTCACCTTGCCCGTGATGCAGGTGGTGTGGATGCGCTTTCTCACACATTCGCTGTTTTCCGTCGCGGTGTTTGCACCATCGGTCAAAGGCGACTTGCTGCGCTGGCGGCACCCGCGATTGCAGCTGCTGCGGGGCTTGATGCTGGCGTCCATGACCGCGCTCAATTTCTGGGCCTTGCAGTATTTGCAGTTGGCCGAGACCGGGGCCATGCAGTTTTCAGTGCCGATTTTGATCGCCTTGCTCTCGGCCTGGTGGCTGGGCGAGCGGCTGGACGCCAAGCGCTGGCTGGCGATTGCGGTGGGCTTTGCGGGCGTGTTGATCATCATCCGCCCTGGCAGCCAAGGCTTTCACCCGGCCATCTTGCTGTCGGCGCTCAATGCCATTTTGTATGCGCTCTTCAACATGATGACGCGCTACCTGGCCAGCAGCGAAAACCCGGCCACCACACAACTGACCTCGGCGGTGGTGGCCACCTTGGTGCTCACGCCCGTGGCGCTGTGGCAATGGCAACAACCGGCCACGCTGCTGGAGTGGTCGGTGATGGCGCTGGCGGGTTTGTGCGGCGGCATTGGCCACTACTTTGTGGCTGTGGCGCACCGCTATGCCTCGGCAGCGGTGCTGGGGCCGTTTTTGTACCAGCAGATTCTTTACATGACGGTGCTGGGCTGGCTGGTCTTTGGCCAGGTGCCCGACCTGGCCGTGGTGCTGGGCGCCTTGGTGGTGGTGGGCAGCGGCCTGTATTTGTTGTGGCGTGAGTTTCAAGGTCAAAGCGAGGCGTGATCGACCCAAGCCTGCGCCAGTTTGGGCCAAGCAGCCCGCAGTCAGATCGGTGACACAAAGCCAGCCTCACAGCGCACAAGATGCTAGGCACGCACAGCACGCATCTTGTGCTTGGGCCGTCACCACAGGAGTCTTGCATGTCTACTTCTCCCCGTTGGAAACACCGTCCACCCGGCTCGAACTGGGGCGACTTCGGACCCGACGACCAATGCGGTCGCATGAACCTCTTGACGCCCGAGAAAGTGCTGCAAGGCATGCAGGAGGTGCGCACGGGGCAAACCTTCAACCTGAGCCTGCCGCTGGATTTTCCGGGGGGCAATGTGCTCAACCCCCGGCGTCAACCGCCGGTGCTGCGCCCCACATTGCGCGGCGACAAGCCCAACATGAACTACCAGCTGTGGTGCGACGACCCGGCCTGTACCGATGTGGTGTGCGACGACCTGGTCATCATGCACTTGCAGTACAGCACCCAGTGGGACAGCCTGGCGCATGTGGGCTCGATGTTCGATGCCAGCGGCGACGGCGTGCCTGAGCCGATGTATTACAACGGCTTTCGCGCAGGCACCGATGTGGTGGGGCCCAGCACTGGATCGGGGGCTGGTATTTTTGGTTTCCCAGAAATCGCCCGCGAATCGACATCGGCAGCCAAAGCCTTGGGCATCGAGAAGATGTCCGAGCGCTGCGTGCAAGGCCGCGCCGTGATGATCGACCTGCACGCCCATTTGGGGCGCGAGCGGGTGCGGGTGGGTTACGACCTGCTGATGGACATCATGCGCAAGGACAACGTGGTGGTGGAGCCCGGCGACATGGTGTGCCTGCACACGGGCTTTGCACAGATGCTGCTGGAGATGAACAAACAACCCGACCCACATGCAGTGGAAAACTCATGCGCCGTGCTGGAAGGACGCGACGAGCAGCTGCTGCAGTGGATCATCGATTCGGGGTTGGTGGCCCTGATCGCCGACAACTACGCGGTGGAAGGTTTGCCCGCCACACCCCGCCCCGGCAGCTGCGCGGCTTTGCCTTTGCACGAGCATTGCCTGTTCAAGCTGGGCGTGCACCTGGGCGAAATTTGGCACTTGACCCCTTTGGCTGACTGGCTGCGCCAGAACAGTCGGAGTCGTTTTTTGCTCACCGCCCCACCCTTGCGCTTGCCTGGGGCCATTGGATCCCCCGCCACGCCCATCGCCACGGTGTGATCACCCACGACGTGAGGGTCCCTGGACACTGCCTGTCCTCTATCCGGGTTTGCGCAAAGAAATCCTGCAGGTGACTGCCCAAATGGGCTGGACATGATGGAATAGACTCTGCCTCAAAGCCACCTCTGGAGACGGACCATGGTTCATTATTTTGACGAAGCCCGCGTGCAGCAACTGTTGAGCGTGCCCGACCTGCTGCAAGGCGTGCGAGAAGCCCTGATGGCACTGACGCTGGGCCAGGTGGTGCAGCCGCTGCGCATGGTCATGCCCATTGGCGAGGCGTCCAACGATGGCCTGCTGTTTTTGAAGCCCGCGCAGCTGGGCGATGCGCTCAGCACCAAACTCATCACGCTGGTACCGGGCAATGCACAAAAAGGCTTGCCCACCTTGCTGAGCACCATTGTGCTGATGGACCCAGCGACGGGGCAAACCCTGGCGGTCATGGAGGGCAACACCATCACCGCCATGCGCACAGCGGCAGCTTCTGCCGTAGCGGCCGACGCCCTGGTGCCGCGCACCCCACAGGTGGTGGCCATGCTGGGCAGCGGCGTGCTGGCCCGCAGCCACGCCCAAATGCTGCGGGCTGTGCGCGAAATCTCAGAGATCCGCGTGTGGAGCCCCAACGCCGCCAACGCGCAGCAGTGCGCACAAGACATCGACGGCGTGGCTTGCGCCAGCGCCGAACAAGCGGTACGCGGGGCCGACATCATCTGCACCGTGACCAATGCCAGCGAGCCGGTGCTGCACGGCGCTTGGCTCAAGCCTGGGGCCTTTGTGGCCGCCGTGGGTGCGCCCCGCCCCACCTGGCGCGAGCTGGACGACGCAGCCATGGCCCACTGGGTGGTGGCTGACCAACGCGAAGCGGCCGAAAAAGAATCGGGCGATGTGCTGCTCTCAGGCGCGACGGTCGCTGCGGAAATCGGCGAGATTTTGTGTGGCCGTAGTGCGCCACCACCCGCAGGCACCACCATCGTTTTCAAATCACTGGGACAGGCGGTCGAGGACACGGTGGCGGCACGACTGGTCTACCGGGCGGCCTTGGCCGAAGGTGCACGAACATGAACAGCACCGATGTGGTGATCGTGGGCAGTGGCGTCATGGGCGCGGCCACGGCCTATTGGTTGACCCGCTTGCAGCCGGGCCTCAATGTCACGCTGGTCGAGTCGGACACACGTTACGAAAAAGCCTCGTCCTCGCTGTCGGCCAGCTCGATCCGTCAGCAATTCACCTGCCCCGTCAACATTCGGCTGAGCCAATTCGGCATCGCGTTTTTGCGTGAGGCAGAGCAGCACCTGGGCCTGCCCGATCACCCGGTAGCGCTGAGTTTGCAAGAACCCGGTTACCTGTACCTGGCCCAGCCAGATCAAGTGTCAGCCATGCAAACCGCGCACCAGATCCAAAAGCAAGCCGGGGCCGATGTGGCTTTGCTCGGCCCCGAGGCCTTGCGCCAGCGCTACCCTTGGCTGAACGTGGACGATGTAGCCTTGGGCAGCTTGGGCCTGAGCGGCGAAGGCTGGTTTGACGGACCGGCGCTGCACCAAGCATTTTTAAAGAAGGCCATGGCGCAAGGCGTGCAGCGCCTGCACGACCAGGTGGTGGGCCTGGACCACACGGCAACGCAAATCACGGGCGTGCGTTTGGCCAGTGGTGGCACATTGCCCTGCGGGCAATTGGTGAATGCAGCGGGGCCTTGGGCTGGCCAAGTGGCAGCCATGACCGGGGTGCCGCTGCCCATCGAGGCGGCGCGACGCACCGTGTTTGTGCTGTCTTGCCCCGAGCCGCTGCCGCAATGCCCTTTGCTGATCGACCCCACGGGCTGGTGGCTGAGACCCGAGGGCCGGTTTTTGATCAGCGGCGCAGAGCCCTTGCACACCGCCCCCGGTTTGCCGTTGGAGCCGGACTGGTCGGAATGGAACGACGAACAGTGGGCGTCACTCGCGCACCGCATTCCGGCCCTCGCAGCTCTGCGGGTTGAGCGGGCTTGGGCGGGTTATTACGAGATGAACACCTTCGATCACAACGCCGTGATTGGCCCGCACCCTGAGCTGGGCAACCTGTATTTCATCAACGGCTTTTCGGGCCACGGCATGCAGCACGCCGCAGGGGCTGGCTTGGCGTTGGCCGAATGGATGCTGCTGGGCCAAGCGCAAACCATCGACGTAAAAGCGTTAGGTTTTGAACGCCTGGTACAAAACCGCCCACTGCGCGAGTTGGCGGTGATCGGCTGAAGTTACAGGTCTTCTCGCGCCTCGATCAGCAGGCGCTGCACCACCGCACCCCGTGTGCCCGCCACCGCGCGAATGCGCAGGGCCTGCCCGGCCTCAAGCACCACGCGGCAGTGGTAATCGAGCCCATCGGTCTGGCCCGGGCAGCTGCTGGCGATGCGCCTGTGCCATTGTTGCTTGCCGTCAATCTCCAGCGTCAACGCGTGCCAAGCCTCGGCATGGTCTTCGGGCACGCGCACCAACAAGCTCACATCGATGTCAAATGTGCGTGCACTTTTGAGTGCGCCGGGAATGTTGAGCACGGCCACCGCATCGCCAACCTCGGTGCGCCACAACTCGGGTTTTGCAAGCAGGGCCATACCGCTTAGGCTTTGAGCAAGGTCTGGAGTTCGCCACTGTCGATCAGGCGGCGCAGGTCATCGGCCCCACCCACCAAGGTGCCGCGCACAAAGACCATAGGGAACGTGGGCCAGCCGGTCCACATTTTCAGGGCATTGCGCAAACGCCACAGCGAAAAATAGCTGCCGAACTCGATGTACTCGTGTGCCACACCCGCAGCAGCCAGCGACTTGCGGGCTTTTCCCACAAAAGGGTTGCCCGACAAGCCGACCACCACCACAGCGTGCTGGGCGATGGCGTTTTGCACCTGTTGGATCACGGGCAGGTGGTGCTCGGCAATGCGTTGACGGATGGCCGGATGGATGGCCGATTCGGCGAGAAGAGGTCTGGTCATGGAAGTCCTTGGGTAGCCGAAAAAGATGTGCCGAAAAATTGGGCCAATGTTTCAGGCTTGGAGGGCGTTGGCCCCGTCGTGCATGAGTTGCGCGATGTTGGCCGACTTCAGCAACTGCATGGGGCTGTCGTTGGCCAAATCAATGGCCGCCTGACTGAAGACACCCAGACTCATGCAAGTGCACGAAAAGGCATCCCGGCTTTCACGGACTGCCAGCAGTTCGCGCAAATGTTCGGCGCCAACGGTGGCCGCTTTCCAGCGCTTGGCGCTGACCAAGGTGATGCGGCCATTTTTTTCGATCTGGAAATCGGCCGGACCGTCGTTCAAACGGGTCACCACAAAACCCTGCTGCCTGAGCGCTTCTTCGACCAGCACCGAAAAATCACGCCAGCCCATGCTCCTAGCCTGCTCAACCAGTTCCTCGATACGGCTGCCCGAGATGGCATTTCTTTGCCGCCAAGCGGCCATGACACCGATCACAAAGAATGGAAAGGCACCCAGCATGCCCACTGTTTTGTAGGCCTCAGGCAGCAAAGCCCCGGCCACCAAGGCCACGCCGAACATCACCAAAAAACTCACCCACCACGGGGCGCGTAACAAAGTCGCAAAGAGCGACTTTTCGGACATTTTGAATTTCATGGGCAATCAAAGAAGATCAACGGGTGAAAGGCCAGACCGTGGCGAAAAGCGGCGAGCCTGAATCCAAGGCCCGCCAGTGTAGTGGCTCAAACATCCAAACCCCAAAAAGCGCTGAAAAGCCCCTTGTTTTTTCCGTCAAGCAAGCGATGCGCCCTTGCGAGACTGGCTCGTCGTCCATTGGTGAATCAAGACGGGCAACATGAAAGCAACACCCAGCAAACTGATTTTCAGGCCCGGCGCAATCAGGCACAGAGCGCCGATAGCGCACAGCGCACGTTCCCAGCCCTTCATCAAGGTCAACATGTAACCACTGAGCGCAGCCGCCAGCGCGACGATGCCCAGCACACAGCCTGTGAAGGTGATGGCAAAGTCGGCCCAGGTGAAGCCCTTGGCCACCAGCAGCAAGGAGGGTGAGAACACGAACACAAAAGGCACCAGCACTTTGGCCAGCCCCAGGCGGAAGGCCATGTTGCCGGTCTTAAACGGGTCACCGCCGGCCATGCCCGCCGCCGCATAAGCGGCCAGCGCCACCGGCGGCGTGATGTCGGCCAGCACGCCGTAATAAAACACAAAGAAGTGCGCCACCAAAGGCTCCACACCCAGCTGCACCAAAGTGGGTGCGGCCACCGTGACCATGATGATGTAGTTGGCCGTGGTCGGGATGCCGCAGCCCATCAAGATGCAGACGATGCCCGTCATGAACAGCGCGGCCAGGAGCGTCAAGGACTTGCTGTCGGCCATGAAGGCGGGCAACCAGTCCATCAAGAACGCCGAGATCATCTGCGCCCAGCCGGTGATGATGAAGCTGATCTTGAAGCCCACGCCCGTGAGCGTGACCACGCCAATCACAATGCCCACCGTGGCCGCTGCAGCGCCCACCGCCAGCGCGTACTTGGCCCCGGTTTCAAAAGCCTCCAGCAGCACGGCATTGTCAATGCGCCCCACCAGGCCCAGCCACTTTTGACTGGCCCAAATCAAAGCCACGCCCAGCGCCAAAAAGCCCAGCTTGATGGTCTCGCCGTCGCTGCCCCAGTCCACAAACGCCACCAGCGCCAGCAGCACATGCAGCACCACCAGCAAAACCCAGTTGGTGCTGCGGTTGCCCCACACCGAGGTGCTCAGGCCCACGATCATGCAAGAGGTGATGCCGGTGAACGCCGCCAGATACGGCGTGCGGCCCGACACCAAAATGGCGATCAACAAAGCCAGAGGAATCAGGGTCGGCCAGCGCTGCTTGAAGGACTCGCGCAGCTTGGGCATTTCCTCTTCGGTCAGGCCGCGCAAACCGTAACGTTTGGCCTCGAAGTGCACCTGCATGAACACGCCAAAAAAGTGCATGAAGGCCGGCACAATCGCCGCAGCCACGATGGTCTGGTAAGACACATTCAAAAACTCGACCATCAAAAATGCCGCCGCGCCCAACACCGGCGGCGTGATCTGCCCACCGGTGGATGACGCGGCTTCCACCGCACCCGCAAACTCGCGCTTGTAACCCACCCGGATCATGGCCGGGATGGTGAGCGAGCCCACCGTGACCGCATTGGCCACCGAGGAACCGCTGAGCGTGCCGAACATGGCCGAACCGAACACGCTGACCTTGGCCGGACCACCGGCGTAACGGCCGGCCACGGTGGAGGCGATGTCCAGAAACAACTGCCCCAAACCAATGCGCGTGGCCAACACACCAAACAGCACAAAGTGAAAAACATAAGTGGCCACCACACCCACCGCCACGCCATAAATGCCTTGGCTGGTCAGGTACTGGTGGTTGATCATCTGGCTCCAGCTCGCCCCCGCGTGCTTGAGCAAACCCGGGAAATACGGCCCGGTCAAGGCATAGGCCGTGAAGCCCAGGGCAATCAAAGGCAAGGGCCAGCCCATGGAGCGGCGGGTGGCCTCGAGCAAAGTGACAAACAGGACCGAGCCCATGACCACGTCCATCATGTCCGGGTTGCCCACCCGAAACGCCAGGTCGTCAAACACGTAAGGGATGTACATCACACTGGCCGCACAGGCCAGGCCCAGCAGCCAGTCGATCAGCGGCACACCGCCAATGCTCAGGCGGCTTTTGGACACGGTGGAATCAGCGTCAGATTTGGTGGCCGCAAACACCAAAAAAATCAGCCCCAGCACAAAGGCCAGGTGCACACCCCGGTGGGTGGTCTCGCGCAGCAGGCCAAAACCGGCCGTGTAGAAGTGGAAACCCGACAAGATGATGAGCAGCCATTTCACGATCACCGTGGCGGGCGGCAGCGTGGGCCGAAAGCGCATTTCGGGGTCGAACTTTTCTTCCAGTTCCTGCAAATTGCGCACATTGCGCTCGAGGGCTTCGGCCATACCTGTCCTTCACAACACAAGGCACTTGGGGCCTTGTTCACAACACACAGGGCGCCACGGCGCCCTGTTCAAACATCATCGCCCACGGGGTGGGCTCCTAAAAAGTCAATGCATCAGCCCCTGTAGGAGCGCACCCCGTGCGCGATGGTTTTGGGGCCGCAAACGGCCTCATGGCCCACGGGGTGAGCTCCTACAAGGGGTTGGGTGCGCCCCGCATCACTTGATCAGACCGGCTTCCTTGTAGAAACGCTCGGCACCGGGGTGGAAAGGAATGCCCACACCCTTGACCGCGTTCTCTTTGGTGATGAACTTGCCTTTGGCGTGGCCAGCAGCCAGGGTATCCTGAGCGGCTTTGCCATACAGGGCCTTGGTGATCTGGTACACGGTTTCCGCGTCGGCCTTGGCACTGGTCACCCACTGGGCGCCCATGGCCATGGTCTGCACGGCGGGCACATCCTTGTAAGTGCCGGCAGCGATCGTATCCACGGCCAGATACGGATTGGTCCTGCGCAGGGCATCGGCCTGGGGGCCGGCCAAAGGCACCAGCTCGATGCCGGTGCCGCTCGATGCCAATTCGGCAATCGCGCCAGCAGGTGCACCACCCACAAAGAAGAAGGCGTCGAGTGCGCCGTCTTTGAGTTTGTCACCGGCCTGGTTGGGCTTGATGTACTCGGGCTTGATGTCGCTTTCCTTCACGCCATAAGCGGCCAACACAATGCGGGCATTGACCAAGGTGCCGGAGCCGGGCTCGTCCAACGCCACGCGCTTGCCCTTGAGGTCAGACACCGACTTGATGCCCGAGCCCTTTTTGACCACCAGGTGGATGCTCTCGGGGTACAGGTTGGCAATCATGCGCAGGTCGGTGACCTTGGGCTTGCCTTCGTAAACGCCCGTGCCGGTGTAGGCCCAGGTGGCCACATCAGACTGAGAAAAGCCAGACTCCAAAGCGCCACCGGCCACGCCATTGACGTTGGCCACGGAACCGTTGGTGGCCTGGGCTGTGGCCACGATCTTGCCGGGCTGGCTGACCGCGTTGGCGATCATGCCGCCCACAGGGTAATAGGTGCCCGCTGTACCACCGGTACCAATTCGGAAAAATTGCTGTGCATGCACGGGGGCTGCCACGGCTGCAGCCAAACTCAAGATCCAAAACAGATGGCGACGCTTCATGTGATACCTCTAGAAAGAGTTGATAAATCAGACCCTACTGTGTAGCACAACTTGTGCCTCATTCGACATTTAAACAAGGGGGATCAGGGTAGACTCTGATATCGATCCCCCTAATGACAAACTTGGATCAACTTGATCAAAGTGCGCGTTTGAATGCACAAAGGAAAACCATGCATGTTTGCGTGTTGGGCGCTGGCATCATCGGCCTGAGCACCGCTTACGAATTGACCCAACGAGGTCATCAGGTCACCGTCATTGACCGCGCTGCACCGGCCGCTGGCGCCAGTGGCGGCAATGGCGCACAGCTCAGTTACTCCTATGTGCAGCCTTTGGCCGACCCCGGCATCTGGGCTCAACTGCCCAAATTGCTGTTTTCACCCACTTCCGCACTCAAGATCAGGCCGCAATGGGACACCCGCCAATGGTCTTGGGTGTGGCAGTTTCTTCGAGCTTGCAACGCACAACAATCACAAACAACCACGGCAGAACTATTGGCCTTGGCCGCGCAGAGCCGTGCGGTGTTCGATGCACTGCGCGAGCGTGAAAACATCGATGGTGACTACACCGCCTCCGGCAAGCTGGTGTTGTTTCGCACCGAAGCCTCATTTGCAGCGGCACGTCAGCAGATGGTGCTGCAAAAGCAATTGGGAGGGGCGCCGCAGTTGGCCGTGTCTGCACCCGAGGCTTGCGCCATAGAACCCGCATTGGCACATCAGCAAAAGGATTTTGCGGGGGCCATTTACACCGACAGCGAATGCGCAGCCGATTGCAAACTGGTCTGCGAAGCATTGGCGCAAATTCTCACGGCAAGAGGTGCCGCCTTGCGTTGGGGCCAGGCATTCAGGCAATGGGTGCCCAAGGGCGATCGACTGGCGGCCGTCCAGCTGGACCATGGCGAAGAGGTGTCAGCGGATGCTTTTGTGCTGTGCACAGGTCACACCACCCCTGCGCTGGCTGCCTCTTTGGGTTTGCACCTGCCTGTTTATCCACTCAAGGGTTACAGCATCACCGTGGCCACTGATGGGACCGGCTTGGCACCGCAAGTGAATATCACCGACAGCGCCCGAAAAATTGTTTTTGCACGGTTGGGTCAACGGCTACGAGCTGCAGGCATGGTCGAGTTGGTGGGTCAGGACGCCAGCGTTCAGAGCCGCCAAATTCAAACCCTCCAACAAGCGACCCAAGCACTTTTTCCGGATTGCTCGCGCTACACCGACATCCAGCCTTGGGCGGGCATGCGCCCGGCCACGCCCACAGGTCTGCCGATCATTGGACATCAAGGCGGCCCGCGTAATTTATTCATCAATGCCGGGCAAGGGGCCTTGGGCTTCACGCTGGCTTTTGGTTCAGCGGTTCAGTTGGCGAACGCCCTCGGCTGAAAAAATGCTTCACGCGCCTGCTGTGCGGTGTAGAGACTGCGCCCCAGAACGCGCGCTGATTCGGCGATCTGCCGCACCAGAGCGGCGTTGTCGGGCGCGACTTGCCCGTCGTTGAGCAAGAGGTTGTTTTCAAAACCCACACGCACATGACCGCCCAAAGCGGCCGCAGTGGTGGCACACGCGTGCTCACCCGCACCAAAAGCGCACATGGACCACGACTCGGTGCCGGTGTGGGCCATGACAAAGGGCAACAGATCTTGGGGCACGGAGGTTTGCCCCACCGAATATCGGCCCAGCACAAACAAGAGCGACCAAGGCGCATCAGGGATCACGCCTTGTGCGCGTAAAGCTTGCCAGCGCTGCAAATCGGCCACGTCGTACAGGATGACCTGGGTCATCACGCGCTCTTGGGCCAGCCAGCCAAAGAAGCGGGCCAAACCGGTTTCACCGATCTCGGGCTGGTCCACTTCGCGCAGGCCCACCGACACGGCCTCGGGCTTGAGCGTGGTGACCATGGCGATTTGCTCGGGTGCTTTGTACACACGCGCCGCTTCGCTGGTGACTTGGATGATCAGTTCATCGCCCACGGCTGCCTTGACCGCTTGCTGTGCGTCGCGGTAGCCCTGCACGTCCAGGCTGTGGCCGCCTTGCGCATCGCGGATGTGCATGTGCATCATGGCTGCACCCGCATCAAGGCACAGCTTGGCGGTCTGGCCCAACTCAGACGACGTGATGGGCAAAGACGGGTGGTCTGGCCGTTGCTTGTACGCCCCATTGGGTGCGACGGTGATCAAAAGGGGATGAGAAAAAACAGCCATGGTTTGCCTTGTCGAAAACTTGGAAGCGAAATCAATCGAGAGGGTTCAGCGGCGGCAGCTCGCTCGCCAGCAGGTCCAGGCCCTGGCGCAGCAAGCGGTCGTAGCGCTCGCGCTCGGCCTTTTGAGTCTCGGGCGTCCATGTGAAAAAGCCCTGCCCCGTCTTCATGCCCAGATCGCCCCGAGCCACACGCTCTTGCAAAACGCGGGCGGGCTCCGCGTTCACCGCCAGGCTCGGGTACATGCTGGCGGCTGCGGCCGTGTGTACCTCCAGGCCAGCATGGTCGCGCTGCATGACCGGGCCAGCCGCCAAAAAGCGAAAACCAAAACCAAAGCGCACCGCCGCATCCACGTCTTCGGGTGAGGCAACACCTTCGTCGATCAGGGCAAAGGCTTCACGCGCCAAGGCGTGCTGCATGCGGTTGGCCAAAAAGCCGGGTTTGTCCTTGCGCACCAGCACCGGCACGCTGCCGCAACCGCGCATGAAGTCGCACAGTTCCTCAGCCTCTTGCACATTCGACTGAGGGCCCAGCACCACCTCGACCAGTGGCACCAAATGCGCAGGCATGAAAAAGTGCAACCCCAGCATGCGCTCTGGCGTGGGCAGGCCCTGTGCAATGGCGCTGATCGGAAAGCTGGAGCTGTTGCTGCACAGCAAGGTGTCGGGTGCGGCCAGCTGGGCCAGACGGGCAAACAGCACTTGTTTGAGGGGCAGTTTTTCGGGAATGCACTCGATCAGCAGACTCACACCGGGCCAGCTCACGTCGGTCAAATCCGCCACAGCTTGCACGCGTTCGGTGCGGTGCGCCATGCCCAGGGGCTCCAGGTTGTGGCGCACATGCGCAGCCAGGGCTTGGCGCTTGATCGGGTCGGGTTCGATGACGGTGACCTGGCTCCCGCCACGGGCCAGCACGATGGCCACGTCCATGCCCATGGTGCCACCGCCCACCACCACGGTGCGGGCTTGATGAGGTTTTGAAGAAATCATGAATCGGGGTCGCCGTGAGTCAAAGTGCGCTGAGTCTAGAAAGCGAAAACGCTTTCGTCCAGCCGTTTCTTTCACCTGGGCTGGGCCGACGCAGGTCAAATAGGCACCGTCCGCTGGAAAAACCCTTAAAGCACCTCCAGTGCAAGTCGTTTGACTCGCTCTGGCATGATCGAACGCTTGTACCCCGGCACAAGAGAAAACACCGTGAACGGGCAGACCGACTCTGGACGCATGCGTGAAAAAAACTGACCCTCACTCCGGCTTGGCCGCTTCTTTGTCAGAGGCTGATGTGTCGGGCATCATCGCCATGGCCTGGCAGGATGACACCCCTTTTGAAGCGATTGCCTTGCAATTTGGCTTGACCGAGCCCGAGGTCATCGCCTTGATGCGCGCGCAACTGAAAGCCAGGTCGTTCAGGGTCTGGCGCGTGCGGGTGCGGGGCCGAGCGACCAAGCACCTGGCCTTGCAGCAATTTCGGCAGCCGCGCCACGGCAGCGCTGACAGCAGCGCAGGATCGGCTGCAACGCACGCACTGCAGGCGGCACAGACGCTCGAAGACTTTCCTCTGCCACCCTCACCCATCACGCGCCAATCCCTTGGCTGATGGCCATCAGGCTCTTTGCTGAAGCCCCGCCGCGTTGGGGGGCTGCTGTGCGTCGTCCCGGCTGGCATGCGCCTGAAAGGTCGAGGCATCGGAGGTTGAAGACGCAGCTTGATACGCCCCAGCAGCCGGGTTTTCAAAACCCGAAGGCTCAGGCAGGATCGACTGCAACACACTCAACACATTTTGCAGACGCGGGTCGTGGGTCTGCGCATCGTCGGTGGTGTCGTTGATGCAAAAAAATTCGAGCGAGCCAAAGTCGGCCACCAGCGCTTGCAACTGCGTGTTCTGGTCCGCCTCGCCAGTGGACACATAGCGGTGGCGATAAGGCCGGATGCTCGCCACCCCATGTGCCAAGGCCCAGCGCAACACAAAGTCCGACACGATGGTGGGTTTGTCCCAACTGCGGAACACGGTGGACCGAACAGCAGCAAACAACTCCGGCGCCGTGACCTCCAGCTCCAGCAAGATCGACTTGAGCATGGGCCGAGGTGAATGCGCAAAAGTGCGGAAGGTGCTCTGGTACAGCGGGTCTTGCTCGCGCAGCGCAGGCGTGCCCGAGCGGGCTTTCTCGGTGAGCCACTGGATCGACAGACGGCAAGCGTTTTCGAGCGAGGTCGCGTCCATGCGCATGGCCTCATCCGTGACCATCGGGTCGTCAGACCAGGTCACATGAAAACCGCCAGGGTGAAACCAGTCATTGAGCAGCACCGGTGCACCGAAGAACACGTCGTCGTTGAAGTAAAAGTAGCGCTCAGACAGACCCGGAATGTGGTGAATCCAGGACTCGATGTGCCCCGAGTCAAAGGTGGGCAAAGACGCCTCGGGCATGAGATCACGGTGGTCCACCAGCGTCAGGCTGTCCGAGGGGCGCAACCAGTCGGGCGCCTGCGCGTCGGTGACGATGTAAACATGCCCGTGATCGGGGAAAAACTTCTCCAGCGCACGCAGGCTGTAACGCAGCTCGTGGTTGTCCCGAAAGCGCCCTTCCACATTGCTGTAGCGGGCCATGGCGGCACTGGAATCGCTGGGGAGTTGCTGCAGGGCCGCTTGGCGTTTGGCGCGCCAGTTCGAATCGTTCCCGTCAACCCACAAGTAAACGATGTCGATGGGCGAATCGTGGGGCATGTCTGCGTTGAATTTTTTGAAGTGACGGAGTCTAGCAGTGGGTCTGCGCGGGCGTTTTCAATACCCGCCCTGGACTGAGGGCCACTGCACAGACGATTGAGGAATTGTGTGAATGCCCGCCGACTTGACTGGGTGCGGCGGGTGCCAGAGGTCCGCAGGAACGTTAAGCGTCCAGGTGTACCGAGAGCAAGCCTGTCCAGTCGGTCGTGTAAGCGGTGGTCTTGCGCTCTTGCCGCATCGTCCACAACTTGATCGCTCTCGGTGTTCCCGCACTGGCCAGCTTCAGGGTGCCACGCCCATAACGCTGGTTCATGGCGTCCATAGCAGCCATCAGCCGGATTCTGTTTTCCGGCATCTCGGCATCCAGATCGAGCGTGAGTTGTTGGCGGGTGGCGGGCTGCAAATCCATCAGCATCACGCCGGCTTTGGCGTACTTGAAGCCTGGGCGGTAGATGTGTTTCAGGATGGCGCAGGCGGCTTGGGTGATGTGGGCGCTGTCGCTGGTGGGGCTGGGCAGGGGAATGCTGGCACTGCGGCTGTATTGGGGGTCTTTCTCTCGGAAGGGGCTGGTGCGGATGAAGACCATGATGTGACCGGTGTGGCTGTTTTGGCGGCGCAGTTTTTCGGCGGCGCGGCAGGCGAATTCGGTGACGGCTTCTTGCAGGTCTTGCAGTTCGGTGATGGGCTGGCCGAAGCTGCGCGTGCAGGCAATTTGTTGTTTGGCCGGGGGCTCGTCTTCAAATTCGATGCAGGGCACGCCGTTGAGTTCACGCACGGTTTTTTCCAGCACCACCGACCAGCCCGCTTTGGCTGCGGCCGGACTCATGCGCTGCAGGTCCAGCGCGGTGTGCACGCCGTTCTCTCGAAGTTGTGCGCCGATCTTGCGGCCGACACCCCAGACGTCGCCCACCTCGGTGGCTTGCAGCACGGCTGCCAGCTCTTCGGGTGTGCACGCGCCCAGGTGGCAGATTTGCGCGTGGTGTGCGGGGTAGCTGCCGGGTTTTCGTTCGGCGCTTTTGGCGATGGCGTTGGCTAATTTTGCGAGGGTCTTGGTGGGGCCGATGCCGATGCAGGTCGGGATGCCGATCCATTGGTGGATGCGTTTTCGGATGGTGCGGGCACGGCGCACCAGGTCACCGGCGATGCCGCTCAGGTCGACAAAGCTTTCGTCGATGGAATAGACCTCTTGCGTGTGGCCCAGGCCTGCGGCCAGGCTCATCATGCGGTCGCTCATGTCGCCATACAGTGCAAAGTTGGCCGAGAGGGCGACGAGTCCGGCTTCTTCCTCCAAGTGGCGGATCTTGAACCAGGGCGCGCCCATCTTGATGCCCAGCGCTTTGGCTTCGTCACTGCGGGCAATGGCGCAGCCGTCGTTGTTGGAAAGGACGACGAGCGGGCGGTTTTGCAGCTGGGGCTGGAAGACGCGTTCGCAGCTGCAGTAGAAGTTGTTGCCGTCGATGAGGGCAAGCATGGGTTGTTGCATAAAATACTGTACAGATGAACAGTATACAGATGAGCCTCACCGAAAAACCCCTAACTTAGACGTTTGAGCAGCCGCAGGCGGCTTGCGTACGGTAAGAGACTGATGCTGCTACGATGAATTTGGTTCAATGCACCCATCCAACACTGACTTGTCCCATGATGCGCTGGCTTTTTTCTTTCTTGGCCCCCGTCTTATTCCTTTTTTGTGGAGCCGCCATGGCCGTTGAAGAACCGCGTTACACCGTGCTCGTTTCAGACCCGCCTTTTGAAGTGCGGCGCTACGCCGCCTTCACGGTGGCCCAAACGCAAATCCAGGGAGACTTCGATGCCGCCAGCCGCAGCGGCTTTCGGCGCATTGCGTCTTACATCTTTGGCGACAACTTGCAAGCCGGGTTGGGTGCGCAGCGCAAAATTTCGATGACCGCGCCCGTCACCGTGGTGCCCGAAGACCAGGGTTGGCGCGTGCATTTTGTGATGCCGTCTGCCGAAAGCGTGCAAACGCTGCCCCAGCCGCTCAACCCGCAAATCGAGCTGCGCCCCGTGCCCGAGCACGAGACGGTGGCCGTGCGTTTTAGCGGCTTCACCACGCAGGCCAGTATTCAAGAGCAGACCGAGCGCCTGCGGGCTTGGGCCAAAACCAAAAACCTCAAGCTCAGTCCCACGGCCCAAGTGGCGCGCTACGACGATCCATTCACCTTGCCGTGGAACCGCCGCAATGAGATCTTGATTGATTTGATGCCCTGACCGCAGTCGGGATCAATCGCCTGTTGCGGCCTGTGCCGCTAGCGGTCTGTTGTAGCCTTGGACCATGGTCAACACAGTCTTGCCGCCGTGACAGGGCGCATTCGCAAAAAACTCATTCAAGCCCAGCTTGAAGCCTTGCCCGCACCGCGCACTGGCGATGTACTGTGCCCCCTGTGCGAGCGCCCCATTCCGCCCAGCCAACAAGACGCGCACCATCTGGTGCCCAAGTCACATGGGGGCGCGCACACCGTGGTGCTGCACCGCATTTGCCATCGCCAAATTCATGCCCTGTTCACCGAGACCGAATTGGCCCGCACCTATGCCACGGTCGAAGCCTTGAAGCAGCCCGAAGAGATGGCCCGCTTCATCCGATGGGTGCAAACCAAACCCGACGCATTTTTTGAAAAAAGCCGCAAGAGCCAACGGCTCCAAAACCGGCACTGAACCTTGCCCACCACCATGCCTTTATCCATGCCCACACAGCCCACGGCCAGCCGGATCGAGCTGAAAGACTTTCACCTGGCCACCCACATCGGCACCTATGCGCCCAGCGACACCGTGCCCGAATACCACGCGCTGGACTTGACGCTGTGGATCGATCCCGCCCTAGTGCTGATTGCCCAAGACGGCATGGCGCATGTGTTCGATTACGACCCGCTGGTGATCGAGATCGAACGGCTGGCAGCCGATGGGCTGTATGAAACCCAAGAGCGGCTGATGACGCGCATCGTGCAGGCCTGCGCGGATTACCCAGCCATCGAGGCGCTTGAGATGGCTCTGCGCAAATTCCCGGTGCGTGCGGGCAGCGGCTCTTTGGGCGTGCGTTTGGTGGTGGACGGGGCGCAACTGCAGCGCATGCGAGACAACCGGGGCTAAAAGCATTCAGGGCGTGAGCCACTCCCAAGTGTTGGCGCTCAGCTGCGCCCGGCGGTGGCCGTCGCGCGACAGCGCCAGCCAGTCCATCTGAAGCACTTGCGCACGCAGCAAGGCAAAGCTGTGTGTGGGCGCGGAGGCGCTGGCCGGATCTGCCGTGCCACTGTCTGGTGGCAACACCGCCCCCGGCGGCAGTGGCGACAAATAATCACCCGCAGCAGCCGACTGCTTGACCCCTTGCCAAAGTGCATCAACCTCCGACCCATCGGTAATAACCGAACAGGCCACGCGCACCCGCAATTGCCAGCTCAAACGCGCACTCCAAAACACCAGCATCGCTGAAGCTTGAGCCTGCAGTTGAGCCACTTTGGGGCTGCGGCTGTCGGTGTAAAAAGTCAGTTGCCCGGCTACGGCGTCCACCTGCCGCAGCACCACGGTGCGGGCATCGGGTAAGCCATCTGCGTCGGCAGAGGCCAGCACCGGCGTGCGCCATTCGTGGTGCCGGTCCAAGCTGGCCCGGGCCAACTCTTTCCAAATTTGCGGGCGAATTTCTTCGGGCGTTTGCAGGTGGATTTTCATGATGATGGGGTTGGATTGTGTTGGGGTGCCTTGGGTAGGGGCTTCAACCGAATGGTTTGACATGTCGTTGGGGCTCACAACAACACAATGTCCACACTATGCGTGAGCACCGGGCGGCACAAAATCTTGTAGCCGTCGGCATCAAAGTTGGCGGCCACTTGGCTGGCCGTCTGGCTCAGTTGGCGGGCGGCCTCGGGTGTCGGGGCGCTGCCCAGATAACACCAGTGCTTCACCACGTGGATTTGCGTGAGTTCACCATCGCGCTCGACCAAACCCACTGCGCCCGGGTAAGGCCAGCATTCCACGCGCAGCGCCAGCAGGCTGCTGAACAGGCGCTCGCGGTGCACTTCGGGGGTTTCGTCGCCCCGGCACACACCCGCACATTGGCGTATGGCGGCCCTGAAGCAGGCTTTGCCGAGGGGTAGTTTTTCGAGGCCCAGCGGGCCATAGCAAAGCTTGTTTTGGTCAGCGATGGCGCGCAGCGCACCGAGTGCGGCGTGGCGGCTGGCGTACAGGCCGTACAGCTCGGGCTGGCTGGCAAAGTCGATGTCACGGGCATAGACCACTTGCGGCACTTCACCCGTCAGTTGCAGGCTGCAAAGCTGTTGGTTGCGGCGCAGTTTTTGGTTGAACAAGGGATGCTGGGCCTTGATCATTTGCGCCTCCAGCAGCAGCGCACCGATCTCGCCCGCCGTGCGGATGTGGCTGATGCGTTGGGTTTGGCGCAGCATGCGGGCCTCGTCGGGCGTGCGCAGGTGCGACAGCAATCGCGCGCGGATGTTGATGCTTTTGCCGATGTACAGCGGCAAGTCGCCTTCCTCACCATGAAAAATATAAACACCCGCCCCCGTGGGCGCGTCTTCAATGGCGCCCCGCAGGTGCTGGGGGTATTCGTAGACGCGCTCGGCCTCGAAGTCGTCGCGGCGGCGGCGTGGGGAAATGCTGGCCATGTCAGGTTCGATCAGATCAGGTGGCGTGTTGGTGGATGGTCGCCACCACCACGCCCCAGATGTCCACGCTTTGGCCGTCTTTGGGCACGATATCGGGGTAGTCAGGGTGGGCTGCTTGCAGACGCAGACCCTGGGCATTCAAGCGCAGGGTTTTGCAGGTGAAGTCGCCATCGACCACGGCCAGCACGATCTGGCCGTCGGCCGGGGTGATGGCGCGGTCCACCAGCACCACCGAGCCGTCCAGAATGCCCACATCGCGCATGCTTTCGCCGCGAACACGGATGTAAAACGTGGCCTGTGGGTGCTTGACCAGCTGCTGCATCAGGTCGATGCGCTCGACCTGATGGTCTTCGGCGGGCGACGGGAAACCCGCTGCAATGCTGGCGGGCAAAGCCTGCAGCCACCAGTTTCCGGGAGGCAAGGCTTGGGGGGTGTCTGGGGCATGCATGGTGTAGGTGACTTAAAATACTGTTTATATTTACAGTATACTGACCTCGTCATGCTTCCTGCAGTTGCCTGACATTTTTGTTGATTTACGCCTCGGGCTTTGCGGCCCGGGGCGTTTTTTTATGTCCTGCGCTTTTCCTTGCTTGGGGCCCCACCATCAGCGCATGCGGGCGCTCAGGCTGCCCAGCGGCGCAGAAAACTCGGCGCGCCAGTTTTCGCCCACTTGCAACGGCCAGGCGTCGGTCCAGGTGCCGGTGGTGACCACGTCGCCCGCTTGCAGGTCCACCGCGCCGGGGCATTGGCGCAGTTCTTTCAAAAAGTGGTGCAAGGCATTCAGCGGGCTGTCGAGCACGTTGGTGCCGGTACCCTGCTCCACCGCCTGGTTGTTTTTGAACAGCGTGACCTGGGCCTGCGCCAGCAGGGTGTGCAGGGCCTGCGCATCGGCCGCCAGCTGCTGAACGGGCAGGCGTTGGCCCACCAGCAGGCGGGCGTGCAAGCCACTGTCGGCCATGGTGTCGGTGGCGGTGAATTTCCAGTCCAGGCAGTGCGACTGCACGACCTCAAATCCCGGCGCGATCCAGTCGATGGCTTCGAACAACTGCTGCAGGCTGGCGTTGGCCGCTGGCGTGGCCTTCATGCCGAAGACGATTTCGGGCTCCAGCCGGGGCTGGCAGGTGTGGCTGAGGTCGATGCTGCCTTCTGTCGCCCCCGATGCGGCGGGCTCGGCAAAGCCAAGGCCGGTGTCCCAGACCGTGCCCCACATGGGGCCAAACACCTCGTAGCGCTGCCACAGCGTGCGGTTGGTGAAGCCAATCTTGTAGCCCTTGGCCACTTCGCCGCGCTGCTGGCGCAACTGGCGCACAGCCAAAGCTTTTTGGTAGGCCGCAGCCGTGTCGGGGCCGCCCACCACGCCGGGGGCCTGGCCCCACAAAAGGGCTTGGTCGTGGTGCTGCAAGAGTTGTTCGGGGGTCATGGGGTGTCTCCTGATGAAATGGTGAAAAGGCTTCACACCGCCACAAAGCGGCCGTCTTCCAAGGTTTGGATCTGTCCCTGTTCCTGCAGCTCGGCCAAATGCATGCCGATGGTGTTGCGCTCGGCGCAGGGCACAAAGGGCACGTCATAGCCTTGCGGATACAGCAGGCGGCGGTCCACCAGCTCGTCCAGGCTGTGCGGGGTCTGCAAATAGCCCAACAGTTGCGCGCTGCGCTCGTCGATCTTGCTGGCAAAGCGCGCCAGATCGGCCAAAAACTGCGCCCGGTCGGTGATGACCGCTTTGTGGTGCGAGGTGGCCCAGATGTGGGCATCCAGCTCGGCCACTTTTTTCAGGGTTTGCCGGAAGTCGCTCAGGCTGGAAGTGGCGTCGCCGTAATAGGGGCCAAAGCCGCTCAGGTCGATGTCGCCAATGAAGGCCAGGCCTTCGCTTTCGACCACCAGAGCGCAGTGCCCTGCGGTGTGGCCCGGCAGGTGGTGTGCTCGCACCCGCACGCCGCCACCCAAGTCCCACAGCGCACCATCGGTGTAGCCGGTGGCGTCGGGCCGGGGTTGGTAATGAAAATCCTTTTGCACGATGGCGTGCATGGCGTCCAGCACCTCGGCGGGGTAACCATAGTGTTGGCACAAGCCGTCCCACGATTGGGCAGCCGCCAAGTCGGCCTCGTGCACCTGCACGCGGGCTTGCGGCAGGCGGTGCAACCCTGCCATGTGGTCTTCGTGCACATGGCCCAGGATGACCAGGTCCACCGTGTCCAGTTCGGGGCCAATGCGGTTGGCCACCTCGGGCGTGTCAAAGGCCACGCGTATGTCAGCGCCCTGCACGATGAGCTGGTTACCGTCGGGGTATTTGCCCGATTTTTCTCCCAAGTGCACACGCACCGCTCCAAAGTTCAACACCGAGGCCATGGCTTCCTTTCCTGAACTGCGGCCCATAAGGGCGCGATAAGCCACTATAGCCAGCGTGACAGCCCGGCGCTGGCACACGCGCTACAGTGAACCGCATGACCGACCTGCCCTCCCCCGCCACGCTGGCCGCTACGGCCTTGATCGACAGCGACCACCCGGACGTGATCGCCTTGGCGCGCCAGCACGCGCAAGGCGCCAACGACCGCGAACGCGCGGTGTCGCTGTACCTGGCGGTGCGCGACCAGTTTCGCTATGACCCTTACCGCATCGAGCTGTCCACCGAAGGCATGCGCGCCAGCTCGGTGATTGCGCAGGGCTCGGGCTGGTGTGTGCCCAAAGCGGCCTTGATGGCGGCGGCTTGCCGCGCCGCCGGTCTGCACGCCCGCTTGGGTTACGCCGATGTGCGCAACCACCTGAGCACCGAGCGCTTGCGCCAG
>JBIKSF010000103.1:0-7111 GCA_044348785.1 Limnohabitans sp.
CTTCAACATAACGGCCTTTGAACACTTCCTTGAGGTACATCTTGGCCACGCGGCGGGCGGTATCACCCGTGTTGTGATCGTTCACGGTGTCGATGACCAGGCTGTCGAGCACACCCGCCATCTTGTCGGTGACTTCATCCAGCAATTTGTCCAACTCGCCGGGTTCGATGAACTCGGCGATGTTGTCGTTGGCGTGGAAGCGTTTGCGGGCGGCGTTGATGCGCTCGCGGATTTTGACGGAAACAGGAACGCCTTCGTCTTCGGGCGTGGCGGCAGAGGCAGTCATGGCGTCTGGGGATTTCATTAACATGCGTAAGATCGTAACAGCGATTCATATGCGCCCCCTAAGAGCGAAAAACGCCCATGACAGGCGGGGGGAGATCACCTTCCTAGTAGCGGTTACCGGTCAAAAACAAAGCCAAACGCATCAAACCGAACGCAACCCGGTCGCGCAGCCTTTGATGCCAAGGCCTTTGGGTGTAATTGGCGGCCACCACAGCGGTGCTTTGTTGCTCGATGGCCAGGCTCAGCCTTTGGTACAACTGCTTGGCAAAGGCTTTGTCGGCCACCACCACATTCGCCTCACGTGCCAGCAACAAACTGAGCGGGTCCAGGTTGGACGACCCCACTGTGGCCCAAGGGCGATCGTTGTCCGGATCCACCACAGCCACTTTGGCGTGCAAAAAGCTGGCGGTGTACTCGTGGATTTCAACGCCCGCGTCCAGCAACACCCCATAAACGGGACGAGCAGCGTGGTATTGCATGAAGTATTCGTAGCGTCCTTGCAGCAGCAAGCGCACGCGAACCCCCCTTTGCGCTGCATGGATCAGCGCCTTGCGCAGACGTCGACCCGGCAGAAAATAAGCATTGGCGATGACGATTTCATGCCGGGCCGCACCGATGGCTTTCAAATAAGCCCGCTCGATTTGGGTGCGGTTGAGCACATTGTCTCGCAGCAAAAGTCCAGCCTTGGCCACCAAGTGCACCTCGGTGGGTTCCGTCTGCTGCACCCACGGCGCATGCAGCCCCGCCGCCCGAAAAGAGCTGAACGCCTCCGGGAACTGCTGCTGCCGGGCATGCCGAACGCCCTCGATGCGCCACCACAGCTGCGCCATGGTCTCCTGCATTTGTTGCACCAAAGCGCCCCTCGCACAAACGGCAAAGTCCAGCCGGGGCTGTAGCAAAGTACCGTGGTGCGGGTCGTACCAGTCGTCCAGGATGTTGATGCCGCCACAAAAAGCCAGATGGCCATCGATCACGCACAACTTGCGGTGCAAGCGTCGCCAACGGCTGGGGATCAACAAGCCCAAAGTGCCCAAGGGCGAATAAATCCGCCAATCCACCCCGGCTCGCGCAAAACGCTCACGCCAGGCTGGCGGCAGTGCCAATGTGCCCACGCCATCGACCACCACCCAGACACGCACGCCCCTCAAGGCTGCACGTTCAAGCGCCTCGGCCACCCGTGCAGCAGCACCATGAAAATCAAAAATATAGGTCTCGATGTGAACTTGAGAGCGGGCTTGCTCCAAGGCAGCCTCCAACGCTTCAAAATAGGCTTGCCCCCCCTCGATCAGGCGAATTTGATGGCCATCTCGCAAGGTCATGCCGTGGCGCATGGTCAGTCCATCCAGGTGAATTCGGCCACGAGCGGCAGGTGGTCCGACATGCGTTGCCAAATGCGCCCTGTGGGGGCCATGGCATGAACCGGTGTCAGTCCCCGTGCATACACATGGTCCAGCTGGTTCAGCGGCAATCTCGACGGGTAGGTGGGCGTGGGCTGCTCACGCCACTCGCGAAAACCTGCTCCTGCCATGCGCCGCCCAAGGCCCGTGCCCCAATCGTTGAAGTCACCCGCGACCAGCACGGGGGCATGGGCCGGAATGCTGTGATCGATGAAAGCCAGCAACTGCACCACCTGACGCACCCGACTGGCGGGCACCAGTCCCAGATGCACCACGATCACATGCACCACGCGGTCTACCACCTGAACCTCTGTGTGCAACAAGCCCCGCTGCTCAAAACGATGGTCCGACATGTCCTGGTGCTGGTGCGACAGCACGGGCCAGCGGGACAACAGGGCGTTGCCATGCTCGCCGTGGCGGGTGATGGCGTTGGTGCGGTACACCGACGCATAGCCTTCGGGGGCCAGGTAGTCGGCTTGCGGTTGAATCGGCCAATGCGAAAAATACCGCTCTTCGCGGCGGTGCATGCGGCGCACCTCTTGCAGGCACACGATGTCGGCATCGAGCTGCTCCACCGCATGGCCCAGGTTGTGGATCTCCAACCGCCGTGCAGGCCCCAAGCCCTGCACACCCTTGTGGATGTTGTAAGTGGCCACCCGCAAGACCGGGTGTTCGTGGCGCTGGGGCATCATCGACGCACCTGCTGATCAAAGCGGGGCAGCATCAGGATAGCCTCGGCATTGGAGGCTGAAAAGCAATGGTCTGCGGCCGCCTGCCAATGCTGCCATTCCCACTCGGTGTGCTCGGTCGGGCTCAAGGTGATGGGGGTTGGCTCGGGCACGCGCAAGCCAAACACCCGCTCAGTGTTGCGGCTGACCTCGGGGTGGTAACGCCAGCGCCAAGCTGGGTAAATCTCATAAACATTTTCCAGCTGCCAGTCCTGCAATTGGCAGGAGGGGTGCAGCGCATCGATGCCGGTTTCTTCCTGCACCTCGCGCACCGCTGTGTCTGCCCAGCTTTCTTGCGGGTGGTCCTTGCTGCCGGTGACCGACTGCCAGGTGCCCGCATCGGCACGGCGAATGAGCAAGACCTGTCCGCAAGGGGTGTAAATCACCACCAGCACGGATTCGGGAATTTTGTAAATCATGGAAGTCACGATGTCATTCTAGGCAGCCCTGGCCTTGCTACGATTGAGCCATGTCGTCATCACCCATCCCCTCTGTCCCCTTTTTGCTGCAAACCCATGCCCTCAGTGGTGGGCCAGCGGATCACGCGGTCATCCGTCAGCTGAGTTTCACATGGTCTGCGGGCCTGCACTGGGTGTGTGGCGACGAAGGGTGTGGCAAGACCAGCTTGATGCGCCTGTTGTCAGGAGATCTGCAACCCCTCGGTGGAACCGTGCAAATGCCACCTGGAATGCCACCTGGCGGCGTTTTCTGGGCCGACCTCAAAGGCCCCGAGCACGACCAAACGACCGTGCAGGCCTGCTGGGACCAGTTGCAAACCCATTACCCCCGATGGAACAGCGCACGACTGCAAGACCTGGCCAAAGCTTTGGACATGGAGCGGCACCAGCACAAATCGCTGTACATGCTCTCCACCGGCAGCCGCCGCAAAGTGATGCTGTTGGCGGCATTGGCATCGGACGCCACCGTTACCTTGCTTGACCAGCCTTTTGTCTCGCTCGACCAGAACTCCATCAAGACGATCAAGGCCTTCTTGCGCGATGCGTCTGAATCTGCCAACCGCGCCTGGATCGTGGCCGATTACGAAGCGCCGGACGATTTGCCACTGGCCAGCGTGCTGAACCTGAGCTCAGCGCAATGACCTGAAGGCATTGAAGCCTTCAGGTCAACGCCACTTTAGAAGCGGTCGGCGTTCATGACATGGGTCCAGGCGGCCACAAAGTCCCTCGCCAACTTCTCGCGGTTGTCGTCTTGCGCATAGACCTCGGCATAGGACCGCAGGACCGAATTGGAACCCAACACCAAGTCCACCCGACTGGCGGTCCATTTGGTTTGGCCAGTTTTGCGGTCGCAAATGTCGTACGAGTTGCGGCCCGTGGGCTTCCACTGGTAGGCCATATCGGTCAGGACCACAAAGAAGTCGTTGCTCAGGACCCCCACCCGACTGGTGAACACCCCGTGCTGGCTGCCGCCGTGGTTGGTACCCAGCACTCGCATGCCGCCAATCAAGGCCGTCATCTGGTGCGCGGTCAGCCCCATGAGCTGGGCGCGGTCGAGCAGCAACTCTTCAGGGCTGACGGCGTATTGCTGCTTGACCCAGTTGCGGAAACCATCGTGGATCGGTTCGAGCACCGCAAACGATTCGGCATCGGTCATGGCCTCGCTGGCGTCGCCACGCCCGGGTTGGAAGGGCACCGTCATGTCAAAGCCAGCCGCTTGGATGGCCTGCTCCACACCGACGTTGCCAGCCAGCACGATCACATCGGCCACGCTGGCACCGCTGTCCTTGGCAATGGTCTCCAGTACACCCAAGACTTTGGCCAAACGCGCAGGCTCGTTGCCTGCCCAGTTTTTTTGTGGGTCCAGACGGATGCGTGCGCCATTGGCACCGCCACGCTTGTCGGAGTGGCGGAAAGTGCGGGCACTGTCCCAGGCGGTGGCCACCAACTCGCTGACACTCAGGCCAGTCGCCGCAATTTTGGCTTTGACCGCAGACACGTCGTAGTCGGCTTGACCCACAGGCACCGGGTCTTGCCAAATCAGGTCTTCTTGGGGCACTTCGGGGCCGATGTAGCGTGCTTTGGGGCCGAGGTCACGGTGGGTCAGCTTGAACCATGCGCGGGCAAAGACCCGGGTGAAATACTCGGGATCTTTGTAGAAGCGCTCCGAAATCACGCGGTAAGCCGGGTCCATCTTCATGGCCATGTCGGCGTCGGTCATCATGGGCTGCAGGCGAATGGAAGGGTCTTCCACATCGACTGGCATGTCTTCTGGCTTGATGTCGATGGGCTGCCACTGGTGAGCGCCAGCAGGGCTCTTGGTCAGCGCCCATTCGTAATTGAGCAACAAATGGAAGTAGCCGTTGTCCCACTGCGTGGGGTGGGTGGTCCAAGCGCCTTCGATGCCGCTGGTGACAGTGTCACGGCCCACACTGCGGGTGCTGTGGTTCATCCAACCCAGGCCCTGTTCGTTCACATCGGCGCCCTCAGGGGCTGGACCCAAGTTTTGCGCCTTGCCGTTGCCATGTGCTTTACCCACGGTGTGGCCGCCTGCGGTCAAAGCCACGGTTTCTTCGTCGTCCATGGCCATGCGTGCAAAGGTCAGGCGCACGTCTTGTGCGGTGCGCAGCGGATCAGGTTGGCCGTTGACGCCTTCGGGGTTCACATAGATCAAACCCATTTGCACAGCAGCCAAAGGGTTCTCAAGGGATTGACGGTCACCGCCGTCGTAGCGTTCCGAACCCAACCATTCTTTTTCTGCGCCCCAATAAATGTCTTGCTCGGGGTGCCAAATGTCCTCGCGGCCAAAGGCGAAACCGTAGGTCTTGAGGCCCATCGATTCATAAGCCACGTTACCGGCGAGCACGATCAGATCGGCCCAGCTGATGCGGTTGCCGTATTTCTTCTTGATGGGCCAGAGCAGCCGACGTGCCTTGTCGAGGTTGGCATTGTCGGGCCAAGAATTGAGCGGCGCAAAACGCTGATTGCCCGTGCCTGCACCGCCTCGACCGTCGGCAATGCGGTAAGTGCCCGCAGCATGCCAGGCCATGCGGATCATCAAACCGCCGTAATGTCCCCAATCGGCAGGCCACCAGTCTTGGCTGTCGGTCATGAGTGCGGTCAAGTCTTTCTTGAGCGCGGGCACATCCAACTTTTTGACTTCTTCGCGGTAATTGAAGTCTGCCCCCATGGGGTTGGTTTTGGTGTCGTGCTGGTGCAGGATGTCCAGGTTAAGTGCCTTTGGCCACCAAGCCATAGCGGCGTTGGCAGAGCTGGCGTTGGTATTGGCACCGTGCATAACGGGGCATTGGCCCGAGCTGGTGGAGGTGGGGTTCATGGCGTTTCCTTCGTGGTGGGTATTTCGAGGTTCGGTGTTTGCAAACACGGCCTTGTGGCAACCGCTGCGGAAAGAAAAAATCTTTCACATCCGAGGAGTCAGTTTACGCATGCCATGGCGACTGAATCGGCGTATTTTTCTATCATCGCGATAGCCACGACTCACTTGAGTTCGCCAAGCCACAGAACCTGGCTTTTTGCAAAATCATTTTTTTATGCACCGACTTCGATGACTCGGAGACACCTTCGAAAAACGAGGTCAAATGTCCATCAAGTTAAATTACAACCCCCTTTTCTGCGCTATGCCCCATAATGCGTGCGTGTACGTCATAAAAAACGGCACAAGTCAGGTGATCGGTCAGTTTCGCGCGCTACGGCGGCAGTTCTCAGTTTGTTGTGCTTTCGGGACCCCATCGCTTTGTTTCATGTATTTCTGAGGAGTCCCCCATGGGCAATAAACTTTACGTCGGCAACCTGCCGTACACCGTTCGTGACGAAGACCTGCAACAGGCATTCGGCGAATTCGGCGCCATCACCAGCGCAAAAGTCATGATGGAACGCGACACAGGTCGCTCCAAAGGCTTTGGCTTTGTGGAAATGGGCAGCGATGCCGAAGCACAAGCCGCTATTGCTGGCATGAATGGCCAATCTTTGGGTGGCCGTAGCATCACCGTGAACGAAGCCCGTCCGATGGAGGCACGTCCTCCACGTACCGGTGGTTTCGGTGGTGGTGGCGGTTACGGCGGTGGCGGTGACCGCTCCGGTGGTGGTGGCTACGGCGGCGGTGGCCGTTCCGGTGGCGGCGGCTACGGCGGTGGCGGCGATCGCTCCGGCGGTGGCGGCTACGGCGGTGGCGGCGGCGGTCGCGGCGGCTACTAAGCCCTGCAAACCCTGTCAACGGCAGCGATGCCGTTACAAAATTTCTGACCCAGCCCTGCGTTGGGTTCAGACATCAAAGGCTTCAAGACTTCGGTTTTGAGGCCTTTTTTGTGGGCGTGCCACAACTTGCCACAGTCGCGATGCATCTGTGCCGACTAACCCATTGCGGCGACGAAGGCCTGCACATCTCATCCACAAGCGACAACGCCACCCGAAGGTGGCGTTGTCGCTTTGCAGGTTCAGCGCTGTTTAAGCGGCTTTGACAGCATCCACATTGCGCAAACGGATGTGCAATTCGCGCAATTGCTTCTCGTCCACAGGGCTGGGCGCTTGCGTGAGCAGGCACTGAGCACGCTGTGTCTTGGGGAAGGCGATCACGTCGCGGATGGACTCGGCACCGGTCATCAAGGTCACGATGCGGTCCAGACCGAAGGCCAAGCCGCCGTGCGGAGGCGCGCCGTATTGCAAGGCATCGAGCAAGAAGCCGAACTTGAGCTGGGCTTCTTCGGGCGTGATTTTCAAAGCATCA
>JBIKSF010000104.1:0-7105 GCA_044348785.1 Limnohabitans sp.
TGCAAACCTTCTACCCCAGCCCCATGGCCACGGCCACGGCCATGTACCACTCCACCCGCAACCCGCTGCGCAAAATCACCCGCGACAGCGAAAAAGTGGACGTGGTCAAAGGCGACAAACGCCGCCGCCTGCACAAGGCGTTTTTGCGTTACCACGACGCCACCAACTGGCCTTTGCTGCGCGAAGCCCTCAAGGCCATGGGCCGCTCAGATTTGATTGGCAACGGCAAACACCACCTGATCCCGAATTGGCAACCGCTGGCGGAAGAGGGCTATCAGAGCGCCCGCCGCAAAAACAGCACGGGAGCTGGGGCCAAGTCTTCGGTGGCTTTGTCGACTGCCCCCAAGCGCATGGGACAACCCAAGAAGGGGCAGTTGCTCACGCAGCACACTGGTTTGCCGCCGCGCAAGAAAGGTTAAGCCTGCAGCGTTGCCAGCAACTCGGTCTCGATCTCGATCTGAGCCTTGTTTTGTTGCAACTCGGCCCCGCTGATCAGGAACGTGTCTTCGACGCGTTCGCCCAAAGTGCTGATTTTTGCCAGCTGCAGGTGAATGCCGTGGCGGGCAAGGACGCTGGCGATGCTGTACAGCAGGCCAAGGCGGTCACTGGCTGAAATGCTCAGCAGCCAGTTCTGCCCTTTGTCGTCGGGCTGTAGGCTGACCCGTGGCGTGACCGGAAAGCTCTTGACGCGGCGTGACACCCGGCCGCGTGTGGGGGCGGGCAGGGGGCTTTGCTTTTCCAGGGTCTGCGCCAGCCCAGACTCAACCATGGTCATCAACTCCCGGTAATGTTCGGGCAGCATGGACGTGACGATCTGGAAGGTGTCCAGCGCCCAGCCCGTACGGGTGGTGTGGACCTTGGCGTCCAGAATGCTGAAACCCGATTGGTCAAAGTGACCGCAAATGCGTGCAAACAGGTCCGGCTGATCGGGGGTGTACACGAGCACCTGCAGGCCTTCACCCAATGGCGATATGCGGGCCCGAACGATGGTGCGGGACTGGCCAGGAGCAGGCATAGCCACATGGCGCGACAACTGCCGCGCATGCCAGGCGATGTCCGAGGCGTCGTGACGCATGAAGTAGCCCACGTCCAGTGTGTCCCACAAGGCCTTGTGCCCTTCGTGCGGTTGGGCTTGCCGCGCCAGTTCAATCAAGGCCTCACGTTTGCGGGCTTCCACCTCAGCATTGGCATCAGGTGCACGCCCCCCGAGCACGCGCAGGGTCGATTTGTACAAGTCTTCCAGCAGCTTGCCTTTCCAGGCGTTCCAGACCTTGGGGCTGGTGCCGCGGATGTCGGCCACGGTCAGCAAATACAGGGCTGTCAGGCGTCGCTCGTTGCCCACGCGTTGGGCAAACCGGGCGATGACTTCAGGGTCGCTGAGATCTTCTTTTTGTGCCACATGGCTCATGGTCAGGTGTTCGCCCACCAAAAACTCGATCAGTTGCGCGTCGTTTTTATCGACCAGGTGCTGGCGACAGAAGGTGCGAACTTCGGTGATGCCGAGTTTGGAGTGGTCACCGCCCCGGCCTTTGGCGATGTCGTGAAACAGGGCTGCGGTGTACAAAATCCAGGGCTTGTCCCAGCCCCCGGCCAGTTGGGAGCAAAAAGGGTATTCGTGGGCATGTTCGGCCATGAAAAAGCGCCGCACATTGCGCAGCACCATCAGGATGTGTTGGTCCACCGTATAAGCATGGAACAAGTCATGCTGCATCTGGCCCACGATGCGGCGAAACACCCAAAGGTAGCGCCCCAATACTGACGTTTCGTTCATCAAACGCAGGGCGTGTGTGATGCCTTGCGGTTGCTGCAAGATTTGCAAAAATGTCTGGCGGTTGACCGGGTCGGCCCGAAAGCGCCCGTTCATGATGGCCCGTACGTTGTAAAGCGCCCTGAGGGTTCTCGCCGACAAGCCCTTCACGCCGGGCGTGGCCTGGTAGAGCAAAAAGGTCTCGAGGATGGCGTGCGGGTGCTTTTGGTACAGGTCGTCGCTGGCCACCTCGATCAGGCCCGCTTTTTCAAAAAACCGTTCGTTCAAGGGGCGGAAGTCACTGACCGATTCACCCCGATCGGTTTTGAGCCGGTCTTCGATGTTGAGCAACAAAATCTGATTGAGCTGCGTCACCGCCTTGGCAGCCCAATAGTATTGGCGCATCAGTTTTTCGCTGGCACGCAAGGCCAAACGCCCCTCGGGGGTCACGTCAGAGCTGTAGCCAAAGGATTCGGCCACATTGGTCTGCAGGTCAAACACCAGCCGGTCTTCGCGCCGTCGGGCCTGCAAATGCAAGCGTGCGCGGATCAGGCCCAGCAGCGCTTCGTTGCGCTTGATCTGCCGTGCTTCCAGCGCTGTGGCCAAGCCTTTGCGGGCCAGTTCGTCCCAGCTGTGGCCCAGACCCGCAGCGCGAGCAACCCACAAAATCACCTGCAAATCGCGCAGCCCGCCGGGTGACTCCTTGCAGTTGGGCTCCAGCGCATAGGGCGTGTCTTCGTACTTGGTATGGCGCTGGTGCATTTCCAGTGTTTTGGCTACCAAAAAAGCCTGCGGGTCCATGGCCGCTTGGAACTGCTTCTGAAACTCGGTGAACAAGCGCGTGTTGCCGGTCACGCGCCGTGACTCCAGCAGCGAAGTCTGCACCGTGATGTCTTTGGCCGATTCGGCGAGGCACTCGTTCAGGGTGCGGACGCTGGAGCCAATCTCCAGACCCGTGTCCCAGCAGCTGCCAATGAAACGCTCCAGCTGTTCCTGCAATTCGGGTGAAAGCTCGGGCGATTGGCCATCGGGCAGCAGCACCAGCACATCCACATCGGACGACGGAAACAACTCGGCCCGGCCAAAACCGCCCACGGCGACCAAGCTCAGCTCGGGAGAAAAACCGGCGTTTTGCCACAACTGGATCAGCAAGCCGTCAGCCAGGATGGACAGCTGCCGCAGGGTTTGCTTGAGGCCTCGAACCGCCGAGCCGCTGTTGGCCAGCGTTTGCAAAACCGCCGCCTTGTCGCGTTTGTAGGTGTCACGCAAGGTGGCCAGGCTGGCCTGTTGGGCCTGGGCGCTCATGTCAGGCCGTGGCTTTATCTTGGATGAAGGCGGGCAGTGGTGGCATGCCGGCGGAAATGGTCAGTACCTCGTACCCGGTTTCGGTCACCAGCACGGTGTGTTCCCACTGGGCCGACAGAGAATGGTCCTTGGTCACAATGGTCCAGCCATCCCCCATTTCCTTGATGTCGCGTTTGCCCGCGTTGATCATGGGCTCAATGGTGAAGATCATGCCGGGCACCAACTCGACCAGAGTGCCGGGCTTGCCGTAGTGCAGCACTTGAGGCTCTTCGTGAAAGCCTCGGCCAATGCCATGCCCACAGAATTCACGCACCACCGAAAAGCCGTGGCCTTCGGCAAATTTCTGGATCGCGTGACCAATGTCGCCCAAGTGGGCGCCGGGTCGAACCTGTTCGATGCCTTTCCACATGGCATCGTGTGTCAGGTTGGCCAGACGTTTGGCTGCGATCGAGGCTTCGCCCACATGGAACATGCGGCTGGTGTCACCGTGCCAGCCATCCTTGATGGTGGTGATGTCGATATTCAGCGAGTCACCCTTTTTAAGGGGTTTGTCGTTGGGAATGCCGTGACAGACCTGGTGGTTGATGGAGGTGCAGATTGACTTGGGGTAGGGCTTGTAGCCTCCCGGCGCGTAATTGAGGGGGGCCGGAATGCACTGCTGCACATTGACCATGTAGTCGTGGCAGAGTTTGTCGATTTCGTTGGTCGTGATTCCGGGTTTGACAAAGGGCTCGATGTAATCGAGAACTTCGGCAGCCAAGCGACAGGCCACACGCATGCCTTCGATGTCTTGGTCGTTTTTGATGGTGATGCTCATGAGCCTAATTATCCCATTGAGCGATCCTGCGTGCTTTGGCAGGGGCACGCAACCGTTATAGATGGTGGGTCACGCGGGAGACTTGATGGAGGATCCAGCGTCACCCCAGAACCGCGGGGAGGGGGTAAAGTGAGTCCAAAAATCAGCAGGATCAGATGGCTTGCTGAACTGCACCGTGATTGGATGAACCGAAAGCCTCCGCATGAACCTGCACGCCAAACTCCTGCAACGCGCGGCCGAAAACCGCCCCATCCGCATCGGCTTGATCGGTGCGGGCAAATTCGGCTCCATGTACCTGGCCCAAATTCCGCGCACCCCCGGCGTGCATTTGGTGGGCATTGCCGATCTGTCGCCCGACGGTGCCCGCGCCAACTTGGCCCGCGTGGGCTGGAACCCGGAGCGCCTGACCGCCAGCAGCCTGGACGATGCCGTCAAAAACGGCACCACGCATGTGGGCGACGACTGGCAAAGCCTGGTGCGTCACCCGGCGGTGGATGTGGTCGTGGAATGCACCGGCTCGCCCTTGCATGCGGTGGACCACATTCTGGAAGCCTTCGCGAACCGCAAGCATGTGGTCAACGTCACGGTGGAAGCCGACGCGTTTTGTGGCCCCTTGCTCGCCACCCGCGCCCAATTGGCGGGTGTGGTGTATTCATTGGCGTTTGGCGACCAACCTGCTTTGATTTGCGATTTGGTGGACTGGGCCCGTACCTGTGGCTTTCCGGTGGTTGCAGCTGGTCGGGGCCACAAATGGCTGCCCCACTTTTGCGAATCCACGCCCGAGACCGTGTGGGGCTATTACGGCCTGACGCCTGAGCAAGCCGAGCGCGGCGGGCTCAACCCCAAAATGTTCAACAGCTTTCTGGACGGCTCCAAGCCCTCGATTGAAAGCACCGCCGTGTCCAACGCCACCGGTTTGGGCGTGCCCAGCAATGGATTGCTTTACCCACCGGCCAGTGTGGAAGACATCCCCTACGTCACCCGTCCGATCTCGGAAGGCGGCGTCTTGGAGCGCAAGGGCATGGTCGAGGTCATCTCTAGCTTGGAGACCGACGGCCGGAAAATCCCTTATGACATCCGCATGGGCGTGTGGGTCACGGTGGAGGCCGAAACCGACTACATCAAGAACTGCTTTGAAGAGTACAACGCGCACACCGACCCCTCGGGCCGCTACTTCACTCTTTACAAGCGCTGGCATTTGATTGGCCTGGAAGTGGGCGTGAGTGTGGCCAGTGTCGCCCTGCGCAACGAACCCACCGGTGTGGCCATCAGCTGGAACGCCGACGTGGTGGCTACCGCCAAGCGTGACCTGAAGCCTGGCGACATGCTGGACGGCGAGGGCGGTTACACCGTCTGGGGTAAGTTGTTGCCTGCGGCCACCTCCAAACGCATGGGCGGCGTGCCCCTGGGCTTAGCGCACGGCGTGAAAGTCATTCGCCCAGTGGCCAAAGGCCAAAGCCTGACCTGGGACGACGTGGCCATGGACACCAGCACCCACGCCTACAAAATCCGGCGCGAGATGGAGGCGACTTCGGTGCTGGGTTGAACGGTCAATTTGACGGGTAACCAAAAAGCCGTGTTGCGTCTGCTGCACGGCTTTTTGCTTCTTGAAAAAGAGAGTCCTGAATCGGTCCGTCGCCCCTCCAGATCAGGGTTTACACCGTTAAAATACCACCTTTGCCGGCCAGCCCCAGTCAGCGGCCCCGGAATGACGGTTTTCTGTCTCTTTACAAGGCCACCACGTGTCCCTGCACATCACGACTTTTGAAGGCGCCAGCGCCCTCAGCGACTTTCGCATTGCCCAACTTTTGCCCCGTTTGGCCGCCATTTCGCCGCAAATCCAGGGCATTTCGGCCCGTTTTGTCCATTTGGTCGCCACCAACGCGCCTTTGGCAGAGGCCCAAAAACAGACACTTTCTGCACTCCTGACGTACGGCGAGCCCTATGCCGGACCTGTTGACGGCCCTGTGATCGTGGTCAGCCCCCGTTTGGGCACCGTCTCGCCTTGGGCATCCAAGGCCACCGACATCGCCCACAACTGCGGTTTTGACGTGCGTCGCGTGGAGCGTCTGACCGAATACCGCCTGGTGATGAAGTCGGGTCTGCTGGGCACCGCCAAGCTGAGCTCAGAACAACTGGGCCAGGTGGCGGCTGCGCTGCACGACCGCATGACCGAGTCGGCCATGCCCAGCCGCGATGAGGCAGCGGCCTTGTTCACGGCACTCGACCCCGCGCCCATGGACCATGTGGACGTGTTAGGCGGTGGCCGCGCCGCCTTGGTGGATGCCAACAAGTCCTGGGGCCTGGCCCTGGCCGAAGACGAAATCGATTATTTGGTCAACGCCTTCACGGGCTTGCAGCGCAACCCCACCGATGTCGAGCTGATGATGTTCGCGCAGGCCAACAGCGAGCACTGCCGCCACAAGATTTTCAACGCCGAGTTCACCATCGACGGCGTGGCCCAGCCCAAGAGCCTCTTCGGCATGATCCGCAACACCCACCAGCTCAGCCCCCAGCACACGGTGGTGGCGTATTCGGACAACGCCTCGGTGATGGAAGGTCACACGGTGGAGCGCTTTGTGGCCCGAAGTTCAGGGCAGGGCGCGGCTTATCAGAGCGAACAAGCCTTGCACCATGTGCTGATGAAGGTGGAAACCCACAACCACCCGACCGCGATTTCGCCATTCCCCGGCGCATCGACAGGTGCGGGCGGCGAGATCCGCGACGAGGGCGCCACCGGTCGCGGCTCCAAGCCCAAGGCGGGGTTGTCAGGTTTTACCGTGTCCAAACTCTGGGGCGGTATGTCCGACCAAGTGGGCGGCAAGCCCGAGCACATCGCCAGCCCCTTGCAAATCATGACCGAAGGCCCACTGGGCGGCGCAGCGTTCAACAACGAGTTTGGCCGCCCCAATTTGCTGGGCTATTTCCGCGAATACGAACAGACCGTGGACGGTGTGGTGCGCGGTTACCACAAGCCCATCATGATCGCGGGCGGGCTGGGTCAGATCGACGCAGCACAAACCAAAAAGATCGAATTCCCGGCGGGCAGCTTGCTGATTCAATTGGGTGGCCCCGGCATGCGCATCGGCATGGGCGGCAGCGCGGCCAGCTCCATGGCCACCGGCACCAACGCCGCCAACCTCGACTTTGACTCGGTGCAGCGCGGCAACCCCGAGATCGAGCGCCGTGCGCAAGAGGTCATCAACCACTGCTGGGCGCAGGGTGCGAACAACCCC
>JBIKSF010000022.1:0-23364 GCA_044348785.1 Limnohabitans sp.
GTCGGCAAACGCCACTTCGGCGGGGCCGTGCATCTTGGGCTTGACGATGTAAACGCTGCCGGTGCGGCTGTTGCGCAGGGGGTGCGAGGCCTTCTTTTGCAGGTCAACCAGTGCGCAGGTCACGGTGATCATCGCGTCCAGGATGCCTTCAGGGATCTCGTGGTTTTTGCCGTCCGCACCTTTGTACAGGATGGCGGGGTTGGTCATCAGGTGACCGACGTTGCGCACGAACATGAGCGAGCGGCCGTGCAGTTTGACGGTGCCCTTGCCTGCGGGCTTGGTGTACTCGCGGTCACCGTTCATGGTGCGGGTGAACGTCTTGCCGCCCTTTTGCACTTCTTCGCTCAGAGTGCCTTGCAAAATGCCCAACCAGTTGGCATAGGCCAGCACTTTGTCGTCGGCGTCCACAGCGGCCACGGAGTCTTCCAGGTCAAGGATGGTGGACAAGGCGCTTTCAGCGATCAGGTCGGACACGCCAGCGGGGTCGGTCTTGCCAATCGGTGTGGTCTTGTTGATTTGCAGATCGAGGTGAATGCCGTTGTGCACGAACAGCACGGATGCAGGGGCCTTGGCATCGCCGGTGTAGCCCACGAACTGCTTGGCATCGGCCAAGGTGGAGTTTTTGCCGTTGGCCAGGGTCACGACGAGCTTGCCCGCTTTCACGGCGTAGCCCTTGCTGCCCACGTGCGAGCCGGTCTTGAGAGGTGCAGTGCGGTCGAGCACGTTGCGGCAATAGTCGATGACTTTGGCGCCGCGCTTGGGGTTGTAGCCCGTGCCTTTTTCACAACCATCGGCTTCGCTGATGGCGTCCGTGCCGTACAGCGCGTCGTACAAAGAACCCCAACGGGCGTTGGCCGCGTTCAGGGCATAACGGGCGTTCAAAATCGGCACCACCAGTTGGGGGCCAGCCAGCTTGGCCAGTTCAGCGTCCACATTGGCAGTGGTGGCTTGGGCGTTGCGGGGCTCGGGCACCAGATAGCCAATTTGGCTCAAGTATTTGCGGTAAGCCTTCATGGCCTTGCCTGCGGCCACCGGGCCGGGGTTGGCGGTGTGCCACTGGTCCATGGCGGTTTGGATGCGGTCACGCTCGGCCAGCAGGGCGATGTTTTTCGGGGCCAAGTCGGCCACGATGTCGTTGAAGCCTTGCCAGAACTTGTCCTGGTCCACGCCCGTGGCGGGCAGCATCTGGTCGTTGATGAAACTCAGCAGCGGGTTGGCCACTTGCAGGTTGTGAATCGCGGTGCGTGCAGTCATGAAAACCTCTGGGGTCAAGTCAAAAAAATGGGGATGGCCTCTGCTCAAAGCAAACCAGTTGCGATGTGGCCCATGAAATCAAACACTCTATTCTAAATTTAGACGCTGATAAACCCGCCGGATCTTCATAGACCCATGACTTTTAAACACAAATGCAAGCGCGCTGGGCATGGACAGGCCCCAGTTGCACAGTGCGGTTGATTGATACGACCCTGAGAAGGCTTCATTGGTCAAAGAAGTTGTAGGTCGGTGGCTTTAGCCCCGACATGCAGCCTACGCCGAAGCCCGCAATGTCGGGGCTAAAGCCACCGACCTACGAAATGAAGGTGCCAAACTTTCAAACCTCTGCGTGCAGGATCAATAATTCAGGCATGACACGTCTCCCCAGCCCAGAAGTCCTGATCAGCGAAGTCGGCCCGCGCGATGGCCTGCAGTCGGTCAAAGCCACCATGCCCACCGCCGACAAGCTGCGCTGGATTGACGCGCTGGCAGCCGCAGGCCTGCGAGAAATCGAGGTCGCTTCCTTTGTGCCCGCCCAACTGTTGCCACAAATGGCCGACGCCGCGCAGGTGGTGCAGCACGCGCTGCGCCACGGCGGCGTGCGCATCATGGCTTTGGTGCCCAACTTGCGCGGCGCGCAGGCCGCTCTGGCGGCGGGCGCCCAAAAGCTCACCCTGCCCGTGTCGGCCAGCCCCGCGCATTCCATGGCCAATGTGCGCAAAACCCCTGAAGCCATGGTCGACGAGGTGCGGGCCGTCTTGCGCCTGCGCGACGAGATCGCGCCCGACGTGCCGGTCGAAGTCGGCATGTCCACCGCCTTTGGCTGCACCTTGCAGGGCTTGGTGCCTGAGGACGATGTGCTGCGCCTGGCCCATTGGCTGGCCGAGGCGGGCGTGGACGAAATCGGGCTGTCGGACACCACCGGCATGGGCAACCCGGCGCAGGTGAGCCGATTGTTCAAGCGCATGTTCCAGGAGATCGGACCCCTCACAGGTGCCGCCCACCTGCACAACACCCGGGGCCTGGGCCTCGCCAATGCCTTGGCCGCTTACGAGGCGGGCGTGCGCACCTTTGACAGCTCGCTCGGCGGCCTTGGCGGCTGCCCATACGCGCCGGGGGCTTCGGGCAATGTGGTGACCGAAGACCTGGTGTTCATGTTCGAAGCCATGGGTGTGTCCACAGGGGTTGACCTGAACCGGCTCATGGCCGCCCGCGAACCCCTCAAAGCCGGGCTGCCTGGCGAGCCGCTGTATGGCATGACGCCCGAGGCGGGTCTACCCAAGGGTTGGGCTTGATGGGCCTGCCACAGCCCGCCAGCATTCGCGCACGGGGTTGCGCTCCCACAAAAACCCCGGCGAAGCATCCAACTTTGCACCCCAATCACCAGGCAGGGAGGCTGCATTGCAACCTTGAACCCGCATAATCAGCCCACATGGACAAGCTCAAAGCCTTCGAAACCTTTGTCTCGGTTGCCACCAAGGGCAGCCTGACCGCTGCGGCTCGGGCGGAAGGCGTGGCCCCGGCCATCATCGGCCGCAGGCTCGATGCGCTGGAAGAAAGTCTGGGCGTCAAGCTGCTGGTGCGCACCACACGGCGCATCACCCTGACCCACGAAGGCAGCGCCTTTCTGGAAGATTGTCAGCGCTTGCTCTCGGATGTGGCCAATGCCGAAGCCAGCGTGTCAGCGGGTGGCGTCAAAGCCAGTGGGCATTTGCGCATCACCGCACCGGCCGGGTTCGGGCGTCGCCATGTGGCCCCCTTGGTGCCGCGTTTTCGCGAACTGCACCCCGATGTGTCGATATCCCTCAATTTGAGCGACCGCGTGGTGGACTTGGCCGCCGAGGGTTTTGACTGCGCTGTGCGGGTGGGCGACCTGCCCGACAGCTCGCTGGTGAGCGTGCGCATGGCCGACAACCGCCGCCTGTGCGTGGCCACCCCGGCTTATCTCGCTCGGCGCGGCACGCCTGCTCAGCCATCCGACTTGCTGCAACACGACTGCTTGACTTTGTCGAGCGACGCCTCGCAAACCCGGGGCTGGGCCTTTCGCAACCCCACGGACGGCGGGCACGAGGTGGTGCACCTGCGCCCAGGTGGCCCGCTCGACTGCTCGGACGGGCAAGTACTGCACGACTGGTGCCTGGCCGGTTACGGCATCGCTTGGCGCAGTACCTGGGAAGTGGAGGGCGAAATCCGCTCCGGTCAGTTGGTGGCTGTGCTGGAAGACTTTGCCGCGCCGCCCAACGGCATTTACGTGGTGTTTCCGCAGCGCAAGCACTTGCCGCTGCGCGTGAGGCTGTGGATCGATTACCTCAAACACCACTACGCTCAGCCTGGTTACTGGCAAAAAAGCCCAGCTTGACCGCGTTACCACTGCGTCTGGCCGAACCAGGGTGTGGCCCACTGTCAATTCCACACACAAAATTCACCCGCCCGCCAAGCAAACCCCAGCCTGCAGCCCCAGGCCCGTAAAATCGTGCCCTATGCTTTCTGCCAAACAACATTTGCTCACGGCCCTGGCCGCCGAGCTTGAAAAACTCCAAACCGGCGCGGGTGCGCGTGCGGCCTTCGAATCGCCCAAAGTCGCTGCCCATGGCGACCTGGCCTGCACCGCTGCGATGCAACTGGCCAAAGCACTTAAGCAAAATCCCCGTCAACTGTCCGAAACCCTGCGCAGCGCCTTGCTGGCCACCCCCGCCTTCGAGCGCTGGGTCGACGCCATCGAAATCGCAGGCCCCGGCTTCATCAACATCCGCCTTAAAGACGCGGCCAAACAGGCCGTGGTGCACGAAGTACTGCAAGCGGCCGAGTGCTTTGGCGATCAACCTGCCCAGCCGAACAAAGTGCTGGTCGAGTTCGTCTCGGCCAACCCCACCGGCCCTTTGCATGTGGGCCATGGCCGCCAAGCGGCTTTGGGCGACGCGATTTGCAATTTGCTGACCACACAAGGCCAGCAGGTCTACCGCGAGTTTTATTACAACGACGCCGGCGTGCAGATCGGCACCCTGGCCAAGAGCACGCACATGCGTGCCGTGGGCGTCAAACCCGGTGATGCCTCTTGGCCCACCGACCCCGAGAACCCCGAAAGCAAAGCGTTTTACAACGGCGACTACATCCAGGACATCGCCAACGACTTTTTGGCCAAGAAAACCGTCAAGTCCGATGACCGCGAGTTCACCGCCAGCGGCGATGTGAACGACTTGGACGGCATGCGCCAGTTCGCCGTGGCCTATTTGCGCCACGAGCAAGACCTGGACTTGAAGGCCTTCGACGTCAAGTTCGACAACTATTACCTCGAGTCCAGCCTGTACACCAGCGGCAAGGTGGATGCGGCGGTGCAAAAGCTCAAGGACGCAGGCAAGACCTACGAGCAAGACGGCGCGCTGTGGTTGAAATCCACCGACTACGGTGACGACAAAGACCGCGTGATGCGCAAGGGCGACGGCACCTACACCTACTTTGTGCCCGATGTGGCGTACCACATCGCCAAATGGGAGCGCGGTTTCACGCGCGTGGTGAACATCCAGGGCACTGACCATCACGGCACCATTGCCCGGGTGCGTGCAGGCCTGCAGGCAGCCAATGTCGGCATACCCGAGGGCTACCCCGACTACGTGCTGCACACCATGGTGCGCGTGATGCGCGGCGGTGAAGAGGTCAAGATCTCCAAGCGGGCGGGCAGCTATGTCACGCTGCGCGACCTGATCGAGTGGACCAGCAAGGACGCGGTGCGTTTCTTTTTGCTCTCGCGCAAGCCGGACACCGAATACATCTTCGACATCGACCTGGCGTTGGCCCAGAACAACGACAACCCCGTGTACTACGTGCAATACGCCCACGCCCGCATTTGTTCGGTGCTGGCCGCTTGGGGCGGCGACAAGGCCACGCTGACCAACGCCGACCTATCGCCGCTGCAAAGCCCACAGGCCCATGCGCTGATGTTGGCCCTCGCCAAATACCCCGAGATGCTGACCTCGGCCGCCACCGACTTTGCGCCGCACGACGTCACCTTTTATTTGCGCGACCTAGCTTCGCAGTACCACAGCTACTACGATGCCGAGCGCATTTTGGTGGACGACGAAGCGGTCAAAAAAGCGCGTCTGGCGCTGGTCGCGGCCACCGCGCAGGTGCTGCGCAACGGCCTCAAAGTGCTGGGCGTGTCGGCCCCGCAAAAAATGTAAAGGGACGGGTTATGCAACTCCACAGCCAACGCGGCGGTACTTTTCTGGGCTTCATCATCGGTTTGGTGTTGGGCCTGGGCGTGGCCTTGGCCGTGGCCATTTATGTGACCAAGGTGCCCACGCCGTTCTCCAACAAGAACCAGCCCCGCACCAACGACCAGGACGTGCAGGAAACTGAAAAGAACAAGGACTGGAACCCGAACAGCGTGTTCCAACCCAAGCCACCTGCCGAAGCCCCAGCCCCAGCCGCACCCTCCGCGTCTGACGCAGGGACCGATAAAACGGCCCCTGGCACTGTGGGCAAAAGCGCCCCAGAAGCGCCCAAAGCCGAACCACGCCCGGCCGTCACCGCCGATCCGCTGGGTGATTTGGCCAAGTCCAAATCCGGGCTGAGCACCCCCGCTGCGCCAGCCAATGCCGCCGACCCCTTTGACTACGTGATCCAGGTGGGGGCCTACCGGACCAGCAACGATGCCGACGCCCAAAAAGCCAAGTTGGCCTTAATGGGTCTGGACGCCAAGGTTTCTGAGCGTGATCAAGCCGGACGCACGGTGTATCGCGTACGCTTGGGGCCGTTTCCAGACAAAGCCGCCGCAGAACGTATCCGTACGCGCCTGGAAGGCAGCGGCATCGACAACACCTTGGTGCGAGTTCAGCGCTGAACCCGCCCCCCTTCATTTGGAGCATGACCATGAAACGCCGCCTCTTTTCTTCTGCCCTGCTGACTGCCAGCGCTTGGCTAAGCGCCCCTGTGGCCTGGGCTCAGGCCGCCCTGTTCAAGTCTGGCAAGGACTTTTTGACTCTGGAGCGCCCCATCGCCACCGAGGCCGGTGCAGGCAAGATCGAGGTCATCGAGTTCTTCTGGTACAGCTGCCCGCACTGCAATATGTTTGAGCCCAGCTTTGCACAATGGGCCAAAAATGCCCCGAAAGACGTCGTGGTCCGCCGCATCCCCGTGTCTTTCCGCGACGACTTTGCCCCTCAGCAGCGCCTGTATTTCACGATCGAAGCCATGAACCTGATGGAAACGCTGCACCCCAAGGTGTTTGCCGCGATCCATGTCGAGAAGTTGATGCTCAACACCGACGCCAGCGTTTTGGCCTGGGCAGAAAAGCAAGGCGTGGACAAAGTCAAGTTCAACGAGGTTTACAAATCTTTTGGTGTGGCCACCAAGCTCAAGCGGGCGGTGCAACTTCAAAACGATTTCAAGGTCGAAGGTGTTCCCTCGCTGGGCGTGGCTGGGCGTTACTACATCGATGGAACCCTGGCAGGCAGCATGGACCGCGCCCTCAAAGTTGCGGAATCCCTGGTCGCCCAGTCACGCAATAACCCTGGCAACTCGGCCCCTGCCAAAAAACAAAGCTGAGGCCGCAGGCCCAACGGGGTCCTGCCGCAGAACCAGCCCGCCAGACCCCGGTCTGAGCGGGTTTTTTTATGCCACAAGCCCTCGCCCGACGCCGATACACCCTGGCTTGCGCCTACAATCAAAATCCGTTCTCAGCAAGATTCATGCCCCAAATGAAAACCCTCCGCATCATCGGCCTCCTCGCCTCAGGGTTGAGCTTGTTCAGCATGCCTGCTTGGGCCGAGAAAGCCGACCGGGACAAACCCATGCTCATTGAGGCCGACGCCATGCGCCACGATGAGAGCAAATTGCTCACCATCTTCACGGGCCAAGTGGTGGCCTTCAAAGGCACGATGGTGCTGCGCGGCGCACGCATGGAAGTGCAACAAGACAAAGAAGGCCAACAAATCGCACACGTCTGGGCAGCCCCCAATGAGCGGGTGTTCTTCCGCCAAAAGCGTGAGGGGGTGGATGAATTCACCGAAGGTGAAGGCGAAATGGCCATTTACGACAGCCAAGCTGATGTGGTTACCTTGATCAAGCGGGCCGAAGTGCGAATTTTGCGTGGCACGGTGCTTGCCGATCAGATCAACGGCGAGAAAATCGTGTTCAACAACACCACCGAAGTGATGACCGTGGACCGCCCCGCCGCTGGCGCCAAAGCCACAGACCCCCGTGACCAACGCGTGCGGGCGGTGCTCACCCCCCGAAAAACCAATCCAGCCACCGCGCCAGTTGCACCATCAACGCCCATCCCGGCGCTGCGGGTCAGCCCCGGCACCCGTGAGGGCACCAAGCCATGAGCGAACCTGTGGTCACCAGTCGACTGGAAGCCCACCACCTGCAAAAAGCCTATGGCAGCCGCAAAGTGGTGCATGACGTGTCGGTGCAAGTGGACAAAGGCGAAGTCGTCGGTCTGCTCGGCCCCAACGGCGCAGGCAAAACCACCTCGTTTTACATGATCGTCGGCCTGGTGCGGAGCGATGGCGGGCAGATCCTGATCGACGGCGAAGACGTCACCCGCATGCCCATCCACAAGCGCTCGCGCATGGGCTTGTCCTACCTGCCGCAAGAAGCGTCCATCTTCCGCAAGCTCACGGTGGCCGAGAACGTGCGCGCCATTTTGGAACTGCAAACCAACGACCAAGGCCAAGGCTTGTCATCCGCCGACATCGAAAAAAGCCTGACCGAATTGCTGGGCGATTTGCGGGTCGAGCACCTGCGCGACTCGCCTGCGGTGGCGCTGTCGGGCGGTGAACGTCGCCGCGTGGAGATTGCCCGCGCCTTGGCCACCAACCCGCGCTTCATTTTGCTCGATGAGCCCTTTGCCGGTATCGACCCGATTGCCGTGATCGAGATTCAGCGCATCATTGCCTTCCTCAAACAGCGTGGCATTGGCGTGCTCATCACCGACCACAACGTGCGCGAAACCTTGGGCATTTGCGACCACGCCTACATCATCAGCGAAGGCCGCGTGCTGGCTGAAGGCACACCCGACGAGATCGTGACCAACGCTGATGTGCGCCGGGTGTACCTGGGCGAACACTTCAGGATGTGATGAACACCCCACGCGTCCGCAACCTGAGCGCACAGCCATGAAACCCGGCCTGTCGCTTCGCATGTCCCAGCACCTGGCGCTCACGCCCCAGTTGCAACAATCGATCCGCCTGCTGCAGCTGTCCACGCTGGAGCTGTCGCAAGAGGTCGACCAGATGCTGGACGACAACCCGTTTTTGGAGCGCACCGAAGAAGAGGCCACGGCCGAGGCCTTTGGCTTGGAACAGGCCGACACCCATGTCAGTTTGGGCGACCGGGTCAGCGAAAGCGCCAGCACATCGAGCAGCAGCGACGACAGCGCCAGCGAAACCCGTGACGAAGCCGTGACCGATGTGGCCGAAAGTTGGGACGGCGACGGGAGCGTAGACATGCGCCCCGACGACAGCGAATGGGGCGGCGACGCCACCCCTCGCCAAAACAACGGCGAAGAAACCGCAGACGCCATCGATCTGGCCCGCAGCAGCGGGTCCCTGACCGACTTTTTGCACCGCCAGGCACTGTCGCTGCGTCTGTCCGAAGTGGACCGCGCCGCGCTGCGCTTTCTGATCGAGTCGCTCAACGATGACGGCTACCTGACCGACACCCTGCCCGAGTTGGCGGCCAGCTTGGCCGGCAGCGACGACTATGAACAGATCGACGAGCTGGTGCACCGTTTCACCGTGGCACTGGGCTTGTTGCAGTCGCTTGAACCCGTGGGCGTGGGCGCTCGCGACTTGGCCGAATGTCTGCGCATCCAGATCAAAGCCTGGCTCAAAGACGATCCTGAAGATGACGTGGCCCAAGCCGCTTTGGCCGTTTGCGCCCAGCCCTTGGAGATGTTGGCCAAACGCGACTACAAGCGCCTGGCCGTGGCCTGTGGTCTGGACGAAGCCATCGTCAAAGCCGCCATCCCCTTCATCGCAAGGCTTGAACCGAAGCCTGGCCGCCCCTTTGTACAGGCCGAGCAAAACATCATCATCCCCGATGTGTTGGTGGTGAACACCAGCAAGACGGCCACGCCCAAATTTCGCATCCAGCTCAACCCCGACGTGATGCCCAAGCTGCGGGTGCACGACATCTATGCCAACGCTTTGCGCGGCGGCAAAGGCGACAACCATGCGGGCTTGCAGCAGCGCCTGCAAGAAGCGCGCTGGTTCATCAAGAACATCCAGCAACGCTTTGACACCATCTTGCGCGTGTCGACGGCCATCGTGGAGCGGCAGAAGAACTTTTTGACGCACGGCGAGCTGGCCATGCGCCCACTGGTGCTGCGCGAGATTGCCGACGAGCTGGGCATGCACGAGTCCACCATCAGCCGCGTGACCACCGCCAAGTACATGTCCACGCCGCAAGGCACCTTTGAGCTGAAGTATTTCTTTGGCTCGGGCCTGGGCACCGACAGCGGCAGCGCGGCGTCGAGCACCGCCGTGCGGGCGCTCATCAAGCAGTTTGTCGCGGCCGAAAAACCCGCCAAGCCCCTGTCGGACAACCAGATTTCCGAAATGCTGAAAGAGCAAGGCATCGACTGCGCGCGCCGCACGGTGGCCAAGTACCGCGAAGCCCTGAAGATCGCGCCTGCGAACCTGCGCAAAACCCTTTGAGAGTATTTGAGTGAATTCATTGAACCTGTTCATGCCCTGCGCCGCTGGCGTTGAGGGCTTTTTGGCCGACGAAGTGCACGCCATCACGGGCCTCACGGGCCACGACCTGATGACGGGCCGCGGCGGCGTGATGGCCCGTGCCTCGTGGCGCGATGCCATGCGCATCAACCTGCACAGCCGCTTGACGCAGCGCGTGCTGGTGCAGCTGTCGGTCACCGACTACCGCAACGAAAACGACCTCTACAACGCCGCCAGCGAAGTGGCTTGGGAAATCTGGTTCACCCCCAAACAGACTTTCAAGATCGACATCACCGCCCAGCACAGCCCGCTGACCAGCCTGAACTTTGCGGCCCTCAAAATCAAAGACGCGGTGGCCGACCGCTTTCGCGCCAAACGCGGTGAGCGCCCCAGCGTCGACACCAGCTGGCCCGATGTGCGCATCTACGCGCACCTGACGCCCGAAACGGCCACGCTCTACATCGACACCTCGGGCGAGCCCCTGTTCAAGCGCGGCTGGCGCACCGACAAGGGCGACGCGCCTTTGAAGGAAACCCTGGCCGCCGCCATGATCGCGGCCAGCGGCTGGGACGCCACCGTCCCGCTGTACGACCCCTGCTGCGGCAGCGGCACCATCCCGATCGAAGCAGCGCAAATCGCCTGCGGTATTGCGCCAGGTTTACAAAGGCGCTTTGGTTTCGAGAAATTGCTGCCCTTCCAGAACCACGTTTGGCAAGGCCTGATCGAAGAAGCCCGCGACCTGGAACACGAGCCCACCGCGCCGGTTTTTGGCAGCGATGTGGCGTTCCGCATGGTCGACTTTGCCGAGCGCAACGCCGAACGCGCAGGTGTGTCGGGTGTGATCGAGTTCCGAGGCGGTGATGCGCTGCAACGCATGCCACCCAGCGAAACACCTGGCGTGATGCTGCTCAACCCGCCTTATGGCGAACGCATTGCGGCGGCCGGTGTCGCTGGGCGTGGGCGTGACAGCTTCCAACCCGGGGCATTGTCTGAAGCACGTTCCAGCTCCCGAGCTGCCGACCAAAGCCACCACCGCGAAACTGCGCAAACCGACGACGGCGGCGACTTCTTCTCCCAACTGGCCAGCCACTGGAAGAAAAACTACAGCGGCTGGAGCGCCTGGATGCTCACGCCCGACCTAAAGCTGCCCAGCAAAATGCGCCTGAAAGAATCGCGCCGCGTGCCCATGTGGAACGGCCCCATCGAATGCCGCTTGTTCCGCTTTGACATGATCAAAGGCAGCTTGAAGCGCAATGCACCCCCCACTGCCGACACACCGGGGGCTGACGAAACGCCTGCGCCATGAGCGCAGCCGCAGATGCGCAAGCCCCGGTGCAGCGCGTGCTGGACACCAACATCGTGCTCGACCTGTGGGTGTTTGACGAACCCAAGGCAGAGGCACTGCGCACCAGCGTGGAGAGCGGCAGCACGCAGTGGCTGGCCACCGCCGCCATGCGCGAAGAGCTGGCCCGCGTGCTGGCCTACCCGCAAATCGTCAAGCGCTTGACCGCCCGAGCCCTGCCCGCCGACACCGTGCTGGCGCACTTTGACCGCCATGTGCAGCTGCAGCCCGACGCACCTAAAGCGCCCTACGCCTGCAAAGACACCGACGACCAGAAATTCATCGACCTGGCCGTCCAGCACACCGCCGCCCTGCACAGCAAAGACGCGCAAGTGCTTTGCATGAAAAAACGCCTGGAGCGCTGCGGCGTGGCGTTGAACCCGGTCGATCAACGCTCTCCAAACACGGTTGTTTGACCCAAGCATGCATGTGTGCATAAAATGCACACATGCATGCCCCAAAACTTTACAACTGGAATTTTGAAAAAAATCAGTTGCTGCTCAAAGAACGAGGCATTTCTTTTGAGCGAATTGTTTTTGAAATCAGCCTTGGCAACGAGTTGGAAGTAGTTTTCCACCCTAACCAGGACAAATATCCCGGACAAATGATTTCCATGGTGGAGGTCAATGGCTACGTCTATGCCGTCCCTTTCATTGAATCAGACACCGAGATTTTTCTCAAAACCATCATCCCCAGCCGCAAGGCCACCAAACAATACAGGAGTCAGTCATGACCAAAAAGCCAATGTATGACGACGAAGAACTGGACATCTTGCAGGCCCTGGAAGCGGGTACCCTCAAGCCCGTTGGTGACGCGAAAACACGCCGCAAAGCACACCAGGCCACAGCCGAAAGCACGCTGAAAAAAGACCAGCGCCTGAACATTCGCATTTCAAGCCGCGACCTGAAAAGCCTGCAAGCGCGTGCAGTTGAAGAGGGCATCCCCTACCAAACCCTAGCGGCCAGCTTGCTCCACAAATACGTCAACGGACACTTGGTCAACCAACGGTAAGGGGGCTGAAGCCACCCACCTACAATCCCCGCCTGACCTCAGGAACACACCATGAACACGACCGCTGGCTTGGAAGCCGAAGACTTTGACACCCTGGACAACATCCTCGACGACCTGCGCGAGCGCTTTGAAGAGACACCGCAGTGGGAGTTTTGTGAGGGTTTCATGGCCGCGCTGGTGTGCAGCAGACGCGCTATTCCTGAAGAAGAGTGGGTACCCATGTTGCTGGGCATCGACCCGGATGAGGCCGAGGGCGGCAGTTTTGCCGACGACGCCCAGCGCCAGCAGTTCATGGCCATGTGGCAACGCCGCTTTGACGAAATCAAGTTGGCTCTGGACACCCCCGTGGAAGCACTGGACGACGACAAGGCCTACGCCCCCGAAGTGATGGACGTGCGTGGCGCGATCGCCTCGCTGTCACCCGAAGAGCGCGAGGAAATCGAGGACAGCGAAATCCCTTCGTTTGCACAGGTCTGGGCGCTGGGCTTCATGTTCGCGGTGGAAAACTGGCCCGACGAGTGGGCCACCCCGAAAGACAAAGACGCGGCCAAGTGGTACGACTTGTCGCTCGAAGCGGTCGTTGCCTTGACCGAAGACGACACCGATGTGCCCACCTTGTCTGCATTGTCAGAAGACGGCCCACCGAGCGTGAGCGAAACCCGTTTGAACGCTTATGGCGAAGCGCTGTGGGCGGTCTACGACTTGCGCGAGATCTGGCGCAACATCGGCCCTCGCGTGGCGCAAGTGATCAAAGAAGCCACACCGGGCCGCAACGATGCTTGCAGCTGCGGCAGTGGGAAGAAATACAAGAAGTGCTGCGGGGCTTGAGGCCCAACGAAGATGGCCCCCCGGATCAAGTCCGGTATGCCACATAACGGTTGTCATACCCGCAAAGGCGGGTGTCCATGATCGCCGAAGGCATGGACCCTCGATCAAGTCGGGGGTGACAGTTAGTTGTCATACCCGCGAATGCGGGTATCCATGGTTACCGAAGGCATGGCCCCCCGATCAAGTCGGGGGTGACAGAGCTAAGCCAAGTCCCGGGGTGGTAAAGCTAAGCAACGTTCGGGGTCGCAGAAAATTGACCGGAGTGTGACGAGAACAGGCGTCACACCATCCACTTGGCCAGCGCGTCGCTGGTGCCTTCGGGCAGTTCTTCGGGAATGAAGTGGCCAGAGGTCATGACCTGACCTGACACATGGCCTGCACATTGCGCCTGCCACAGCTCAACAGGCTTGAACATGCGGTTGACGACACCCCGGCTGCCCCACAAGACCAGCGTGTCACAGACAATTTTGTCGCCGCGCTCGCGGCCTTCGCGGTCGTGTTGCAGGTCAATGCCTGCGCTGGCGCGGTAGTCTTCGGCCGCGCTGTGAATGGCGGCTGACCAGCCCTTGTCGTTGAGCGCCGGATTGCAAAAAGCACGCTCGTACTCGGCCAGCGCTTCGGCTTCGATGTAGCCCATGCCTTGGCTGCCCCAACCGCCCAGCTTGGCGTGCAGATAAGCCTTGGGGTTGCCGCCGATCATGAACTCGGGCAAGGGGGCGGGTTGCGTCAGGTGGAACCAGTGGTAATAGGCCTGCGCAAAAGCAAAGTACGGGTCGGCCACTGGGCCTGACACTTCGGGTGTTTTCCCCCACAGACCGCTGTACATGTCAAAAGTGGGTGCGATGTCGATCACGCACAACTTCTTGACGCGCTTGGCATGGTCCAGCGCCAGCCGATGGGCCACACGACCGCCACGGTCGTGCCCGCACAAAAAGAAGTCACCCACGCCCAAGGCATCGAGCAAACCGACCACCTCTTGGGCCATGGCGCGTTTGCTGTAGTGCAGGTGCTGCGCATCACCGACCGCATGCGATGAATCACCGTAACCCCGCAGGTCGGGCATGACCAGTCGGTAACGGCCGCGCAGGTTTTGCGCGATGCGGTGCCACATGACATGGGTTTGCGGAAAGCCGTGCAGCAACACCAGCACAGGCAGCTGCGCTTGCGCAGCCCAATCGGCCGAACGCCGAAAGCAGACTGGCAAGCCCGCCACCGTGAGCGTTTGCTGCTCGAAGCCTTCAAACCAGGCCATCAGTCGACCTTGGCGCCCGAGGCCTTGACGACTTCGGCCCACTTCTTGTGCTCGGCATCAATCAGGGCCGCAAACTGTGCAGGCGTATTACCGCTGGGGATCGCGCCCAGAGTAGCCAAACGCTCTTTCATGGCCGGCGTGGCGAGTGACTTGGCGACTTCTTGCTGGATGCGGCTGACCACATCGGCGGGTGTGCCAGCCGGGGCCAGCAAACCGAACCAGCTGCTGGCTTCAAAGCCTTTGAGTCCTGCAGCCTCTTCCACCGTGGGCATCTCAGGCAAGGCTGCGGAGCGCTGGGCGCTGGTCACGGCCAAGGCTTTGAGCTTGCCAGACTTGATGAGCTGCATGGCCGAGGGCAGGTTGTCGAACATCACGTCCATGCTGCCGCCCGCCAAATCGAGCAAGGCTGGGCCGGAGCCGCGGTACGGGATGTGCGCCATGAAGGTGCCGGTTTGCGACTTGAACAACTCGCCCGCCAAGTGGATAGAGGTGCCGTTGCCGCTGGAGGCCATATTCAGTTTGCCGGGGTTGGCTTTGGCGTACTGGATGAAGTCTTTGACGTTGTTGATCTTGTTGGCCGCTGCTTTTTCGGCGTTGACCACCATCACGTTGGGCACACCCGCCACGAGGGTGATGGGGGCGAAGTCCTTGAAGGGGTCGTAGGGCAACTTGGCGTACAGGGCGCGGTTGATGCCGTGCGTGCCCACGGTGCCCATGAGCAGGGTGTAGCCGTCGCCTGCCGACTTGGCCACTTGCTCGGCCCCGAGGTTGCCGCCTGCGCCGCCCTTGTTTTCGATGACGAATTGCTGGCCAAAAGCTTTGCTCAGGTCCGGTGCGATGGCGCGGGCCAGAATGTCGGTGGTGCCACCGGGTGCAAAGGGCACCACGATCTTGACCGGCTTGTTGGGCCAGGCGGTTTGCGCCCAGGCTGCAGAAGTGGTCGACAAAAGAATAGCCGCTGCCATGCCCAGGACAGGACGGCGGGTGAAATGGCGTGAGAGTTGAACCATGCGTATCTCCTTGTTTTGATGCATCAGATGATGATGCCATGCAGCTATGACAACGCTGTCACGCAGGCGAAGAAAGTGGTTGTTTTTAAGGGTTTGTCCCGGTCAAAAGGGCCTGCAAAGCGGGCTTTTGCACCTTGCCTAAGGCACTCTTGGGCAGGCTGTCCATGAACACCACGCGGCGCGGCAACTTGAAGCGGGCAATGCGGCTTTGCAGGTGTTGCAACACTGCTTCAGCATTCAGAGCCTGCCCTGCGGCATCCGGCGTTCGCACCAGCACCGCCACGAGCACTTCGCCCCAGCGGGCATCGGCCACGCCGACCACCGCGTTGTCGGCCACACCGGGCAAGGTGACGAGCTGGTTTTCGATTTCGGCCGGGTAGATGTTTTCACCGCCCGAGATGATCATGTCTTTGCTGCGGCCCACGATGGTGATGCAGCCGTCTTCGGCGCGCTGGCCCAGATCGCCGGAATGGAACCAACCATTCTGCAGGCCCGCGTTGAGTTCGCCGTCGGCACGCCAATAGCCGCGCATCAGGTTGGCGGCGCGGATGCAAACTTCGCCCGTTTCACCGGGGCCAACTTCCTGCCCTTGGGTGTTGATCAGTTTGACCTGCGCTTCAGGGTGCGGCCAGCCCGATGCGCCCACGCGGTCCATGGCCTCGGGCAGGCGCAACACGATGGACACGGGGCCGGTTTCGGTGGTGCCATAGACCTGCCCCACGGGGACCCCGCGTGCGTGCAGGGTTTCGAGGTAAGCCACAGGCACGGTGGAAGAACCGGTCATGATGCCGCGCAGGCAGGCGAGCGATGTGTCCGCCCATCGCGGGTGTTCAAACAAGGCGCGCATGGTGGCGGGCACCAAGAGCGACAGCGTGGGGCGGCTCGTGTGCATTTCATCCAGCCAAGCGGATGGGTCAAAGCGCGGATGGAGCACCACCTCCACCCCCGCCAGCAGCGCGGGCAAGGTCTGGATGCACAGGCCGCCCACATGGAACATGGGCAGCGTGGACAGCACCCTGTCGCCGGGCACAAAGTCGTGCGCCCAAGCACTGGCGCGGGCATTGGCCAGCAGCGCGGCTTGAGTGTGCACTGCGCCCTTGGGCACGCCCGTCGTGCCCGAGGTGTAGACCAGCAGCAGCGGCAGCTCGCCGTGCACAACGGGCAACAGCAAGGCGCGAGGCGAGGCGGTGGCGATCAGGCTGTCGTGGTGGGTGTGTTGCAGGTCCGCGACTTGCAGCGCACGGGCTGTATCGGCATGGTGGCTGTCGTGCACCAGCAGGCGCGTCTGGGCGTCTTGCATGACCTGCTGCAACTCGGGCACGGCCAGGCGAAAGTTGAGCGGCAAAAAAACCAAGCCCAAACGGGCGCAGGCCACCAGCGTGACCAACTGCAACTCGTGGTTAAAGCCGAGCCAGGCCACGCGGTCACCCGGCTGCATGCCCCAGGTGGACTGCAGGTGCGCGGTGACGCGTGCCACGCGCCGCCAAAATTTGGCGAAGTCGTAGGCGAAGGTGCTGTCACCCGTCTGATTGGCCTTGCGCTCATCACCCCGGAAGGTCATGGCGGGCTGCGTGCCGCAGTCCTGCGCCAGCTGCTCAAAGCGGGCCGCGAGGGGGCTGGTCTCGTCGCCCAACATCAATCGTCTTTTTCGCCGGGTTCGTACAGGGCTTCGCGGCCAAGGCGGTCCATGCACAGCTCGGCTGTCCAGGGCAGCATGAGCGAGCCGCAGCGTGCATCGCGGTACAGGCGCTCCAGCGGCAGGCTTTTGAGCATGGACTGACCGCCGCAGGTGCGGATCGCCAAACGGGCGATGTCTTGCGCGTTTTCCATGATGGTGTACTGCGCGGCGTAGGCGCGCAGGCGGGTGGACTTGCTCGGGTCCACCTTGGCGTCTTCAATGGCGCGCAAGAACAGGTTGCGGGTTTGTTCGAGCTTGATGAACATCTCGGCCACGGCGATTTGCTTGGTCGCGAACTGGCGGCGTTTGATGGGGCCCGTGCCCGTAATCTCGCCGCGCAAATAGGCCACCGTGAAGTCGTATGCTGCTTGCGCGATGCCCATGTAGGTGGGCGAAAGCGTCATGAACATGTGCGGCCAGCGGCTGGCGGCCTGAAAGTACAGGCCCTGCGGCATGAGCGCGGCATCGTCGGGCACGAACACGTCTTTGAACAACAGGTTGCGCGACACGGTGGCGCGCATGCCCAGCGGGTCCCAATCGCCTTCGATCGTCAAACCCGGCGAGGTGCGCGGGATGGCCAGGTACAGGGTGTCGCGGCGCGAGAGGTCAGCACCCTCTTTCTTCTCGGTGCACAGCACGCCAAAGTAATCGGCAGCGTCCGACAGGGATGCGAAGATTTTTTTGCCATTGATCTTCCAGCCGCCATCGACCTTGACGGCGAGGGTGCCAAAGGGTTGCGCCCCTGATGCAGCAGCGCCGCCTTCAGAAAACGGTTGCGCGTAAATCGAGCCGTCTTTGACCACCCGCGCAAAGTGGGTGGCCTGGTGCTTGCGGTGTGATACGCGTTGCTCGGGGGTCATCTCCAGGTCTTCAGACAACAAGCCGCTCCAGAGCATGGTGCAGACATGCATGTTGAAGGTGAGCGCGGTGGCGCCGCAGTAGCGACCGATCTCGGCCGAGACCATGGCATAGGTGGCGTAGTCGGCACCCTGGCCGCCATGCGCTTCGGGCACGCACAGCGCCAGCAGGCCCGAGTCACGCATGTCGTCGTAGTTGGCAAACGGGAACTGCGCGTCGCGGTCGAGCTGCGCGGCGCGGGGGGCGAACTTCTCGCGGCCGAGTTGCCGGGCCAGCACCATCAGCTTTTGCTGCTTCTCGGTCAGGGGGTAATCGTCGCCACAGATTGGCATGGTTTTCGGCATGACGGTTTGCTGGGAGAGGTCTTGCACGTCGCTCATGGTTTCACGTCCTTCAGAAATTTTTCGAGTTCGTCGTTGAACGCCTCAGGCTGTTCGTAATGCAGCAAATGGCCTGCGCCAGCCAGACAAGCGTAGCGCGCACCGGGGATTTTTTGCGCCATGCGTTCCATCACGGTGGGCGGCGCGGTGCGGTCGTGTTCAGCGGCCAAACACAACACCGGCACGGTGATGGTGGGCAAGGCGGCGCGTTGCTCGAACTGCACCAGCGCATGCAAGGCGGCGCGGTAAGTGTTGGGCGGCACGGCAGACATGCTTTGGTGCGCCGACTTCAAACTGGCAGGGACCACATTGGGCTGATCACCCCCGGGTGCGGCCATGGTGGGGATCAGTTTGTCGGCGATGTCGCCCATGGTTTTGCCCGCTTCCAGCGGGGCCAGGCGCTGCGCCAAAAACTGCTTTTGGAAATCACCATCGCTGTTGCCAAAAGCCGGACTGCTGGCAGCCAGCAGCAGACCAGGGATGCGCTCTGGCTTTTGCGTCCAGGCTTGCAAGGCGACCATGGCCCCCATGCTGTGGCCAACCAAGACGGCTTGGTGAATGTGCGCCGCGTCGAGCATCTGCCAGAGGGCCTGCGCCAAGTGCGCGAAGTCATAGGGAGTAACCATGGCGCTGTCGCCATAACCGGACATGTCCCAGGCCAGGCTGCGCCAACCCAGTGCGGCCGCATGCGCTTGCTGCTGTGCCCAGCCCTGCCTGCCACCGCCCACGCCGTGCAGAAACACCACAGCAGGCTGTGTGGGCAAGCCCACGTCGGTGAATGCGGGCACGCTCATGCCAGCGCCGCGCTCACGACCTGACCGGCATCCACCACCACCGTGTCGTCCAACCTGATGGTGCACCCGCGCATGGGCAGATCAAAATGCCCCAGCGTGTGGCGACCCGCGACCTCGTTGGCCCCGGTCGAATACAAAAAGTTGCCCGCAAAGGCCCGCAGCTCGGTGCCGTTGCAGTCGCGCTTGTCGTAAAACGCCATCGCGTCCCAGCGTGCGGCCGGGTTCAGGCCAAAGCCCACATGCGAGACCGCGTAGGCGGCGCGGTGGCCCTCAAAGTCTTCCCAGGCCTTGTAGTAGCCGCGCATCATGTCCACGTCCACGCCCTGCCCTTCGATGGCGACCACGCTGTCGTTCTCGATGGTCAGGCGGATCGTGTCGCGCAGGTATTGCTTGAAGGTCAGGTTCACATCACCGGGGGCCATGACCAGCGTGCCATTGACGCTGCCCGCCGCCGGAAACACCAGCGCCAAGCCCGCAGGCCAGTGCGAGACCATGCCGGGCTTGGGGCAAAAACCCCACACGCCGCCGACCACGGCTTGTTTGTCGCCATGCTTCAGGTTCACGCGCAGGTCGGTACCCGCCGCAGACGTCACATGCATCTGTTGCGCGGCACGGAGCTTTTTCATGGCCGAGCGCACCACGCCTTCGAGCGCCGGATCGGGCACGGTGCGTTCCAAAATTTCGGGATGCTCGTTCGACACCATCAACAGGCGCGGCATGTGCCCGTCCACGCCCTTCATGATGGTGGGCAGCTCGGGGGCGTGCAACAGCCCCTCGACGGTGCAGTCCACCACCATATCGGCGCGGGCCAGCGCGGCCACCACCGGGCCCAGCTGCCCAATCGCGTCGCTGGCACCGGTGGAGCGCACAGGCGCGGGGGCGGTCAGGGGTGGTGTGGTCAGCGTCAACTCAAACACCGTGGCGCCCATGGCCTCCAGCGCAAGGCGGGCCAAGTCCACGTTGACCCGGCGTGATTGGGTTTCGGCCAAAATGGCGACCACCTCACCGGGCTGCACCTTGCACAGCGTGAAGGTGCGGGTAAACGCCGCGAGCCACCTGTTTTCGATTCGTTCCACCAGCATGCTTGTCTCCTTGGCCTGCAGCTCTGAACGGTTTTCCTGCAGACATGAATGATCAGTTTATATGAAAATTCATGCAATTCAACTATCATCCAACCATGCACCAAGCTCCCCCATCTCACATCAAAGCGCTGAGTCCAGACTTTGAAACGCCGCATTTCAAGCAAGCACTGTCGCGCTTTGCCACGGGGGTGACCGTCATCACCACGTTTGCGCCAGGCGCACACAAGGGCGATTCGGCCAGCAGCAGCTTTGTGGGCATCACCGCCAGCTCATTCAACTCGGTGTCGCTCACACCACCGTTGGTGCTGTGGAGCCTGGGGCAAGGCGCCAGCAGCGCCCCGCTGTTCCATGCGGGCACGCATTACGTGGTGAACGTGCTTGCCGCCGATCAGCTGGATGTCTGCAACCGTTTTGCCTTCGGCAAGGGCGACCGCTTTGCCGACACCGCATACCAGCTGGGCGAGTCGGGTTTGCCCATTTTGGATGGCGCTCTGGCCTGGTTTGAATGCCACAACCGTAGCCGCCACGAAGAAGGCGACCATGTGATTTTTGTGGGCGAAGTAGAACGCTGCGGCTTCAGTGATGGCTCGGCCCCACTCGTCTACCAGGGCGGTCAGTTCAGCACCACTACGCCTCTAGCATGAGCAACCCGGCAGGCTTTGTCGACGACTACCTGGCCTATTTGTTGGCACGCGCCAGCCATTTGATTTCGAGCGAATTCCACGCCGTGGTCGAAGCCAGTGGCCTCTCCCTGATGGAGTGGCGTGTCATGGCCAGCCTGTCGGGCAAAGACGCACTGAGCGTGGGCGAGCTGGCCGACATCGTGCTGGCCAAGCAACCCACTGTGACCAAGCTGGTGGGCCGCATGGCAGAAGCCGGCTGGGTTAAACGCGTTGACGCCCCGCACGACAAGCGCCAGTCACTGGTCAGCCTCACCGCAGCGGGTCAACGCAAGGTCACGCCCTTGCTGGCACAGGCACGGGCGCATGAGGCGCAGGTCATGGCCGACATCGGATTGGGCGAAGTGGCCCAGTTGAAAAAGGTGTTGGAGCGGATGATTGCAGTGCGAGGATAAGTGCCGTTCAGAGGCGCGATGCGGCCCTCAGATCATTGAGCAATGAGCGATATGGCGTCTGATTTTATCGACACTCAGGGTCGCATTGAAAGTCGCAGATATTCTCGCATGATTTACAAATTATTATTGTGCGACATATACTTACGAATCATGTCAAAGTCGCAAAAATTCCAACTCTATGACCATCCCACCCAGATGGAACCGCTGCTTCCGTCTGAACACCGTTTGGGCCCACTGCTGGAGCGTGCTCACGACCTGATCCGCCATGCCGACCGCCTGGCAAGTTGGTGCCCCACCGGTGCACTGCCAAGCCTGCGCCAGATGCTGCGCGCCATGAATTCTTATTACTCCAACCGGATTGAAGGGCAACACACCCTCCCCTTGGAAATAGAGCAAGCCCTGCGCAACGACTATGCACTGGATGCCGACAAAGCCCGCCGCCAGCGTCTGGCGCTCAGCCACATGGCCACAGAGAACCAACTTGAATGCCTGTGGCCGCAATGGACCAACGCGCAAGTCTGGTCGCCACAAACTGTTCAAGACATCCATCAGGACCTGTTTGCCCGCCTGACCGATCAAGACCGAATTCAACACAAGGGCGCAGACATTCAAGTGCTGATTCCCGGAGCCATGCGAACCGCACAAGTGAGTGTGGGTCGGCACGCAGCACCTGATGCTGCGGCATTGCCTGCCTTCATGGATCGGTGGTCCAAGGTATATGGACAAGTGCGACGTGGCGAAATGCAAATCTTGGCGATGGCGGCAGCGCACCAACGTCTGGCGTGGATTCACCCTTTTCTGGATGGCAATGGACGCGTCGCCCGCTTGCACAGCCATCTGGTGCTCGGCCACATGGGCCTGACCAATGGGCTGTGGTCCCCTTTGCGCGGCTTTGCACGCACTCAAGAGACCTACTACGCACGCCTGGCCGCCGCAGACGAGCCCCGTGCAGGGGATCTGGATGGCCGTGGCAACCTGAGCGAATCTGCCCTGATCGCGTGGATGGATTACGTGTTGGACGTTTGCTCCGACCAAGTGGCTTTCATGCGGGAATTGCTCAGCCTGGAGGACATGAAAGGCCGCATGGCCGCCTGCCTGGCGTATGAAGAGCAAGTGGTCGGCGGGGGCGTGCGAAGCACATCGCTTCGGGCTTTGCACTACCTGTTCGCCGCACAAACCGAACTGGACCGCGCCGACTTCAAGGCCATGCTGGGTTTGGGTGATCGGCTGGCCACCGCTCAGGTGTCGGCCTTGCTCAAACGCGGCCTGCTGGAATCGGACAGCCCCTACGGCAAGGTCCGCTTGGGCGTGCCCCAACACGCTCTGCGCTTTTACTTCCCAAGACTTTGGCCTGAGGCCGAAGCTTGAGCATCCACGAACTGGCCAGCATCGTGCTGGCCAAAGAGCCCACCGTGACCAAGCTGGTAGGCGCATCCCCTGATGGCCAGAAGCTGGCATCCTGGGTGGGTATGTGTCCTGGCAACAATGAGTCAGCAGGCAAGCGCAAAAGTGGTCGCATTCGCAAGGGCAACGCTTGGGTTAGACGCCTGCTGTGCGAGTTTGCGCAGGCTGCGGGCAACAAGTCGCTGTGCACTCAAAGACAAGTTCCAAGCGCTCAGCGTACGCAAAGGGCACAAGCGATCCATCGTGGCGCTGGCGCACAAGATGCTGCGCACGATCTACGCGATGCTGAGCAAGAACACCCACTACGTGGACAAAACCGTGGACTACGAGGCGCTGATGGTGGCGCGTCATGCGCCGCGGTGGCTGCAGATGCTGGTCAAGCACGGGTTCGTTCCAGCACCGGTCTGATCTGATCTGATCTGATCTGCGATGAGTTTGTCTTTGCAATCGGCCGTAGCTGGGCCAGGTCTCAGCTCGTTCGCAGGGACGTTTCTTTCACGTTAAGTCGACGCGGCCAGTTCTTCGACCACTCGGGCAAGCCAATCTCCGGCTGCACTACCCAAAGCTCTTCGATGCCTTCCCACAACCACATTGAAACTCAGGGAAGACATGTCTATATCCATCACCTGAAAACCTCCAGCAGCGGCAATGGCCGAGGGTATGAATGCCAATGTGTCGTTCACGCGCATAAACGCCTGCAGAGACGTGTAGCAGGGCA
>JBIKSF010000023.1:0-23175 GCA_044348785.1 Limnohabitans sp.
GCCGAGCCCGCTTGGTAAGAGCCAATGTCGCCCGCGAGCACCAGCACATCGGCACCCGGAGCCGGGGTAGGCACGAAGTCGGGGTTGGACTCCAGGTGCAGGTCGGATAGGAGTTGGATGTTCATGTTGGGGTGTCGTGGGTCGGGATATTGGCAGTCGGCATATCACTGTCAAATGCCTGCCGGGCCACTTGTTGCAGTTGGGTGCGCAGCCATTGGTGCGGGCTGTCTTGATGGCGTTTGCGGTGCCACAGGGCGTGCACTTGCACGGGCGGCACGTCAAAGGGCAGGTCGTGCAGCACCAGTTCGTGGGCCATGCCGGTGGTGGGGACAAAGTGGCGCGGCAGCACCGTGAGCAAATCGGAGTTCACCACCACCCGCCCCGCCGTGAAAAACTGGTTCACCGTGAGCACAATGCGCCTTTGCTGCCCGATGGTGGCCAGGGCTTCGTCCACAAAGCCGTAGGCACGACCGGAAAAGCTGACCAGCAAATGCCGGGCCGCGCAATAGGCCTCCAAGCTGATGGGCCGCTTGGCCAGCGGATGGCCCTTGCGCATCACGCACACGTATTCGCCCGAATACAGGCGCTGGTGTTCAAAGGGAATGGCTTCGCCCGATTGGGCTCGTGCCGTCAGGTCGGCCAGTACCGCCGGAAAGTAACCCAAGGCGATGTCGGCGCTGTCTTCGCTCAGCAGTTTGCGCGGGTCGCGCGTGGTCAGGGGCAGCACGCGCAAGGACACGCCGGGGGCCTGCAGCTCCAGCTGGCGGGCCAGCCCGCCCATGAGTTCGGCGGCGGTGGCGTCCGCCATGGCCAGAATAAAGGTGCTGTTCGCCTGCTGCGGTTCGAAAGCGCTGGGGACGATGGCCGCCTGCAATTGGCGCAGAGCCTCGCGCACGCTGGGCCACAGGGTCAGCGCCCGGGGTGTGGGCGCCATGCCATGGCCGTGGCGGCGTACCAGTTCATCGCCCAAGGCCTCACGCAATCGGCGCAAGGCATTGCTCACGGCCGGTTGGGTCAGCGCCAGGTTGTGCGCAGCCCGGGTCAGGTTGCGCTCGGCCATGACTTCGTCAAACACCCGCAGCAAGTTCAGGTCGAGGGTGCGAAACGAGGATGGGATGGGGTTGGGCATGGGCGGTCTTCAACTATCACCATTATGAATGAAGGTCATTAACAATATAAAGTTGAGCAACACTGGTAAAAACCCTATGATTCAGGACATGGTTTTGTTGATTTGTATTGCCAAAGGAAACAAAACCAAATCAAGGGAACACAAAATGAACATCACCACCAAATCTGTTTTGGGCACCATGCCCACCATTTCTGCTGCACCAGCAGCTTCCAACACTTCCAGCAAAACACTGGCGAATCTGATGCTTGCCGCAGGGGTGGCCGCACTGGTCGTCGGTGTTGATCAGATGATCGACAACTGGGCTGAATCCCATGTGGTGGCCGCTTGGTTGGCGCTGTGGGCCGTGGCCGTGTTGGCCATCGTTTCGTTGCGCGGCCTGACGCGCCACTTGGCCCAAAACCTGATGACCGGCTTGGACGCTTGGTCTGCGCATCTGGCCCGCAGCCGAGCCGACGAGCGTTTGTGGTCCATGGCGCAGACCGACCCGCGTTTGATGAGCGACCTGCAAGTGGCCATGGACCGCGCCAGTGAGACCCAAGGTCCAGTCCGTGATCTGGAAAACCTGATGACCCGCCGCGCTGCCCGATTGGTGCGTGACCGCTTGTATTACATCTGAAGCCCGATACCCAGGGTCCAGCGGGTCCCACACAACAAAGGCCTCCTTGTGGAGGCCTTTTTCATGCGCCACGGGATGGGTCCCTTTGGCCGCTTCAAGACGAAGGCCGAGACGCCAAATAAATCCCGGGCAAGATCAGCGCCGCGCCCATCAGGTGGTGCCAGCCCATGGCTTCACCCAGCACCAGCCAAGCGGCCAGGCCACCATACAAGGGCCCCAGGTACAAACTGGCGGCCACGCGGCTCGCCCCCAACACCTTTTGGCAAAAGCCATAGGCCCAATACGCCCCAATGCCGGGCAACAAGCCTGCGGCCACCACCAAAAGGGTGGCCTGCGGGGTCCAAGCGGGTGTGTCGGCTTGAACGAATTCCCAAGCGGCAAAGGGCAGCAGTACCAGCATGCCCCCCATGCAAATGGCGGCCAAGCGAGCCGTGGAGCCCAGCGGCGTGGGCCACTTCTTTTGCAGCAAGGCATAAGCAGCCCACGACACCATGGCCAGCACGATCCAGCCGTCACCGGCGACCCATTGCACTTGGCCCAAGGCCAGCCACTGGCCTTTGACCACCACATGGAACACGCCAGCCATGGCGACCACCACGCCCAGGCCTTGTCGCCACGAAAACCGTTCACCAAGCCAGACCACAGCGCCCAGCGCGATCAGCACGGGCGAAGCGGCATAAATCAGCGCGATGTTCATGGCTGAGGTGGTTTGTGCGCCCTCGTAAACCCAGGCGCCACAAATGAGCATGCCCAAAGCGCCCAACGCCAGGTAGCGCCAGCCATGCTGCAAGGTGCTGCGGCGTTCGCGCCAAAGTTCGCTGCGGGCAATCACAGCTAGGATCACACCCGCCAAAGCCCATCGACCCAGAGCCAGCATGTGCGGCTCCACCACGCCGGGGGCAGTTCGTGCCACGATGTAATTGACGGACCACAGGGCGGGGGTGATCCAGAGGAGCCAAAGGGCTCGGCGTTCGCGAGATTCAGGGGTGTTCAAAATCAAATCAGTTCAGGGTGTCACGCCAACAGTCGGTAAAAAAATCATTTGATTTCGAAATCAAGTGACTTGATGCCTTGGCGACCTTGAAGGTCTTCAATGCTGATCAGAAGGCGGTGTGAACCTTTGGGCAAGCTGGCTTCCTTGACGCTGATGCCCTCGGCGGTGACCTTGGCCGCATTGATCAGGCGCTGTGTGATGTCAATGCGCAAACGCCCATACAAGACTTTGAATGTCTCAGGACGGACAACGCTGGAGGCCGCAGGCACAAACATCAACTGGATGGCCGTTGGCGAGACCACGGGGGTGTCCAGTCTGGGGTGCACGATCTCAATTTGAGGCGCACCCGGCACGGCAACCGTTTTGGCGGTCAATGGTTCTGCAGCACCCAAAGACGCCTGCATTTCGCTGACCGAGACGAGCTCAAAAGCCTGCACATGGCAGGCCGATGCGCACAGTCCCAAAGCCAGGACGGACGTTTGCAGCCATGAGCCCCAACGCATCATGGCAACAGGCTGATCCGCACACGGCGGTTTTCGCTGGCCAGCGGCTTGTCGGGCAGCAGCAATTCGCTGGCCCCTTTGCCTTCGGCTTGCAGGCGTTCGGCGGGTACGTTTTGACTTAACAAGTAGGCTTGCACCGCTGATGCACGGCGTGCCGACAATTCCTGGTTGTATTCGTTTTTGCCTTTGGCATCTGTATGGCCTTCCACCTTGAATTTCAGCTGAGACAGGCGTTCGCTGTTCATGGCCTGTGCCAAGTTGTCCAGCAAAGGCTTGCTGTTGGCCTGCAACCGGGCGGAGTCAAAGTCAAAGTTGATCGACAGATCCACATTGACCGGTTTGGGCACCAGGTTCCGAAGACTGCGCGTGGTGGGTGGCGCAGGGGGTGTGAGCTTTTCGATGAGGTCTTCTTTGGAGGCCTGCTGAACCAGTTGGGCCGATGCGGATGACCCCATCAAGATGAGTGCCAAAGCCAAGGTAAACCGTTTCATAGAACTTCCTTCAGGGTGAGCAGTTTGGCGCCAAAGCGTTCGGAGCCCTCACCATCCTTGTTGTGAACCAAAAAGTTGATCAGCGCGGCGCGGCCACCGATTTCATTCAGGGCAAAAGTGAACGGGTTGGCGGCCGATGGTTCGGCCATGGTCAAGCGGTCAATTTGCCGTGGGCTTGAAGACACCATCACCAACAAGTGGTCAGTGCCGGGAGGTCCTGCCGCTTCCAGTTGCCAGTCTGGTCGGGGCAGCTTGCGTGTTTGACCCGCCTTGATCCTGTTGTCTTTGTCCAGGCCATTGGGATAAAGCACGTAGAAGCTCTTACGGTCACTGCCCAGCAAGACCATGTAAATGTACCCATCGTGGCTGGATTTGATGGTGAGGTCCAAAGCATCTTTGCCAATTTTCAGCACCGACTTGCTCAGTTTCACATCCAGCACGATGCGGGGATCGCGTTGTTGTTCAATATCGGCCAATGTGGCCAGTGAGGCCAGCATGGGCTCAGGTGCAGGTGCCACAGTTGCTGGAGCTGGAGCTGGCTGGGCTACAGGTGGTGTGGGTGGCTTGACGGGTGAGGGCTCAGGACGTTGGGCAGCTGGCGCAGCAGCAACGGGCCGTGTAGGTGCGGGGTTGCTTGAAGGCGCTGGGCTTGGTGTCGCAGCAACCGCAGGGCTTGCCGTAGATTGGGCAACAGTTGCCGTGGGTGTTGGCGGTGGCCGTGATGCGCTTGTGGATGTTGTTGCCGGTGCGTTGGCGGTTGATGAAGTTGCAGTCGGTGCAGTGTCGGCCATTATCGCCGTGGTCACGGGCTGTGGCGGGGTGGGGGCAGGCACTGCGGCTGTGGGCGTTGGTGTTGCTGCAACAGGCGGTGCGGGCTGAGTTGCTGGTGTAGGCGTTTGTGCAAGTGCTGGTGCGGCCACCTGCGCTGGGGCGGGGCGCTGCAAAGCCACAGGAATCAGGTTCCGATTGCCCGAAACCGACACATGGTGTGGCGTCAGGTCTTTCACACCTTTGAGCCGCAAGTCGATGAAGGCTTGAGCGCATTGCTGGATTTCTGCGAGGGAGACGGCACCCGAGCCGTCTTTGTCAACAGCTTTGCCGAGCAGACAGTCCCGCACACCTTGGGTCGCCAGGCCACCTTTGCCCGGCTCGTCAAAGCTGACCTCATCCGGCCGTGAAGACGTGATCTGAACCACGTTTTCCTGCAAGGCACCCAAGCGTGTGGTCTCCCCCAGCAGGCTTCGGGTTTTCAGATTCGAGGGTTGGCTGCAGGCATCGGCCGCGCTGCTGGCTTTGAACGTGAATTTGGGTTTGAATTCAATGCCGCCGATCGACCGCGTGGCGGCTTTGCTGGAGGTCACGCCGCCGGAGTGACAGGCATCGATCATGGTGATGACTTTGTCTGCACCCGAGGTGATTTTTTGTGTGGCCTGAGCCAATTCGGCGTTGGTGATGGCTTGACCATCGTGGGTCAGCAGGCCCTCGACGCATCCGTTGACCGTCGGGTCCCAATACCGGGTGCCGTGTCCAGAGAAGTAAATGAACGTGCGCCCCCCATCGCGTGTGCGTTCACCCAATTGCCGAATTTCCTTGAGGATGTTTTCTTTGGTGGCGTTTTGGTTTTGCACCAAACGGATCTGGTTGCCGGGAATGCCCATGGCCATGGCCATGCGTTTGGCGCTTTCCACGTCGTGTGGCACACCTTCCAGCGTGGCAGCACCGGTGCTTGGGTTGTATTGACTCAAGCCAATGACCAGCGCAGAACGCAAAGCCGGCGTCTGAGTCTGAGATTGTGCGGGCCATGCCGTGAACAAGGCCAAGGCCAGCAAGAGTGAGGTATTTTTCTTCATGAGAAAGCGCAGTCAAATGAGATCAGCTCATGCGCCCGTGAAGGCCTTGAGTCCGGAATAGAGTGCCACCCCCGCAGAGACCAAAGGCGCCGTGGCGGTGATCAGACTTTGCACCTGGTTGGAGATTTCCGTGATTTTGAATTGGCCGGATGCATCGCGCGCCAGCAAAACCCGCAAGCTGATCTTGTTGCGCTGTTGGCGCGCCCACCGAGCCATCAGGTGGTGTGTCAAATAGCCCGTTAAGAATGACAGCCCGATGGCGGCTGCGTATTCCAGCGTTTCGCGCCAGTCTCGGGCGTTCTCGGGCCAGAGGGGCACGCCATCAATACGGGCCGTGATGCCCAGCATCAAGCCGACCGACAAACCACCCACCAGCAAAGCGGCCAGGAATTGCATGAACCCGCCGAAACCACTGCGACGCGCACACCCATAGCCAGTCAATGCGGGCAGTGTGATGGTCAAAAGGCGCAGAAATAAAGGCGGTGCGTCATAGACGAACAACAAGATCCAGTGACAAAGTCCCATCACGGCGATGGTCAGTACCACCATGACTACCCAATTGAGCCACGATCGACGCGGCGTGTCGGCGATGGCGTCAATCGGTGTTTCAGGTGATGTGTCGTGTGTCTTCGCATAGCTCAGGGCCATCGCCTCAATGTCTCGTGATTGCAGTTGAGTGAGCGTTTGTACCTGCTGCTGTGCCATTGCTTTCAGTTGCGTGACCTCATCGGCCAGCGATTGCAGCTGGAGCGCCAGAGGTTTAAACAGGACCAAATCCCGTGTGCAGTGGCTGCACACCGATGCCTGCACAGGAACATCGCTCCAGCAGTAAGGGCAGTTGAAGGTGGTGTGGCTCACTTGGCGTTCAAGTGGATGATGGTCTTGCCTTCACGGCCTTCGCTGTCGCGCACGGAAACCCGGATCGGGTGCGTTCCAGCCGGCACGCTCGCCTGGGGCAACTCAAGATGGTTGCCGTTCAAACCAGTTTTGAAGCGGGCCGTCAGATCGACAACGGGCTGCTTTAAGTATTCAAATTTGATGGATGCGGGGTCGATTTTGGCACCGCCTCTGGGTTCAAAATTCATTTTGAATGCGAAAGATTTACTGGCCACCTCTGTTGGCGACAACAAGCTGATGCCTGGGCCTCGCGTGATGGCACGTGTGGTGGGCACTTGCAGATTGGGGGTCTGCGATTCAGCTTCCGTGATCAATGGCGTCTGAGCCACGGCTCCCCAGGACAAAAGCGTCAGCATCAGGGCCATGACCGGAGTCGAGAAAATGGAGCGCATGTTGGGTGTTTCCCGCAATGGTGTGGTGTATACCGGACCATCAGTGTAACAATTGGTATGGTTGTTGCGCAGACGCATTGAGCCAAGTCTGCCCAGCCATGAAGGCCAAGAGATTTCAGGAAAAAAACATGTCGACCATTCGCTGCGCCAGGAAAGCTGTTTGCACCCACTTCAATTTGACGTTCAAATTCATGCTGCGTTTGCTCTGGGTGTTCCTTGGGCTGATGGCTTGTTTGGCTCTTCCTGCTGTGGCCCAGCCTGTCAAGGGCTCCGTGTACAAGGACTTCTTGCCCATGGGGTCGGGTGCCAGTGTGGCTTTGCCAGAAGGGGTTTGGGAGGCAACACAAGTCAGTGCGCTGGATTATCCCGGGACAAACTGGGAGGTTTACACACTCAAAAATCAGCAAGCCGATGCCAAGGTGCCATTCTTGGTGGTTCGACAGACAACGACTTCGGGGCGCTGGGGGAATACGACGTGCTTATCCCAGAGCAAAGCCCAATTCATGGTCAACGAGCATGGAACTTTGAGCAGTCAAACATTGAACAAATGCTCTAGAGCATTTGCGTTTAATTTTGACACTTGGAGACCACTCGATTGGGCCAATCCAAATGATAAAAAATGGTGGAGTGGTGCCGTTGAAGGGTTGCCTGAAAAATTGGGTGGACGAAGATCCAGCATTTTTTTAGTGGAGTTGTCCATTCAGCAATTCAATGGAAAAAAACTTCAAATTGAGGCGTTTGTGTTGCCGCCCAAGGGGATCACGGCAGGCAAATTCAGAGATGATTTCAAAGCTGGCCAAGTGTTGGCTGAACATCAAATATTGTCCGGTTGGAATTCGATTTACATCGAGTCCATGCAACAAAGCTACTTCAACAAGAAGCCTCAGCCCATCATGGCGCTTGCTTATCCTGTTAACACGGAGGGGCAGACACCAGCGGCACCTTCAGAGACCAGAATTGCAGCGGCTACGCCTGCTATTCAAAGTGCCAACGAAGAGACGATTGACCAAGCGCATGAACGGCGCACGCAGGAGCTTCTGCGTGAAATGGAGACGGCTGGCAGTAATCGACCTGTCGCCAAACCCCCCACGTCCGCGCCCGTGGTGGTTGCTGTTGACACGGTCAAACCCGTTCCTTCGCCCGCGCGTGCTCCTGTGGCCGTCACCAAGCCTGCTCCCGTACCTGCTCCCGTGGTGGTCGTTGACAACTCTGCCCAGCTCAAGCTGGAACAAGAGCGTCGCGCCATGGATGAGGAAAAGCGCAAGATGGCACAGCAGCTGGAAGCCATGACGCAGATGCTGGCAAAGCTCCAGCAAGAAAATGCAGCCGCTGCTGCAGCAGCAAAAGCCAAGGAGGTGGCGGCCGCAACGCCTGAGCCGCCAGCCAAACCTCGTGAACCTGTGACCTATGCCAACCGCAAGGCCTTGGTGATTGGCAACGACCTGTACACCCATGTGCCCAAACTCAACAACGCAGGTGCCGATGCAGACGCCATGGCCAAGTCTTTGGAGGCTGTGGGCTACAAGGTGTTCAAGCACCTGAACTTGGATGAGAAAAGGTTCAAACAAGCCATTCGGGACTTCCGCCAAAATTTGAGTGGTGGCGATGAGGTGCTGTTCTTCTACGCCGGTCATGGTGTGCAACTGGGCAATGCCAATTATTTGTTGCCCACTGACGTGCAAGGTGACCAGGAAGACCAAGTCAAGGACGATGCCATCTTGCTGCAAAAGGTGCTCGATGACTTGGAAGAGAAAAAAACCAAATTTGCCTTGGCCGTGATCGATGCTTGCCGCGACAACCCGTTTAAGAGCAAAGGCCGCGCCATCGGTGGACGAGGCTTGGCACCCACTTCGGCTGCGACCGGTCAGATGATCATGTTCTCAGCGGGCTCTGGCCAGCAGGCGCTCGACCGATTGGGTGACAACGACAAAGAGAAGAATGGCCTTTTCACTCGGATTTTTGTCAAAGAAATGATCAAGCCGGGTCTCTCGGTGGACCGTGTCTTGCGCAATGTTCGCAATGAGGTGGTTCGTTTGGCCCGTTCGGTCGGGCACGAGCAAACGCCAGCCTTGTATGACCAAGCGATTGGTGAGTTTTATTTCCGGCAGTGATGCAGCCAGTCTTCTGAAATGAAAAAACCGCCCCGGTTTGCGGCCGGGGCGGTTGGAGTTCTCGGCGCCGGATGGGCGCAGAGCCTGATCTTTAAGCCAGACGCGCTTGCAAAGCGGCTTTGGTGTCCAGCAAGGCTTTGGGCAGGTGGTAACTCAGCTGGGCAAAGTGCTCGTCGTGCAGTTTGAACTCGGCCTGCCAAGAGGCTTTGTCGATGTTGGTGACCGACTTGAACTGCTCCGCGCTGAACGCGATGCCGTTCCAGTTGATTTCAGCGTAAGTGGGCGCAATGCCAAACATGGTTTCTTCGCCCTGGGCTTTGCCCTCCAAGCGGTCGATCATCCACTTGAGCACGCGCATGTTGTCGCCATAGCCGGGCCAGACAAACGAGCCGTCTTCGCCTTTGCGGAACCAGTTGACGCAGTACATGGCGGGCAGTTTGTGGCCAGCCGCGGTGGCTTTGGCCCCGGTGTTGAGCCAGTGCTGGAAGTAGTCGCTCATGTTGTAGCCACAGAAAGGCAGCATGGCGAACGGATCACGGCGGACCACGCCTTGTGCGCCAAAGGCAGCCGCAGTCGTCTCGGAGCCCATGGTCGCGGCCATGTACACGCCCTCCTGCCAGCTCCGCGCTTCGGTGACGAGGGGCACGGTGCTTGAGCGGCGGCCACCGAACATGAAGGCATCGATTGGCACGCCAGCAGCGTCGTCCCAAGCGGGGTCCAGAGCCGGGTTGTTGGTCGCGGCCACGGTGAAGCGGGCATTGGGGTGAGCGGCTTTGGCGCCGGTTTCTTTGGCGATCTGGGGGGTCCAGTCTTTGCCTTGCCAGTCGATCAAATGGTCGGGCAACTTGCCGGTGTCCTTTTCCATGCCTTCCCACCACACGTCGCCGTCGTCGGTCAGGGCTACGTTGGTGAAGATCACGTCCTTGTTCAGACTCAACATGCAGTTGGGGTTGGTCTTCATGTTGGTGCCGGGGGCCACGCCAAAGTAACCCGCTTCGGGGTTGATGGCGTACATCTTGCCGTCGGTGTGGGGCTTGACCCAGGCGATGTCGTCGCCAATGGTGGTGACTTTCCAGCCGTCAAACGCCGCGGGCGGCACCAGCATGGAGAAGTTGGTCTTGCCGCAGGCGCTGGGGAAAGCGGCTGCGACGTGGTACTTCTTGCCCTGGGGGTTGGTCACGCCCAAGATCAGCATGTGCTCGGCCAGCCAGCCTTGCTCGCGGCCCATGTTGGAGGCGATGCGCAAAGCGAAACACTTCTTGCCCAGCAGCGCGTTGCCACCGTAGCCCGAACCATAAGACCAGATCTCGCGTGTCTCGGGGTAGTGAACGATGTATTTGATGCTGGGGTTGCAAGGCCAAGAAGTCTTGTCTTTTTCGCCGGCTGCCAACGGTGCACCCACGGTGTGCACGCAAGGAACGAAATCGCCGTCAGTTCCCAAAACGTCGAATACAGCCTTGCCCATGCGGGTCATGACTTTCTGGCTGACTGCGACATAAGCACTGTCGCTCAACTCGATACCGATGTGGCTGATGTGCGAGCCCAAGGGGCCCATCGAGAAAGGCACCACGTACATGGTGCGGCCAGCCATGCAACCGTCAAACAAGGGGTTCAGGGTGGCGCGCATTTGCGCGGGTTCCATCCAGTTGTTGGTCGGGCCAGCGTCTTCCTTTTTGGCCGAGCAGATGTAGGTGCGGTCTTCTACGCGGGCGACGTCGGACGGGTCAGACCAAGCCAGGAAAGAGTTGGCGCGCTTGGCGGGGTTGAGCTTTTTGAAGGTGCCTGCGGCCACCAGTTCGGCGCAGAGGCGGTCATATTCTTCTTGGGAGCCGTCGCACCAATAGATGTTGGCGGGCTTGCACAGGGCGGCCATCTCGGCGACCCATGCGATCAGTTTGGCGTTTTTGACATACGCAGGGGTGTTCAGGTTCAGGCCCTGCATCACGGGTGAGTTCATGACTAGCTCCAAGTTTAAAAATCGTTTTTTCAAAATCCCTGAACAGGGACTTTGAAAAAACGGCTGAGGGGCTGAGATACTGAGGGCTGTTGCCGTACAAAAAGAACGGCTGTAACCACGCGGTAACTGGCGGGTCTCGATTTTAGGGAGACTGCTTGTTTTGTGCCTGTCAGCTTGTTCGAAAACCCCTTTAAATCTATGCAAAAGATGCATGACGTTATGCGCATCCTGACGGGCGGTGCATTCAGTGCCCGCAGGCGTCAGTGGATGATGGCGGTATGGGCGGCGCCTTTGATGGCAGCTTGTGAGACCCATGCACAAGCGCCAGTGCGCGTCAAAATTGCCGCCGCCAGCAACTTGAAGTTTGTGCTGGCTGACCTGACAAGCCAATACAGGCAACAAACAGGCGTTCAGGTGGATGTGAATCTGGGCGCATCGGGCAACCTGGCGCGGCAGATCTTGCAGGGCTTGCCGGTGGCGCAATTCATCTCGGCCGACGAGGTGTGGGTGGCCGAACTGGTCAAAGCAAGCCGCACGGTGGACGCCGGGCAGCGCTACGCCACGGGTCGTTTGGCGCTCGTTGTGCCTAAAAATTCAACAATGCCGCTGGCCCAAGGCTTGGCAGCCGTGGTGCGTGCGATGAAGCTGGGCGACAAATTCGCCATCGCCAACCCGGCGTTGGCCCCTTATGGCGTGGCGGCGGTTGAGGCTTTACAGCGCGCAGGCGTCGGGTCGCTGCCTGCGCACCAGAAAGTGCTGGGCGACCACATTGGTCAGGCCACCCAGTTTGTCGCCACGGGCGCGGCGCAGGCGGGCATCACCGCATTGGCGCTGGCCCAGGCCCCCGAGATCGCCCCCAGCTTGCAGGTCTTGCCCTTGCCCGCTGACTTGCATGCCCCCTTGCACCAGAGCATGGTGCTGCTCAAGGGCGCGGGTGCGGCGGCGGCAGACTGGCACCGGTTTTTGCTCAGCGCGCCTGCGCAGGCGGTGTTTGTGCGGCACGGCTACGCCTTGCCGCAATAATCCAGCCCACCACCCCACATTTCAGCTCAGCCTTCAAAACTCACCCCATGGATTGGTCTGCCCTTCACGTTTCGCTGACCCTGGCGGCTCTGACCACCTTGGCGTTGCTGCCAGTGGGCTTGGCGCTGGCCCGCTGGCTGGCCGTGACCGCCTGGGCCGGGAGGCCTGTGGTCGAGGCTTTGCTGCTGCTGCCCTTGCTGCTGCCCCCCACCGTGATCGGGTTTTACTTTTTGGTGGCCTTTGGCCAGGGCAGTGCCTCAGGCGCTTGGCTCGCGGCATCGGGCATACGTTTGGTGTTCACCCTCGAAGGCCTGCTGTTGGTGAGCGTGCTGGTCAATTTGCCTTTCATGGTGCAACCGATTCAACGCGCTTTTGCGGCGGTGCCGCACAGCCTGCGCGAGGCGGCCTGGGTCTCGGGCTTGTCCACCTGGCAGACTTTTTGGCGCATCGAATTGCCCCTGGCCTGGCCCGGTTTGCTGGCGGGCATGGCCCTCACCGTGGCGCACACTTTGGGTGAATTTGGGGTGGTGCTCATGGTGGGCGGCAACATCGAAGGCGAGACCCGCACCCTGTCGGTGTCGCTGTACGACAAGGTGCAGGGCATGGATTTGCAGTCGGCCCATGTCATGGCGCTGGCGCTGGTGGGTGTGTCTTTGCTGGCGCTGAGTCTGGTGCTGGCGTTTGACCGGGTGGGCCAGCGCGGCCGCGCCCTGCAGGAGCGCTGATGCAAGGCTTGCAAGTGCAACTGCGCTCGGCCAGCCCGATTCGCCTTGAGGCTGAATTTGATTGCGGCGCGGGCGAGTTGGTGGCCTTGGTCGGGCCCTCAGGCAGCGGCAAAACCAGCATGCTGCGCGCCATCGCCGGGCTGTGGACGCCTGCCGATGTGCAAGGCCACATTCGGGTGGCGGGCCAAGCTTGGTTGGACACGGCAGCGGGCGTGCAACTCAGCCCGCAGCAGCGCCGGGCTGGCCTGGTGTTCCAGCATTACGCGCTGTTTCCACACATGACGGCGCAGGCCAATGTGGCGTTGGCGGCTGGACCGGGTTGGTCGATCGCCGATGTGCAGACTTTGCTGGCCCGCTTGGGGCTGGCCACGCTCAGCCAACGCAGGCCCTCGCAACTGTCTGGCGGTCAGCAGCAGCGCGTGGCGCTGGCGCGGGCGCTGGTGCGTGTCATGCCCAAGCCCACAGTGGACGACACCCCAACACCCCAAGCTTTGCCCGGCGTCTTGCTGTTGGACGAGCCGTTTTCTGCGGTGGACGCACCCACACGCCAGACGCTGTACCGCGAGTTGGCCGCTTTGCGCCAAAAGGTGTCGGTGCCCATGCTGCTGGTCACACACGACCTGGCAGAAGCCCGCCGCCTGGCCGACCGGGTGGTGATCGTGGATGCGGGCCAGACTCTGCAAACGGGCGAACCCGCCCGCGTGTTTGCCAGTCCGCGCAACGCCCGGGTGGCCGAACTGGTGGGCATTCAAAACCATTTTGAGGGGCGCTTTTACAAGGACCACGCCGACTGGGGCCGCCTGCGCTGGACCGATGCGTCAGCATCAGGCACCGGTCTGGACTTGGCGGTGTTCGATAAAAACAAGATCGACGACGGCACCCCCGTGACTTGGGTGCTGAACGGGGAGCAGGTGGACGTGATGGCCGATGGCGAGGTGCCCAGTTTGGCGCTGCAAGGCCATACCCGATTGCGCTGCCAGTTGCTGGAGGTCTTGTCGCTGGGAGAGATCAGTTTGTGCACGCTCAGGCCCGAAGCCTTGCCCAGCCAAACCATCACCCTGAACCTGACCAGCCGTCTGCTTCAGCGTTTGCAGGTTGGCTCGGGAGCCTGGGTTCAGCTGCAGATCGCGCCAGAGGCACTGCACATCATGCCGGTGCGGACAAAATAAAACCCGCAAAGCGGTTGCTGTTGCGGGTGGGTGGGGTGCGGCCTGAGCGGCGCACCGGGGGGCGACAAAGCCTCAGGCCATGAACACGGCAATGAAGGCCAGCAGGAAAATCAGCACGGCACCAGCGGCCGGAATGACCACGGGAATGTGCTTGACCACGTTTTCAACGGGATCGTCAGAAGTGTGTGCGTCGTTGTGATTGGACATGGGGAGCCTCAGAACAAGAATGGCCGTATTGTAGCCACGCCCGGCTGGCGGGCCGCTGACAACCCGGCTCACATCAGGGCATAGGTGGTGCTGGCCCGAAAAACGCTCTTGCCGTCGTCGGCCCCGGCCAAGTCAATCTCGCCAAAGGCCATGGCCTTGCCAGCGCGCAGCACCCGCGCCGTGACCAGCGCGTCCTGGCCCGACAGCGGTTTCATGAAGCTGCTGGACAGCTGCACGGTGCTGCAGGGCCGAAACTGCCCAAAGTGGCTGATCAGCGCTAGCACCATGGCCGTGTCGGCCGCCGCCATCATGGCTTGACCGCACAGCATGCCGCCGACCCGCGACAGCTGCTCGCTTTGCGGCAGTCGCAGGGTCACGCTGTCGGCGTCAAAGCGCTCAACCTTCAGGTTCAGTGCCTGTACCCAAGGGGCAAACAAATCCGTCAGCGATTGCTGCAGAGTTTCAGTGGTGGTGCTCATGGCCGCAGTTTAAACAGTGCGAAGACGTCGCCCCAACCCACGTCTGTCAGTCCTTGTGGCGTCTCTATACTGCGCACATGGCTTCTTCCATCCTCGTTCTGGGCGCCGGCATGGTCGGCACCTGCACTGCTTTGCATTTGCAGCAACGCGGCTTCGAGGTCACTTTGGTAGACCGGCGCGTACCCGGACAAGAAACATCGTTTGGAAATGCGGGCCTGATCCAGCGCGAAGCGGTGGAGCCCTATGCCTTTCCCCGTGAACCGGGCTTTTTGCTCAACGCTGCCCTGGGCCGGGGCGCTGAGGTCAATTGGCATGCGCGTGGCCTTTGGCAAATGGCCGGATCGTTGCTGCGGTATTTTAAAAATTCGCACCCGCATTCACACGCTCGCGCCACCGAGGCGTTCAGCCGCCTGATTGCGCATGCCACCCATGAGCATGGTTTGCTCATGGCCGCTGCTGGTGCCCAAGATTTGGTACGCCAAGAAGGATTCCGATTCGTGTTCCACACGCCTAAGGCGTTGGAGGCAGCCGTGCAGAGCGCATCGGTTCTGCACGACCGTTTTGGGGTGCGCTACCAAGCTGAAAACGCCGCCCAGCTGGCGCAGGCCGAACCTGCTTTGCGCGCGCCGCTGGCAGGTGCGCTGCGCTGGATGGACCCGTGGGCTGTCAACGATCCGGGCGCCTTGGTGCAGCGCTATGCCGATTTGTTGGTGGCCCGTGGGGGACGCCTTTTGGTTGGCGATGCTGCCAGTTTGCGAGCGCAAGGGCTTGGCTGGTCAGTGCAGACCTGCGAAGGCCGTGTGGACGCCAAGCAGGCCGTGCTGGCGCTGGGGCCTTGGGCCGATGGATGGATCCGCACCCTGGGCTACCGTTTTCCACTGTTCATCAAGCGGGGTTATCACCAGCACTATCACTCGCCAGCTCAGGTGCGGCAGCCGCTGCTCGATGCCGAGCGTGGTTATGTTTTGGCGCCTATGCAGCGGGGCTTGCGCCTGACCACCGGGGCTGAGTTCGCGTCCATCGATGCCCCGCCGACCCCCGTGCAATTAGTCAAGGCCGAAGCCATGGCGCGCCAGTTGGTGGACTTGGGCCAGGCCTTGCCCGAGCCGCCTTGGCTGGGTGCACGTCCTTGCACAGCCGATATGCTGCCCGTGATGGGCCCTGCGCCACGGCACAAAGGTTTGTGGTTCAACTTCGGTCACGCGCACCAAGGCTTCACCTTGGGGCCTGTGGCGGGCCGATTGCTCGCCGAGATGATCGAGGGTCGGCACACCTGGATTGACCCTGCACCCTACGCCCCCTCGCGGTTCATGTGAATGCGCCTCACGCGCTATGGTGCGGGCCTTCAGGTCTGCTCAAAGCACCCGGTAAAAACTCAGATACACCCCATCTGGCGCACGCCGTCCAGTGCCGATGAACTGGCTCTCGCTCAGCCAGGCCCATGCGGGCGTTGTGGCCTCCAGCTTGGGCTGGCAGCGGAAGTAGATTTCTTCGGGGTTAACCGGCTGGCCGTTCATGATGCGTTGTGAATTCTCTAGCGAAGCCACGCGCAAGGCGGTGTTTTGCACAAACACCCGGCTGCCGTCGTCAAGCTCGATCACATAGCGCGCATCCAGATGCGCCTGCGTGCCGCCGCCCAAAATCAATTGAAAGTCGGCGCCACCCGCCAGCACTTTGCCATTCAGCCGGGGGCCCGTCACGGTACCCCCTGTGATGGGGATCATGCGCCGCAGGCCTGCGGGCGTGTGGCCGACTTCAACGGGTGCAGCGATGGTCACGGCCAAATCGCAAACGTGCTCGAGCTGGGGTGGGGGCAGCGTCATGGGGGTTCCCTTTAAACTTGGTCTTCATTATCAGGTGACTCGACACATGCTTTCCACCCAAGACAAAACCCGTATCGACGACACCCGCATCGCCTCGGTGCGCCCGCTCATGACCCCGGCCTTGCTCGAAGAGCGGCTGCCCGCATCGCCCAAGCACCTGGCGCTGGTGGAGCGCTCGCGGCAAGACATCTCGGACGTGTTGCAAGGCCAGGACGATCGCTTGGTGATCGTGGTCGGTCCGTGCTCGATCCATGACCACGCCCAGGCCATCGCCTACGCCAAGCTGCTCAAGCTTGAGGCCGACAAGCATGCGCAGGATTTGCACATCGTGATGCGTGTCTATTTTGAAAAGCCGCGCACCACGGTGGGCTGGAAGGGCTACATCAACGACCCGCACTTGGACGGCAGCTTCGCCATGAACCAAGGGCTGGAGATGGCGCGCAAGTTGTTGCTGGAGATCATTGACCTGGGCTTGCCTGTGGCGACGGAGTTTTTGGACTTGCTCAGCCCGCAGTACATCAGCGATCTGGTCACCTGGGGCGCGATCGGTGCGCGCACCACCGAAAGCCAAAGCCACCGCCAGCTGGCCAGTGGCTTGTCGTGCCCGGTGGGGTTCAAAAACGGCACCGATGGTGGCGTCAAAGTGGCCGCAGACGCTGTGGTGGCGGCCAAAGCGCCGCACGCCTTCATGGGCATGACCAAGATGGGGCAGGCGGCGATTTTCGAGACGCGTGGCAACCAGGATGTGCACATCATCTTGCGCGGCGGCAAAGCGCCCAACTATGGCGCCGCCGATGTCGATGCCGCCTGCAAGGCGCTCGAAGCTTCAGGCATCGCACCCCAAGTCATGGTGGACGTGTCGCACGCCAACAGCAGCAAGCAGCACGCCAAACAGATCGATGTGGCGCAAGATGTGGCCATGCAAGTGGCGGGCGGTGACCGCCGCATCATGGGCCTGATGCTCGAAAGCCACCTGAGCGAAGGCCGCCAAGACCTGAAGGAAGGCCAGCCCCTCGCCTACGGTGTGTCCATCACCGACGCGTGCATCAGCTTTGCTCAAACCGTGCCTGTTTTGGATACGTTGGCGCAAGCGGTGCGGCAGCGCCGAAGCCGCCGCTGAGCCTTTGCAAAACATGTAACAGTGCCTTGACCGCCATCGCCCGGCGGGCTTAAAGTGGCGTCGCTGACATCGGGAAACCGATCGAAGCATCCTCTGGGGTGCATACATGCACCCCGCCCATCAGAACGACAACTCTTCTTTTGGGCAAACCTTGGGGCGATCCTCTCGTGACGACCCATCGGCCCGACCAGTTCGCTGGTCGGGCTTGTCATTTGGGGCTGCTCTGGTGTCAGTCCAGACTCAGACCAATCTTGCGCGACACCGCGCCCCATTTGGCAAAGTCTTTGGTCACTTTGACGACCGCCTGCTCGGGCGTGCTGCCAATCACGATCTGGTCGGATGCCTTGAGCCGCTCGGTGGCCTCAGGGGTGCGCAGCGCGTCGACCACCGCCTGGCGGAATTTGGCCACGATGTCATCGGGCACTTGTTTGGGGGCCATCAAGATCAGGCTGAAGTCGGCCTCGTAGCCTTTCACCCCGGCTTCGTCGATGGTGGGCACTTCGGGCAAAGAGGGCGAGCGCGCTTGGCCCGACACCGCCAGCGCGGTCAACTTGCCCGAGCGCACATGCGGCAGCACCGTGGGCCCAGCCAGCAAACCGCAAGGCACTTGGTTGGCCAGCACGTCCTGCATGGCAGGGGCCGGGCCTTTGTAGGGAATGTGTGTCATCTGCATGCCGGTCATGCTCAGCAGCAACTCGGTGGACAAATGCCCTGGCACACCCGCACCGCCCGAGGCATAGCTCAAGGGCGTGGTTTTGGATTTGGCGATCAGCTCGGACACTGTTTTGACGCCCAGCGAAGGGTTGCACACCAGGGTTTGGCTGAACGAAGACAGCACGCTGATGGGCTTCAAGTCCTCGAGTTTGAAGGGCATGGTTTTGTACACATGCGGGTTGACGGTGAGCAGCGTGTCGGTGGCAAACAAAAAGGTGTAGCCGTCGGGGGCGGCGCGCGCCACGCTGGCCGCGCCGATGTTGCCACCCGCGCCGGGCTGGTTCTCGATCACGATGGGTTGCTTGAGGTTGGCCAGAATTTTTTCGGCCGCTGTGCGCATGACCAAATCACTGGGGCCGCCGGGCGGGAAGGGAATGACGACTTTGATGGGGCGCTGTGGCCAAGTTTGGGCCAAGGCGCTGCTGCTGGCACACACGGCCAGCAAAGCCGCTGCGGTCAAGCCCAGGCGGCGAACACTCAGTGTTGAAAACATGCAAAACTCCTCACAAGGCGTGCATCTGTCGAAAGACAGACAGCCATGAAGAGTAAGCGGTTTAAACCCTGAGCCGCAACCCGGGAGAGTCCCCTAGGTAACGGCTTCACATGACAGAAAGCCCGCCCTTTCACATGACAGGAGGTCAGCCCGCCAGACCCACAAACACGTTTTGCACGTCGTCGTTGTTGTCGATGGCGCCCAAAAAGGCTTCGACTTCTTCGAGCTGCTCGGCGCTCAGGTTGGCCGGGTCGACTGGGTTTTTGGGTTTGTAGCCCAGCTTGGCCGACACCACGGTGAAGCCGTGTTCGGGCAGGGCACGGCTGACCAGGTCCAGGTCGGTGGCTTCGGTGATGAACACCGTCACGCCGTCTTCGTCGGCGGGTTCAAAGTCTTGTGCACCGGCCTCAATGGCGGCCAGTTCGGCATCCGCCCCGGCTTGGGCGGGTTCGGCTTCGATCATGCCCACATGGTCAAAGTCCCAGGACACCGAGCCCGACGTGCCTTGCTGGCCCTTGCGGAACAGCACGCGCATTTCTGACGCGGTGCGATTCACGTTGTCGGTCAGCACTTCGATCATCACCGGCACTTGGTGCGGCGCAAAACCTTCGTAAATCACGCGGTCAAAGCTCACGGCATCGCCCAGCAAGCCCGCGCCTTTCTTGATGGCGCGTTCCAGCGTTTCTTTGGGCATGGACACCTTGCGGGCTTGTTCGACCACCAAACGCAGACGCGAGTTGGCGGCTGGGTCGGCGCCGTTGCGGGCGGCGATCATGATGTCCTTGGCCAGACGGCCAAACAGCTTGCCTCGTGCGTCTGCTGCCTGTGCCTTGCCTTTTGCTTTCCATTGCGCGCCCATGGCGGTTTTCCTAGGTTTGGGCGGGTGCATTCAAGGCACCCACCGGGTCAATCGGGCACCAAATCCAAGGGCTTGGCGCATCTGTCGAGGGGTATCAGTTTAATCGCCCGGGTGTTGGGCTTGTCAGGGTGCACAGACGCCAACAGGTGCGGGCGGGGTCCAGTAAGAAAATCAGGGGGTCTTTTGAGATAAAGTCTCGGGCTAAACCGCCTTAAAAGGGTGGTTTTTGGCACGGTTCGACACACCGCCGAACGACGTTATACCTACATCCTGACAACGAGAGTACCCATGGCTGCAGACAAATCCAAGATCATTTACACCCTCACGGACGAAGCCCCTTTGCTGGCAACCGCTTCGTTCTTGCCGATCATCCGCACCTTTGCCGCGCCTGCTGGCATCGAAGTGGCAGAGAGCGATATTTCTGTGGCGGCCCGGATTTTGGGTGAGTTTTCGGATTTGCTGCCACCCGAGCAGCGCGTGACCAACAACTTGGCCGAGCTGGGCAAGCTGACCCTGAAGCCAGAAGCCAACATCATCAAGCTGCCCAACATCAGCGCCTCCGTGGGCCAGTTGACCGCTGCGATCAAAGAGTTGCAGGGCAAAGGCTACGCCCTGCCTGACTACCCAGAAAACCCCAAGACCGACGAAGAAAAGGCCTTGAAGGCCCGCTACAACAAGTGCACGGGATCGGCCGTTAACCCTGTTCTGCGCGAAGGCAACTCGGACCGCCGCGCACCACGCGCCGTGAAAGAATTTGCCCGCAAGAACCCGCACAGCATGGCCGAGTGGAGCCAGGCTTCGCGCTCGCATGTTTCGCACATGCACGCTGGCGACTTCTACCACGGTGAAAAGTCCATGACACTGGACCGCCCCCGCGACGTGAAGATGGAGTTGATCACCAAGAGCGGCAAAACCATCATCCTCAAGCCCAAAGTCTCTTTGCTCGACCGTGAAGTCATCGACAGCATGTTCATGAGCAAAAAAGCGCTGCTCGAGTTCTACGAAAAAGAAATTGAAGACGCGCACAACACCGGCGTGATGTTCTCGCTGCACGTCAAGGCCACCATGATGAAGGTCTCCCACCCCATCGTGTTCGGTCATTGCGTCAAGATTTTTTACAAAGAAGCGTTTGCCAAGCACGGCGCTTTGTTCAAAGAGCTCGGTGTGAACGTGAACAACGGCATGGCCGATCTGTACGCCAAAGTCGCCACCCTGCCCCAATCCAAGCAAGACGAAATCAAGCGCGACCTGCACGCCTGCCACGAAGGCCGCCCCGAGTTGGCCATGGTGGATTCTGCCAAGGGCATCACCAACTTCCACTCGCCCAACGACGTGATCGTGGATGCCTCTATGCCCGCCATGATCCGCAACGGCGGCAAGATGTGGGGCGCTGATGGCCGCTTGAAAGACGTCAAGGCCGTGATGCCCGAGTCGACTTTTGCCCGCATCTACATGGAGATGATCAACTTCTGCAAATGGCATGGCGCGTTCGATCCCAAGACCATGGGCACCGTGCCCAACGTCGGCTTGATGGCCCAACAAGCCGAAGAGTACGGCTCGCACGACAAGACCTTTGAAATCCAAGAAGACGGCGTGGCCAACATCACCGACATCAACACGGGTGAAGTGCTGCTGAGCGAAGACGTGGAAGAAGGCGACATCTGGCGCATGTGTCAGGTCAAGGACGCAGCGATCCGCGACTGGGTCAAGCTGGCCGTGAACCGCGCCCGCAATTCAGGCATGCCCGTGGTCTTCTGGCTCGACCAGTACCGTCCACACGAAGCCCAGTTGATCACCAAAGTGAAGATGTACCTGCACGAGCACAACACGGCGGGTCTGGAAATCCAGATCATGAGCCAAGTGCGTGCCATGCGTTACACCTTGGAGCGCGTGGTCCGTGGATTTGACACCATCAGCGCCACTGGCAACATCTTGCGCGACTACCTGACCGACCTGTTCCCGATCATGGAACTGGGCACCTCGGCCAAGATGCTCTCCATCGTGCCTTTGATGGCAGGTGGCGGCATGTACGAGACCGGTGCGGGCGGCTCGGCCCCCAAGCACGTGCAGCAACTGGTGGAAGAAAACCACCTGCGCTGGGATTCCTTGGGCGAGTTCTTGGCTTTGGCCGTGTCTTTCGAAGACCTGGGCCTCAAGACTGGCAACAAGAAAGCCGGTGTTTTGGCCAAGACCCTGGACGCCGCGACCGGCAAACTGCTCGACAACAACAAGAACCCGTCTCCCAAGACTGGACAGTTGGACAACCGCGGCAGCCAGTTCTATCTGGCCATGTACTGGGCCCAAGAGTTGGCCGCGCAAACCGAAGACGCCGCACTGGCTGCCCAGTTCGCGCCTTTAGCCAAGCAATTGACCGACAGCGAAAAGAAAATCGTGGACGAGCTCAACGCTGTGCAAGGCAAGCCGGTGGACATTGGCGGTTACTACATGCCTGACCAAGCCAAGCTGGCCGCCATCATGCGCCCCAGCGCGACCTTCAATGCGGCCTTGGCCGCGGTGAAGGCTTAAGGCCAAGCGGGCTCAGCGGTTTCATATCGCTGAGCTGCTGGCCCGAGCAAGTACACAACGCACTACAGAAAAGCCACCCAGGTTTTGCCTGAGTGGCTTTTTTATTGGTTCAACGCCCTCAGCGGCTGTAGGCCAAGCCCAGTGCCACGCCGCCAAACAAATCACCTTCTACCAGCGGAACATCCGTGAACTCGGCCTGCAAGGCTTGCTGGAAAGTACGCAAGGCCGATGAACCGCCAGTGAGGTAAATCGCGTCCAGCGACGCATCTGTCAGACCCGCGCGCTGCACACATTCGCGCGCACAGGCCACGGTGCGGGCCAGCAAGTCATGCAAGTGGGCTTGCATGTCAGCAGCGTCCAGTTGGGCGTTCAAGTCGCGCTCAATCACCGACAAGTCAATGCGCGTGTCGGCACCGGTCACCGAGCAGTGGATTTTGGCTTGCTCGACCTCGTGCGCGATGTGGTGGCCATGGCGTTCAGTCAATACCTGCATCAAGCGCTCATGCAAGCGCAGATCGCTGTAGTTGGTACGCAGCGTTTTGGCGTGGGCGATGGCTTTGGGCTGGTATTGCCAATGGATCAAATGCCAGGTGGCCAGGTCAAAAAACACACGGCTGGGCACTTCGCGTTGTTCGGGGCCGATGTGTTTGTAGCCCAGCAGCGGCATGACCTGCGCCAGGTTCAGCTGGCGGTCGTAATCGGTGCCTCCAATGTGAACGCCGGTGGTGGCCAACACATCTTGCTGGCGGTTGGCCTTGTGCATGCGGTCAGGTCCTAATCGCACCACGGTGAAGTCTGAAGTGCCACCTCCCAAGTCCACCACCAAGACGGTGCTCTCCTTCGTCAAGCGCTGTTCGTAATCCAGCGCGGCGGCAATCGGCTCCAGCTGGAACGATACCTCGTCAAAACCCAACGCTTCGACCGCCTGGCGCAGCGAGGCTTCGGCTTGCGCATCCCGCTCAGGGTCGTCATCCCTGATGGCCAGTCCAAATTCCCCCACCCGTGGCCACCCCAAATTCCCCCAGGCAGCGCGGTCAGATTATGACGCGTCAGCTTGGATGACCAAGCGTGCCGCCGCCTCCTTGAGCCTGTAGCTC
>JBIKSF010000024.1:0-23140 GCA_044348785.1 Limnohabitans sp.
AAGGCCAGAACATGCGTCCTGCCCACAGGTGCCGACGGTGTCGGCGTTGAGACCCTGTCCCCGATCAATTCAGGTGGAGGAGTTTGAGGTGGCCATAAGTGGGGGAGTTTGGGTGGCCATCAGGGGGGAGCGAGCCCCTGCTCTCGAATGTTGGCTTGAGCTACTGCAGGCATTCGGCCGCAGGGGCGGCCTCCCGCAGGGAATGTGTTTTGTCATACCCGCGTATCCTTTTTGTCATACCCGCGTAGGCGGGTATCCATGTTGGTCGAAGGCGTCAGGTATATACCCCAGATCAAGTCAGGGTGAGGAATCGACGCTGACCCGCGCATAGCCAGCTTGATCACAGCTCTAATTCAGAAGAATTAATTATTTTTAAGATAAGTCTTATTAAAATAAAAAGTCAATCTATCAATGTGAGGACTGGAAATGTACAAGTCGGGTGTTTGCGTCGTGGCGGCGAGTTTGTTGGTTGCATGCGGCGGCGGAGGTGGCGGCGGTGGGGATGGTACCGGTGTGAGCGGCTCAGGCTCTGTTCCTGTGGCGGTATCAACAACCCCGTTGACGTTGACCGAGTCGAACTATGTAGGTGTGGCTCAGACCGTTGTGGACGGCACAAATAGTTTGAACTCCTTGTCTTCGGGAAGCGCATCGCTTTTGTCTGGTGTGCAAGTGGATGTTCAGCCTGCTTGGATGCCTGCCTTGGTGGCGCAGCTTAAAACCATCAACACCCTCCAGGTGTCGAATGGTTCTCGGTTGGTAGGTGTTGAGACAGTGGAAACAGAGGCATGCGATCGCTCGGGCTCAGTGACTGTCACTTTGAATGACCTCAATGGCAACGGTCAAGCCGATGCAGGCGATAGTGTGGTCATGAGCTTCAACAATTGTGAAATTACAGAGGGTACGGTCAGCGGCTCGCTGTCTGCCCAAATTCATAATGTTGTCAGAGGGGTTGCCAATTCGACCAGTCAGGTAGATGCCTCTATTGTTTTGAGCAGCTTCAGAGTGGTGTCGGGTGGGTCATCAGCGTTTGCTTCTGGTGATCTCAGGTTGAAGTGGGTAGATGCCAGCAATGTGGAGACCTTGGATTTGACCTCTAGCAGTCTTACTTCTTCTACCACTGTATCGGGCGTCACCAAGGGCTTTGGCCTGTCTGGTTTCAAGGCAAATTTAACCAATGGATGGTCTGGTGATTCACAGTCTTATTCAGGTAATTTGTCCATGTCAGCTTATGAGAACAAGCGTGTTTCCATTGAAACCACTGACACGTGGCTCTTTCAGAATGGGGCAGAGAATCCGTACCGGGGGCAAATGGTCTTGACTGGCCAAGCGGGTTCCAAAGTGCGCTTGACGGCGCAATCTTCCAGCTCTGTTTATTTGGAGTTGGATGCCAATGGGGATGGTACGTACGAAAAGTCTGAAACCAGAACATGGTCTTCACTGCAGTGAACCGTGTGTTGTGGCAAATGACCATGGGCCGCTTGCGCGGCCTTTGGGTTTTAGGTTTTTTGCTGGGAACACCTGCCATGGCCACTGCAGTCTGCCGTACTCAGGCTGTAGAGGCTTGGGCGGGTGTTGTGCAGAGCAATTGGCAAGAGTACGGGCCGACGGGAAAGACCTTGTTGACCGAACGTGGGCAATTGCTGCAGCACGGTCTGGGATGGCGTGGCCACTGTGCGGATTGGCACTTACAGTTGCAGGGCACGCGGGCCCAGGGCAGCAGGCTGTATCAGGGGCAGACCAATCAAGGCATGCCCGTGAGCACCACATCTGAAATAGAAGCTACTTCGCTGGATGCACAGGTCTGGTATCCAGTGTTGGCCAATTGGTCTCTGGGGGGACGCCTTTTTGAACGCGCCACTGAACGTGATTTGAAATCGGTGGGCGCTGTGCAGGGCTATGTTGAAAATTTTCATCAGTCAGCTTTGGCCGTGGGCTTGCAGCATCAACTGGATACCCAGGATTGGGGGCGGTGGCAGACCCGTGTGTGGCATGGCGTGGGCCGTGGCCATATGCATGTGACTTTGCCAGGGATGGATGCGGCTCGACTCCCTTTGGGGGCGATGCGTTGGTGGGCTGCGCAATTGCAGTGGTCCGGTTGCCGAGGGGCAGAAGGCACTTCCCGATGGGGTTGTGATGTGGCCTTGAATTACCAGTCAGAGCGGTTGGAGCGCGGTGCAACCCAACCCATTTACCGCCAAGGTTTGCACAGAGCCAACGCCTACCAACCGAGCACCCACCAGCAAGCCTTGGGGCTCAATGTGGGTGTGCAATATCGATTTGACTGATCGGACGTGAGCTGTGCCTTATCAGTGAGTGCGGGTGTGTATCGCTTCTGGATGCGGAAGGCATGGACCCCCGATCGAGTCGGGGGTGACAGGGGCAGGAGTCGGGGTGACAAGGGCCGGAGTCGGGGGTGACAAGGGCAGGAGTCGGGGGTGACAAGGGCCGGAGTCGGGGGTGACAAGGGCCGGAGTCGGGGTGACGAATGACGTGGAAGCGAGCCCCTGATCGAGAATGTGCATCGAAGGCAAAAGGCATGGACCCCCGATCAAGTCGGGGGTGACAGGTGATTGTCATACCCGCGCACGCGGGTATCCATGCAGTTCGAAGGCAGGTGCGCTTAGACCACGACCTTGATCTTGCCCGCCGCGTCCCTCGCACGCTGCAACGCATTGGGGCCTTGGGCCAGAGCCACGGCCATGCGGCGGTAAGGTCGGGTGGTGGGCTTTCCGAAGATGCGCACGTCGACACCGAGCTCGCTCAAGGCTTCGGCCACGCCCGTGAATGTCGGGTTGGCCCCTTCCTTGTCGGCCAAGACCACGGCGCTGGCACCTTCCACACAATCAATGCTCGGGATCGGCAGGCCCAAAATGGCGCGGGCGTGCAAATCAAATTCGCTCAGGTTTTGGCTGATGAGGGTGACCATGCCGGTGTCGTGCGGGCGGGGGCTCAGTTCGCTGAAGATCACCTCGTCCTTGGTCACGAAAAACTCCACGCCGAACAGGCCCGCGCCGCCTAAGTCGGTGGTGACCTTCTCGGCCATTTGCTGGGCTGCCAAGAGTTGCTCAGGCGTCATGCCCTGGGGCTGCCAGCTGTATTGGTAGTCGCCGCGCTCTTGCACGTGGCCAATGGGCGGGCAAAACAGTGTGGGGCCTTTGCGTTGGCGCACGGTGAGCAGCGTGATTTCAAACTCGAAGTGGATGAATTCTTCAACGATGACTTTCTGGCGGTCGCCGCGCATACCGGCGCAGGCGTAGTCCCAGCTGGCTTGCACATCGTCAGCCGTCTTGGCCACGCTTTGGCCTTTGCCCGATGAACTCATGACCGGCTTGATGACGACCGGGAAACCGATCTCGGTGGCACGGGCCAGCAGCTCGGCGGCCGAGTCGGCGTAGCTGAATTGGGCCGTGCGCACGCCCAGGCCCACCGCCACATCGCGGATGCGGTCGCGGTTCATGGTCAGGTTGGCAGCGCGGGCGCTGGGGATGACCTCAAAGCCTTGTTTTTCCACGTCCAGCAACACTTCGGTGCGGATGGCTTCGATCTCGGGCACGATCAAATCGGGCTGGTACTTGGCAATCGCGGCGCGCAGCGGGGCTTCGTCCAGCATGCTGAAGACGCAAAACTCGTCAGCCACCTGCATGGCGGGCGCCCCAGCGTAGCTGTCGCAGGCGATGACGTGGGAGCCCAGGCGCTTGGCGCTGATGACGAATTCTTTGCCGAGTTCACCGGAGCCGAGGAGGAGGATTTTTTTCATGGGGATAAGAAGGGTAGAGAGCGCACACAGTCCTCATTGTTGCTCAGTTGCCTGACACACAGCCTGCAGATGGACCGATCTTGACCTGCATCATGGGCGAGCACCGCACCGATCCCCACAATGGCTTGCATGAATGCTGTTTGGACCTGGATTCGCCAACATGGCGTCAAATTGTTGTGGGGCGTGCTGGTCCTGTTTCTGGGCGCTGCCCTGCTGCGCTGGTGGGTGGGGCCTCAGGTGCAGACCGAGGCGGTGCAGCGCCGCGATGTGCTGCAAACCGTCGTGGCCAGTGGCCGCGTCGAGACACCGCACCGGGTGAACATCGGCGCGCAGATCACCGGCACCGTGGCGCGTGTGCCGGTGAGCGAAGGGCAAACCGTGAAGGCGGGCGATGTGTTGATTGAATTGGTCAGCACCGAACTGCAGTCTGCCCGGCTTCAGGCCCAACAGGCCGTGGTGCAGGCACAAAACCGGCTGCGGCAGATGAATGAGTTGCAGGGGCCAGTGGTGCAGCAGGCGCTGCGCCAGGCGCAGGCCAGTCTGGACACGGCGCAGGCCAGTTGGCAGCGCAATCAGGCTTTGTTTGGCCAAGGCTTCATTGGGCAGGCGGCGCTGGAGGAGTCGCGCAAGGCTTGGGCACTGGCCGATGCCCAAGTGCTGGCCGCACAACAACAAGTGACGTCAACCCGGGCCGGTGGCGCTGAGCACAGCCTGGCGCTAGGGGCTGTGGCTGAGGCACAGGCCAATGCAGAAATGGTCAATGCCAAGGCGCGTTATGCGGTCATACAAGCGCCCGCGAGTGGGCAGCTTATAGGCCGCAACGTGGAGGTCGGCGATGTGGTCCAGGCGGGCAAGGTCTTGATGACTTTGTCGCCCGAAGGGGCCATGCAGTTGGTGGTGCAGATCGATGAAAAGAACCTGCGCCTGATGGCGCTTGGGCAGCAGGCGCTGGCCTCGGCCGATGCCTATCCGCAGCAGCCATTCAAGGCCCAAGTGGCCTACATCAACCCCGGCATCAATGCCCAGACCGGCGCTGTAGAAATCAAGCTGGATGTGCTGGAGCCCCAACACAACCTTAAGCAGGACATGACCGTGTCGGTGGACTTGGTGGTGGCACGCAAACCACAGGTGTTGGCGCTGCAGGTGGGCCGTGTCAACGAGATCAGCGGGGCATCGCCTTGGGTTTGGCTGGTGCAGGCTGGCCGTGTGGTGCGTCGCCCGGTGCGGTTGGGCTTGCGCGGTGGTGCGTGGGTGGAGGTGCTGGAGGACCTGCGTGAGGGCGATGCCGTGATCACATCGCCCATTGCTTTGCGCGAAGGCCAGCGCGTGCGTGTTCAACCTTGATCGGGGCGCAAGATGTTCAAGCCCTGGGTGCCGTTTGAATGGATTGTGGCGATCCGCTTTTTGCGCGAAGGCCGGATGCAGACGGTGTTCATTTTGGTCGGCGTGGCCATTGGGGTGGGCGTGATCGTGTTCATGTCGGCGCTGATGGCGGGCTTGCAGAGCAACTTCATTGCGCGGGTCTTGTCGGGGCAGGCGCACATTCAGCTGTTGCCGCCCAAAGAGGTCACGCGCACTTTGCACGGGGTCATGCCCGGTGAGGTGGCTGCGGCCATCGTGCAGCCGCCTTTGCAAAGGCTCAAGTCGATGGATCAATGGCAATCCTTGCTGACCACGGTGCGTGACATGCCCGATGTGAGCATGGTCTCGCCCGTGGTTGGCGGCTCGGCGCTGGCGGTGCGCGGAAGTGCCAGCCGTGCCATCAGCCTCACGGGGGTGGAGCCCGAGGGGTATTTCCAGATCGTCAAGCTGCCCGAGAAAATCGTGCGAGGCACGGCGCGCTTGACGGGCCAGGACATGCTGATCGGCACCGATTTGGCCAGTGACCTGGGCGTGGATGTGGGGGACAAGCTGCGCGTGGCCAATGCCGCAGGCGAGGCCACCAGCTTGACCATCAGCGGCGTGTTTGACTTGGGCAATAAGGGGGCCAACCAGCGCAGCACCTTTGTGGCGCTGCGCACCGCGCAAAGTCTGCTGGGTTTGTTGGGTGGGGTGACCAGCATCGAAGTCACGGTGCGCGATGTGTATGCGGCCGAAGTCGTCGCCCAGCGCATTCAGGCGGTGACCGGGGTGCAGGCCGAGAGCTGGATCAAAACCGGTGCGCAGTTTTTTGCCGCCGTGAGTGCGCAGAGCACGGCCAACACCGCGATCCGGTTTTTTGTGGGCTTGTCGGTGGCCTTTGGCATTGCCAGTGTGTTGGTGGTGTCGGTGGTGCAAAAGTCGCGCGAGATCGGCATCCTACGGGCCATGGGCATTTCACGGGGTCAGGTGCTGCGCGTTTTTTTGTTGCAAGGGGGTTTGCTGGGCTGGGGTGGTGCGGTGTTGGGCTGCGTGGTGGGCGGTTTGGGTTTGGTTCTGTGGCAGCGCCTGGCCTTGAATGCCGATGGCACGTCGCTGTTTCCGCTGGTGCTGGACCCGGTGCTGTTTGCGGTGGCTCTGGGCTTGGCCACGCTCACGGGCCTGGCGGCGGCTTATGCACCGGCCTTGCGGGCGGCCCGCTTGGACCCGGTGGAGGCGATCCATGGCTAGCTCGGATGTGGTGGTGGGCCTGCAGGGTGTGCACAAGGCCTTCAACGTGGGCACTGGCATCGAGACCGAGGTGCTGCACGGCATCGACCTGACGCTGCACCGGGGCGACTTTTGCGCGGTGATGGGGCCCTCGGGCTCGGGCAAAAGCACCTTGCTCAACATCATCGGTTTGCTGGACCGGCCCACCTCGGGCTTGCTGCAAATGGCGGGCGAAGAGACCACGCTGCTGGCCGATCAGGCCTTGACGCGTTTGCGCGGGCACCACATTGGTTTTGTCTTTCAGTACCACCACCTGATCTCGGCCTTTACCGCACTCGAGAACGTGATGATGCCCATGCTGGGCGCGGCGGGTTTTCCGAACCCCGAGATGCGCGAGCGGGCCGAGGCCCTGCTGGAGAGCGTGGGCCTGACGCCTTGGAAAAACAACATGGCCAACAACATGAGCGGCGGGCAGCAGCAGCGCGTGTCTTTGGCGCGGGCCTTGGCCATGAACCCGGCTTTGCTGCTGGCCGATGAACCCACGGGCAACTTGGACACCCAAAGCGCCGATGCGGTGTTTGCGCTGCTGCGGCGCATCAACCAAGAGCAGGGCACCACCGTGCTGCTGGTCACCCACAACCCACAACTGGGCCAGCGCTGCGACAAGACCATCCAGGTGGTGGATGGCCTGATCCAGACGAATTGAGTCCGTTCAGTCAGGTTTGAAAAAAACCAGCGAACTTGTGGCTTTTGCCATTCCGGACTTTTTATCAGTCATCCCGGACTTTTTTATCCGCCATCGCGAACTTGTTTTATCCGCCATCGCGAACTTGTTAAATCTGTCACCCCGGACTTGTTTTCTCTGTCATCCCGGACTTGATCCGGGATCCAGTGCATTTAAGGGAGATGGACCCCGGGTCTTCGCCCGGGGTGACAGGGGGGACGACTCTACAGCCTCGGGCTGGAACAACAGCCTTTGGCCGGATCAATTGGCCATTGCAGCTTGAGCGGCAATGCCTTGCAGTTGCGCGGCTGTCAGGCGGTTGCCGTGCTGGCTGACCACGGCAGCGGCTGCGCGGTTGGCCAATGCGGCCGCTTGCGCCGGGCTTTGGCCGTGGGTGATGCCGTACAAGAAGGCACCGGCAAACATGTCCCCAGCGCCGTTGGTGTCCACCGCCTTTGTGGGCACGGCGGGCACTTCGATGCGCTGGTTGCCTTGCACAACGATGCAGCCTTTGGGGCCCCGCGTCAGGCACACGGTTTTGGCCAAAGCCGACAGCTGGCCAATGATGGCGTCCAGGTCGGTGGTGCCGCACCAGGTTTGGGCTTCTTCTTCGTTGGCAAACAGGTAGTCCAGGCCGTCGCCGATCATGGCTTCGAGGCCTGCGCGGCAGAAGTTGATCATGCTCACGTCGCTGAGCGTGAGGGCCGTGGCCACTTTGTTTTCGATGGCGATTTGGCGGCCTTGAACGGCGGCTTCGAGGCCCGTGGGCGAAGCGGCCAGGTAGCCTTCCATGTAATAAATTTTGGACTTGGCAATGTCTTGAGGGTGCAGGGCCGAGGCGTCCAGCTGCGAGGTGGCACCCAAAAAGGTGCACATGCTGCGCTCTGCGTCGGGCGTGACCAGCACCATGCAGCTGCCCGTTTGGCCTGCTTGCGCCTGTGTGTGCGTCAGGTTGGTGGCCACGCCGTTGGTTTGCAGGTCCTGGCTGTAGAAAGCACCCAATTCGTCGTCGGCCACGCGGCACGAATAAAACGCTTTGCCGCCCAATTGGGCCAGCGCCACCACGGTGTTGCCCGCCGAGCCGCCACCGGTGCGGCGGGCGTGCAAACCTTGCACATGCGTCAGCAGTTCGGCGCGTTGGGGGGTGTCGATCAGCGTCATGTGCCGTTTGCTCACGCCCATGGCGCTCAGCAGTTCATCGGAGACTTCGTATTCGGTGTCGACCAAGGCGTTGCCGATGGCGTAGAGGTGGTAGTGGGACATGGCCGTAGTGGAATGATCAAAAGCCAAGAGTTTAGCGGCAGCCCTTGGGTTCCTTGCATCCCTGTGGGAGGCTGCCCCCGGCGGCCAAATGCATGGACCCCCGATCAAGTCGGGGGTGACGAATGAAAGCTGTCATACCCGCATCCCCTTCTGTCATACCCGCGGATGCGGGTATCCATGGCAGACGAAGCCACAAGGGTATGGACCCACGATCAACTCACATCAGTCCCATCTCCGCCATCGACAGGGCCTGCCCTTGCCCCACGATGATGTGGTCGAGCACGCGCACGTCGACCAGTGCCAGCGACGCCTTGAGGGTCTGGGTCAGGTGCTCGTCGGCACGGCTGGGTTGCACCGAGCCGCTGGGGTGGTTGTGGCTCAGCACGACAGCAGCCGACTGGTGGTGCAGGGCGCGCAACACGACCTCTCTTGGGTACACCGATGTTTGACTGAGCGTGCCCCTGAAAAGCTCCTCCAAGGCCAACATGCGGTTTTGGCTGTCCAGAAACAGCACAGCAAAGACCTCGTGGTTTTTGTGGGCCAGTTGCAGCTGCAGGTATTGTTTGACGGCGCCCGGCGTATGGAAAGCTTCGCGTTCTTTGAGGCGCTGGCTCAGAGCCCGGCGCGCCAGCTCGAACACGGCCAGCAGCTCGGCCTGTTTGGCGGGCCCCAGACCCTTGACCAATTGGAGCGACTGCACCGTCGCCTGCAGCAGCCCCGCAATACCGTCAGGGCCGAGCAGTTCTTCGGACAACTGAAACACGTTTTTGCCCGCCATGCCGGTGCGCAGCAAGATGGCCAGCAACTCCACATCGCTGAGCGCTTGCGGGCCACGGGCGAGCAATTTTTCACGCGGCCGCGCGTCAGCCGGCAAGTCCTTGATGCTCATCGGAAAGCCCCTCCCTGGAGCAGCCTTGGGTCCTGCTTGCCCCTTTGTTGGAGCGGGTCGGCCAGGCTTTTTACAATAGTGGCTTCTTTATGCCCGTTGAGCCGCATTGGCGGCAACCACGAAAACCCTTATGTCTATTGTCGAACCCGCCTCTTTCTTGACGCTTCACTACCGCCTGGCAGGGCCGCAGGGTGACATCATCAACACCTTCAACGAAAAACCAGCCACTTTGTCGCTGGGTTCGGGCACCTTGTCGCCCGCGGTTGAGCAGCGCTTGCTGGGCCTGGCCGAAGGCACGCGGGTGACGATGGAAATTCCAGCAGGCGAGGCGTTTGGCGATCACATTGCAGACATGCAGCAGTGGGTGGCGCGCAAGCTGCTCAACGAGTTGGGTGACCCGACCGAAAAATACGCGGCGGGCGATGTGGTGCAGTTTCCGACGCCCGACGGCTTGGGGTCTTACGCCGGGACGGTGCTGCAAGTGAACGAGGAGGGCGCGGTGTTGTTTGACTTCAACCATCCGCTGGCAGGTCAGCCTGTGACCTTTGAAGTCGAACTGATTGGGGTGCTGTGATGACATCTGAAGTGCTGTTGGCCGAGCCGCGCGGCTTTTGCGCCGGGGTGGACCGTGCGATCGACATCGTGGAGCACGCGCTGACCAAGTTTGGCCGTCCGATTTATGTGCGCCACGAGATCGTGCACAACACCTATGTGGTGGATGATCTGAAAAAAAAGGGCGCGATCTTTATCGAAGAGCTGGCCGATGTGCCGCCCGGGGCCACGCTGATTTTCAGCGCCCATGGCGTGAGCCGGGCGATCCAGGATGAGGCCGAACGACGCGGCTTTCGCATTTTTGACGCCACTTGCCCGCTGGTGACCAAGGTGCATGTGGAGCTGGCCAAGCTGCACAAAGAGGGTTACGAATTCATCATGATCGGCCACAAGGGCCACCCTGAAGTGGAAGGCACCATGGGCCAGCTCGACAGCGGCATCCATTTGGTGGAAGACGTGGAGGACGTGGCCAAGGTGCAGCCTACCCAAACCGAATTGTTGGCGGTGGTCACGCAGACCACCTTGAGTGTGGACGATGCCGCCGAGATTGTGGCGGCCGTCAAAGCCCGCTTTCCTCAGGTGCGCGAGCCCAAGCAACAAGACATTTGCTACGCCACCCAGAACCGGCAAGACGCCGTCAAGTTGATGAGCCCGCTGGTGGATGTGGTGATCGTGGTGGGCAGCCCCACCAGCTCCAACAGCAACCGCCTGCGCGAACTGGCTGACCGCCTGGGCACGCCTGCCTACATGGTGGACAGCGCGGCCGATTTGCAGGAAGCCTGGTTTGAAGGATCGCAAAAGGTGGGCCTGACGGCGGGTGCCTCAGCGCCCGACGTGCTGGTGCAAGAGGTGATTGCCCGTTTGCGCGCCATGGGTGCGGTGTCGGTGCGCACGCTGGACGGCATTCAAGAAACCATCAAGTTCCCACTGCCCAAGGGCCTGAAGTTGTGACCCACTGACCCGCTGCGCCCAAAGTCCTGAACCACTGACCCCCTGCCCCATGTGGGAGCAAGCCCCTGCTCCCTACCCGCCTATCCCCCTGTCATACCCGCCTATCCCCCCTGTCATACCCGCGCATGCGGGTATCCATGAAGGGCGAAGGCGAAAGTCATGGACCCCCGATCAAGTCGGGGGTGACAAAAGGGGACGGTCATGCCTGCGCACCTTTCTGTCATACCGCGTATTCCCCTTGTCCTGCCCGCCTATCCCCCCTGTCATACCCGCGCATGCGGGTATCCATGGAGGGCGAAGGCGAAAGTCATGGACCCCCGATCGAGTCGGGGGTGACAAAAGGGGACGGTCATGCCAGCGCACCTTTCTGTCATAGCGCGTATTCCCCTTGTCCTGCCCGCCTATCCCCCCTGTCATACCCGCGCATGCGGGTATCCATGGAGGGCGAAGGCAAAAGACATGGACCCCCGATCAGGTCGGGGGTGACAAAAAGCCGAGGACATGGACCTCGATCGAGTCGGGGGGCAACGGTTGACGGAGCCTGACCAATCCCCGGGTCACTACAATGGCGACATGCTTGATATTGTTCTTCTCCGCAAAGATCTGGACGCTGCTGTGGCGCGTTTGCAGACCCGTAAAAATCCCCAGCCCTTCCTGAATGTGGACGCTTTCCGCGCTTTGGAAGGCGAGCGCAAAACGCTGCAAACCCGCACCGAAGAGCTGCAAAGCCAGCGCAACAGCTTGTCCAAGCAAATTGGCATGCTCAAGGGCAAAGGCCAGCACGCCGAGGCCGATGCGGTCATGGCGCAAGTGGGCGCCATCAAGGACGAGCTGGACGCTTCGGCCCAGCGCCTTGAAGTGATCCAAGCCGAGCTGCAGACCTTGTTGCTGGCCGTGCCCAATTTGCCGCACGAGTCGGTGCCGGTGGGCGCGGGCGAAGAAGGCAACGTGGAGGTGCGCCGCTGGGGCACGGTGCCCAGTTTTGACTTTGAGCTCAAGGACCATGTGGACATTGGCGGCCCGCTGGGGCTGGACTTTGAGACCGGCACCAAGCTGACCGGTTCACGCTTTACCTTCATGCGCGGCCCGGTGGCGCGTTTGCACCGTGCGCTGGCGCAGTTCATGCTGGACGTGCAGACCTCAGAGCACGGTTACACCGAGTGCTACACCCCTTACATCGTGAACGCTGACACGCTGCGCGGCACGGGCCAGTTGCCCAAGTTCGAAGCCGATCTGTTTGCGGCCAACAAAGGCGGCCAAGAGGGCGAAGAAAGCCAGGCGCTGTACCTGATTCCCACCTCAGAAGTGACACTCACCAACGTCGTGCGCGACGAGGTGTTGGCCGAAGCCGATTTGCCGATCAAGCTCACGGCGCACACGCCGTGCTTTCGGTCGGAGGCGGGCAGTGGCGGGCGCGATGTGCGCGGCCTGATCCGCCAGCACCAGTTTGACAAGGTCGAGATGGTGCAGATCGTGCACCCCGAGCAAAGCTACGAAGCGCTGGAGGCCATGACTGGCCACGCCGAGGTCATTTTGCAAAAGCTGGGCCTGCCTTACCGCGTGATGAGCCTGTGCACAGGCGACATGGGCTTTGGCGCGAGCAAAACCTATGACTTGGAAGTCTGGGTGCCTGCGCAAAACACTTACCGCGAGATCAGCTCGGTGTCCAACTGCGAGGCCTTTCAGGCCCGCCGTTTGCAGGCCCGATTCAAGAATGCGCAAGGCAAAAACGAGCTGGTGCACACCCTGAACGGCTCTGGCCTGGCCGTGGGCCGTGCGCTGGTGGCGGTTTTGGAGAATTACCAAAACGCCGATGGCTCTGTCACCGTGCCCGAGGTGCTGCGCCCGTACATGGGCGGTGTGGCGCTGCTCAGCGTTTGATATTTTTAATTTCACCAGGAGTGCGTTGATGAATGGCATGCATCGTGTTTTGTGGACCCTTCTGGTGACTGCAGCCTTGGCAGCTTGTGCCAACACGGGCAGCTCGACTTCAGTGGCCGTGGGGCCAGACGGCAAGCTGCAAAACCCGGTGCAATTGCTCGGGCAGCTGCCTTTGCCGCCTGGCGCTGTGATCCGTGCCGACCAGTCTTTGATCATTGGCGCGGGGGACAATTGGGTGGGCCGCGTGATGTTGGATGTGGGGCGTGATGTGGATGCGGCCTACCGATATTTCCTGGAAACCTACCCGGCGCAGGGCTGGACTGTGGTGTCGGCGGTGCGCGGTAAAAACAGTTTCCTGGTCATGACCCGGCAAGAGCGCACGGCGACATTCGAGATGGTGGACGGCGGCATGATGGGCAGCAGCGTTTCTTTGACGATGGCACCGCGCAATGCAGCGGTCATGGTGCCGAAAAAGCCCTGAAGGGCTCTGCTAGAATCACGGCTTCGACAAATCTCAGGAGGGGTGGCAGAGTGGTCGAATGTACCTGACTCGAAATCAGGCGTAGTGGCAACACTACCGAGGGTTCGAATCCCTCCTCCTCCGCCAGTGACCTTGTAAAAATGCGCCCTCGGGCGCATTTTTTTTTCTATCCACCAATTTACCCGCTACAAGTTGAATTACAAAAATTCTGATTTTGTTGAGTTGTTAGTGAAAACTGTAATTTATACTTTTCAAATTGTCGAAGATACGCACTGGTTTTAAAGCGTGTTCCTGCACAACTCAATTCGTGCCCATTTCAAACGGAGCTAACCCGATGAACGCCACCCGCATTACCCTACTGGCTAGCCTTCTTGTTTTTGGCTGGGCAAGTGCAAAAGCACAAGACTGCAACCCGGCCCCTTCGAACGTCGCAACCCTCAAAGAAATCCGCCCTCAGTCTTTCACGGTTGAAGGCCCATTGGCGGACTTTGACCCATGTCATCGTTCCACTCAATTTCAAAAGCCACGCGGTTCCAGTAAACCGCCGCTCATGATTGTGTTGCACGGGGGCGCAGGCTTGGACGCTGCAACCCGAAATGCAGCCGAAGCTTTCCGCAGCAAGGGCTTTGCAAGCCTAGCTTTTGATGCTTATGAACACAATGGGTTTTACCAAGGCCCTCAGTTTTGGGCATCCAAAGGGACTAACGAAGCACGCCAGAGAATGCTCTACAAGGTGACCCTTAGTGCTTACGAATGGGCCCTCAAACGGACCGATATTGACATCAACCAAATCTATTTCCACGGACTTTCGAATGGGGGCGCTGTCCTGTTCAATATTGCAGGGGCCGTTTCTCCAACCCATGTTAAGGGTATTTTTGCTGAGGGAGGACCCAGTGTGGGATTGGGCCTTCCAGACAAACTCAACGTTCCCCTTCGCTTGGCCTACGGAAAGCTGGATAACTATGCAGGACGGACAGAAGACGACATGATTTGGCTTCGCCAAGAAACATGCCTGCTCAATGTGGTGGAGTTCAACCACCCCAACGGGACCTCAAAGACATGCAATCCAGTGGTGAATCCCAGAGGGGTAACTCCGAGTGTGCTGATGTGGTACGAGCAACAAAAACGCAACGGTGCCGACATTGACATTTGGTTTTATGACAATGCTGCCCACGGCATTTTCCTAGGACGATTGATTAAAAATATGATTACTTACGGGGCCGATATGCGCCGCTATGCATGGGTCGGCGGCGACCCTGATGCAAAGAACAAACTGCTGGATGACGTCGAGCAATTCCGCCAAAGCAAGAACTGAGTTTCTCGCATATTTCAGGTTGAACCTGCTTCTTTCACAACTGCAGGTTCAACTGAGTTTTTTCAACTACCACCACCGACTGACGACGCCGCTGAGAACACTCTGATTTGTGCGCGCCAGCGTCAAACTGCGCTGTCAAAGTTTCTACAGCTTTGGAGTAATGCCAGTGTGCCAATCGCCGCTTTTAAAAACTCAGCTGAAAGCTGTTTTCTTGAATAGAAATGCTGCTGAGCCTTTTGCCAACCATTTCGGGTACGGTATAGACGCTCGTGCCATCGAGCAAGGTCAGCAGCGTGGCATTGAGGGTGTGTGCTGCAGCAGCGGGCAATTCTTTTCCGTTAGCGGTGCTTAATTTCAAAATATTGACTTTTGAAATTTCAATGTTCCCTGTGTCTTTGTTCCAAACGGGTTGAATGTCTATGCAAAAGTCACCGTTGGTTTTGGGAAACTTGGTAGCCCAAGTGCCACACAATTCAATTTTTTGTCGCAGTTTGCTGAATGTGGTGGAGGGTTTGTCCAGGGTGATGGTGGCTTTTTCTTTGGGGAACTTTTTGGCAACGGCTGCATCAATCAGCGGTTTGGGGATGCCCATAGAAAAGCCATGGGAATACCCATGAAACAACATCAACAGCGCGATGAGGCCATGTGTTTTTTTCATGAGACAGTGATGCACAGCTTATTTCCTGTTGAAAATTTTAAAATGGCCCCTGCTGTTATTTTCTACAGATGAGCGGTTTTTTGCATCTTCAAAGTGAGTTTATGAAATTTTTCTTCTTCTTTTTGGCAGGCTTTGTCATGACCTGCCTCTCGGGCTGCACTGTGCTGGCCATTGCGGATGCTGCGGGATCTGCGGTGGTTTACGGCGTCAAGACCACGGTCAATGTGCTGGATGCGGTGACGCCCGACATTGTGAACAAGAAAAAGGACTGAGCACACGGTGCTCGGCAGGCCGCTTGGCCAAGGCAGGCGTTCAGGCTTTGCGGTGTTCTGACAGATCGTTCCAGACGTCTTGGCGTGTGATCAATCCCTCTTGGACCTGGATTCGGTCCATGAAGCGGATGCCTTCAAAGGTTCGGCCATCGAGCCAAGTGCCTTGCAAAGTGCCATGGCAAAAAACCACGGTGGCGTCACCTTGCCAGCTTTCTTCCAGCTGTTCGTACTGTTTGCCGATGTGGCTGTAGCGCGTTTGCGCCCACGACGCAAGCTCTTGCAGTGTGTGCATGACCACACCGCCGGGAAAGCACATGCGAAAGTCGGGGTGCAAGAACGATTGGGCTGTGCCCATGTCGCGCTCTTGCATGGCTTGCAAGAAGGATCGAACCACCTCAGAGGCGACGGGATGGGCTGCGCGGCCTTCGCTGAACACCTTGCCGTCTCTCCGGTAGGTGCTGACTTCGTTCACAAAGACCGTGGTGCCTGCTTCGGGCGTGGCGATGACCGAGCGCACGGCATTGGCCACGCGGTTGACCATGCGGTGCTGGGTCTCTGCTGCGTACCCCGGCAGCAGGGTGATCGATACGACCGGCATTAAACCTTAGATGCCCAGCCAGCCGTTGGTGCGCGCAAAGTGCAGCGCTTGTGTGCGGCTGTTGACGCCCAGGCGGCGGAACAGACGCCAGAAGTGCACCTTGACGGTGTGCTCGCTGATGTCGAGCTTCTCGGCGATTTCGCGGTTGGACAGGCCTTGATCCAACATCAGGATCAATTGCTTTTGGCGCTTGGACAGTTTGGTGGGCCCGGCAGGAGCGGCGTCTTCTTCGGCCTCTTCCTCTTCGGAGATCAACAAGCTGCGCAAGGCGGCAATGATTTGCGTTGGGCTGTTGGATTTTTCGATGAAGGCGTTGGCGCCGGCTTCAAGGCAGCGGGCCTCGAATTCGCTGGCGCTGGCGCTGGTGACCACCGCCAAAGGCACATTCGGAAATTTGGCTTTGAGCACTTGAACGCCCGACATGCCCAATGTGTCCGGCAGCTGCAGATCCAGGCAGAAAAGTTCGGGCACGCCGTTCTTTTCGACTGTGGATTCGACCACGTTCAACTTATGAATGGGGATAATTTTGAGTCCTGGCTTGACGCGGTGAACAAGCATGGTCAGCGCATCGCGCATCAGGGGGTGGTCATCGATGACATATACAGTCATGGTTTAGATCTCTGCAGTAGGCTTAAAGTTTAACGATACACCTATTTGTGAGTTTGCGCAATATAAATTGGCAAATTCAGTAAAGTTATTTAATCGATTTCAGCGAATTCGCTATTTCCGACAGGGCAAGAGCGACGGTTTGCGATTTTTCGGGTGTCAGCGGTTCCAGCTCTGATGCCATGTCAGCGAGCGCAGCAAGGCCATCTGTTTGCAGGCGTGCGATGGTTTGCCCAGCTTCTTTAGGCGATGCAAAGCCCTTGCTTTGTAAGAGCAGCTGGCCTTGGGCATCCACAAGCTTGAAGTAAAACAGTCCATCCTTTTCGCGGTATTGCTTGAAGCTGGGCAGGGCGGTTTTGGCTTCTTTGGCCACCGCTGCCGTACTGCCCGATGACAAGGCGCGCAGGCCCACGGCATGGCGCAACTCGCGCATGAAGGGCGTGGCCAATTGGCGTGCTTTGTCGGCCCCGGCCAACAAGATTTTGTCCATTTGCGCGGGGTTGTCGATCAGGCTTTGGTAGTGCTCGCGCATGGGCGCGATTTCGCGGTCGATGCGCTCGAACAGCATTTGCTTGGCATCGCCCCAGCCAATGCCCTCGGCGTAGGCGCGGGCCATGGTGGCCGTTTCTTCGGCGCTGGCAAAGGCCTGGTAAATCTGGAACAAGGCCGAGCCTTCGGTGGCCTTGGGCTCGCCCGGCGCTTTGGAGTCGGTGACGATGCCCGCGATTTGTTTGCGCATTTGCGCAGCCGGTGCAAACAGCGGAATGGTGTTGTCGTAGCTCTTGCTCATCTTGCGGCCGTCGAGGCCTGGCAGCAGGGCCACCGATTCTTCGATCACGGCCTCGGGTAAAACAAAGTGCTCGCCATACAAATGGTTGAAGCTGGACGCCATGTCGCGCGCCATCTCGATGTGCTGGATCTGGTCGCGGCCCACAGGGACTTTGTGCGCCTTGAACATCAAGATGTCCGCGCCCATGAGCACCGGGTACATGAACAGGCCAGCCGTCACGTCGGCATCGGTGTCATGGCCTGCGGCGTTGTTTTTGTCCACCGCCGCTTTGTAGGCGTGGGCGCGGTTGAGCACGCCCTTGCCGGTCACGCAGGTCAAGAGCCAGGTGAGCTCCGGGATTTCGGGGATGTCGGACTGTCGGTAAAAGGTGACTTTGTCGGGGTCCAGGCCCGAGGCGATCCAGCTGGCGGCGATCTCGAGGGTGGAACGTTGGATTCGGGCGGGCTCGTCGCATTTGATGAGCGCGTGGTAATCGGCCAAAAAGTAAAAACCATCGGTGCTGGTGTCACGGCTGGCTTGCACGGTGGGGCGGATCGCGCCCACGTAGTTGCCCAGGTGCGGGGTGCCCGTGGTGGTGATGCCGGTGAGAACGCGGGTGCGGGTCTTGGAGTTCATGGAAAAAACAGGCAAACAGAAAATGGGGATCAGCGCAACCGAAGTCAGCGCAACAAAGCGGCCAGAGGACTGAGGGTGAGTTTCAGAAAGTCAAAAGTCAGGCCCATCAGGGGCTGCATCCACCAGGCGCTGATGAGGCCGGTGAGCACCAAGGCCATGACGATGAAAAACCCCCAGGGCTCGACCCGTGACACCAGCACAGCCTGACGCCAGGGCAGCACGCCCACCAGGATGCGCCCGCCGTCCAGCGGAGGCAGCGGAAACAGGTTGAAGGCGAACATGACCACATTGGTCAGCATGCCGGCTTTGCACATCTCGATGAAAAAGCGCTCGCTGACGCCGTTGCCTGTCAGCACGTAAAACAACACGCCCCACAGCAAGGCTTGCACCAGGTTGGCACCCGGTCCGGCCAGCGCCACCCAGACCATGTCGCGCTTGGGGTGGCGCAACCGGTCAAAGCGCACCGGTACGGGCTTGGCGTAACCGAACAAAAACGCACCACTGGTGCTGAAGTACAACAGCAGCGGCAGCAAGATGGTGCCCACCAGGTCGATGTGCGGCCAAGGGTTGAGCGTGACGCGACCCAGCATGGACGCGGTGTTGTCGCCCAGACGCAGTGCGGCGTAGCCGTGGGCGGCCTCGTGCAAGGTGATCGCGAAGATCACCGGCAGGGCGTAAATCAGGACGGTCTGGATGAGGTCGGACATAAGTATGAGATTGTCTCAGACCTGGATGGGACACGGCTGCCGTGATCGCAGCGGTATCGCGTGAAGTGCGCAGTCAGGTAAGGACCCCCGATCAAGTCGGGGGTGACAGGGGGGTGTCATACCCGCACATGCGGGTATCCATGACAGACGAAGGCAATCAGGCATGGACCCCCGATCAAGTCGGGGATGAAAAATATACAAGTCTGAGGGTGACAAAGATACAAGTCGGTGGGTGACAAATATGCAAGTTGGGGGTGACAAATATGCAATTCGCGGGTGACAAGGTGCCCGCCTTAGGGCGGCAAAACTTCAGAGGCCAAGAAGCGCGGGGTCGCCTTGGCCTTGGCGCAGCACTTGGGGCTCGTCGCTGCTCATGTCGATCACGGTGGTGGGTTTGAGCGAGCAAGCCCCGGAATCGATGACTGCGCCCACTTGGTGTTCCAGCCGTTCGCGGATGTCTTCGGGGTCGTTCAGCGGCTGGTCTTCACCCGGCATGATGAGGGTGGCCGCCAGCAGCGGGGCGCCATGCAGGGCCAGCAGTTCTTGCAGCACTTGGTGCTCGGGCACCCGCAGGCCGATGGTTTTGCGTTGGGGGTGGCTCACGCGGCGCGGCACTTCCTTGGTGGCTTCCAGAATGAAGGTGAAGGGGCCGGGTGTGGCCTGTTTGATGGCGCGAAACTGGCGGTTGTCTACTTTGGCGTAGTTGGCCAGCTCGCTCAGGTCGCGGCACAGCAGCGTCAGGTGGTGCTTGTCGTCCACCCCACGGATTCGGCGCAATTGGTCAGCTGCGTTTTTGTCGTCCAAGTGGCAGACCAGGGCATAGCTGGAATCGGTGGGCACAGCCAGCACGCTGCCTTGGTTGAGTAATTGCACGGCTTGCTTGAGCAAACGCGCTTGCGGGTTGTCGGGGTGAACAGTGAAAAACTGGGCCATGGGTGCGGACAGTCAGTTGCCGGTGGTGATCGTGTTTAAGTAGATGGGGGCGAAACTACTGAAGGAAAGCGTGTCGCTTCAGGATTCTGGGGGCTGGATGGCTATGCGGCTTTCGCGCACGGTGAGCCAGGCCCCCAAGGCCCCGCACAGCGCGACCATGCCCATGCCCACAAAGGTCCATTGGTCGGGCAGGTGGCTGAACACCACCCAACCGCCCAGCACGGCAAAGCCGATCTGCGCGTACATATAGGGCGTGAGGGTGGCGGCCGGAGCGCGGCCATAGGCGAGGATGAGCAAAAAGTGACCGATGGAAGCCAGCACACCCATCAAGAGCAATTGCAGCCACACAGTCCAGTCGCTGGGCATTTCCCAGACAAAAGGCAGGATGACGGTGGCCAGGCTGGTGCCGATCCAGCCGGTGTAGAAGTGGGTGGTGAAGGGGTCTTCGGTCTTGGACATCTTGCTGGTCAGCAGCTGAAACCCGGAGTTGGTGCCCACCAACAGCAATGGCAGGATCACCGTCCAGTCAAAGTGCTGGCTGCCGGGGCGGATGATGACCATGGTGCCGATGAAGCCGCCCAGCACCAACAGCCAGCGCAGGGGGCGGATTTTTTCCTTCAGCATCCAGGCTGCCAGCAAGGTGATGACCAAGGGGGCTAGCAGCGAGATGGCCGTGAATTCGCCCACGGGCATGTATTTGAGGCTCAAAAAGGCCAGGATGCTGCAGGCGAACAGCAGCAGGCCACGGGCCAGCTGAAAACGCGGGTGCTCGGTCTGCAAGACGCGGCGGCCACGCCCCGGCCAGACCACCACCGTGGTGATGACCGCCTGAATGGCGTAGCGGAACCACAACGCAACCATCACCGACAAACCGGCGCTCACATGCCGTGTGGTGGTGTCCAGGGTGGCGAAGCAGGCGGTGGCCAGGACGGCAAAGCCGATGCCCTGAAGACTCGCGTGTCGGTGCGTCGGGGTCACTGAATGCGGTCGGCCAGCAGGTCCCAAACGGGGGTGAGTTGGCCAGGCAGCAAGGGCAGGGTGCCCAGGTCGATGCGGCTTTCGTCTGGGCTGTGAAAGTCGCTGCCGCGCGATGCCACCAGATCGAATTCGAGGGCGGTTTCGGCGTAACGCACCGCTTCTTGCGAAGAGTGGCTGCCGGTGATGACCTCCACCCCGCGCCCGCCATGGGCCTTGAATTCACTGAACAGCGCGTACTCTTCGTTGGGTGTGAAGCCGTAGCGAGCCGGGTGGGCAATGACGGCGATGCCACCGGCCTCGGTGATCCACTGCACCGCTTCCTGCAGCCTTGCCCAGCGGTGTGGCACGTAGCCGGGTTTGCCTTCGGTCAGGTATTTGCGGAACACCTCCGAGGTGTCGCTGCATACGCCTGTTTCGACCAAGTGGCGGGCAAAGTGGGTGCGCGAAATCAGCTCGGGGTTGCCCACGTAATTCAGTGCGCCTTCGTAAGCGTTTTGGATACCGACTTTGGCCAAGCCGTCTGACATCTCTTGTGCGCGTTCGCTGCGCCCGCCTCGGGTGCGGCGCAAGCCTGCCACCAGGTCGGCGTTGTGCGGGTCAAAGCCTAGGCCCACGATGTGCACCGTCTGGTGGGCAAAGGTGACCGAAATTTCGGTGCCCGTGAGGTAAGGCAGTCCTTGCGCGCGGGCCGCGGCCAAGGCGCGGTCTTGCCCGCCCACTTCGTCGTGGTCGGTCAGTGCCCACAGTTCCACGCCGTTGGCTTTGGCGCGTTCGGCCAAGGCTTCGGGGGTGAGGGTGCCGTCGGAGATGACGGAGTGGCAGTGCAAGTCGGCGTTCATCATGCGGTCCATTTTAGGCGCATGCCGCTGGGTCCGGGCAAGCAACAGCCCTGCACTCCTTCGGGCTGATGCCTGTGGCCGATAATTCGAACATGACCACGATGCAGACTTTTGCGGAGCCCCAGCCATGGCACTGATGATCACCGACGAATGCATCAACTGCGATGTGTGTGAGCCCGAATGCCCGAACCAGGCGATTTATCTGGGCGAAGAAATTTACGAAATCGACCCGTCCAAGTGCACCGAGTGTGTGGGGCATTTTGACGAGCCCCAGTGTGTCCAGGTCTGCCCGGTGGCTTGCATTCCCATCAACCCCCAGCACGTTGAAAACCAGGAATCACTTTGGGCCAAATACCGCAGGCTGCAGGGGCAGTGAGCCGGGCGGCCAGCCTTATTCTGCTGCAGGGGCCTCAGGTGTTGGCGCTTTGACCGGACGGGGCGGTTTCGGGCGCGGCGGCTTGCTGGTGTGGATGCGGACCATGGCTTTTTCCATGTCGCCCGCCAAGAGCAGGGGCAAGGCGTTCACAGCGCGGTAAATGCTGTCGTCGATGGCTTTGCGGTGTTCCAGCATGGGCTTTTTCAAGACCCAACTGACCACTTCGGCCTTGTCACCCGGGTGGCCCACGCCAATGCGCAGCCGCCAGTAATCTGAAGTGCCCAACTGCGCATGGATGTCGCGCAGGCCGTTGTGACCGGCGTGGCTGCCGCCGAGTTTGAGCTTTGCCTCGCCCGGGACGATGTCGAGCTCGTCGTGTGCGACCAAAATTTCTTGCGGCTGGATTTTGAAGAACCGAGCCAGTGCGCTGACCGACTTGCCAGACAGGTTCATGAAGGTCTGGGGTTCGAGCAGCCACACGTTTTGGCCGTTGACGCTGGTGCGGGCCACCAGCCCGTGGTAGCTGCGCTCTGGCACCAGCGACACCTTGAGTTCACGGGCCACGGCATCTATCCACCAAAAGCCAGCGTTGTGGCGGGTGTCTTCGTATTCGTTGCCGGGATTGCCCAGGCCGACTAGCAGTTTGATCATGGTGCGTGATTATCCTTGGGCGTGAGGCTTGGCGAGCGTGAGCAGGGTTACCCCAAAGCAAAAGGCCCGCTTGCGCGGGCCTTGAAGGTGCAGGGTTTTGATACCCTGGGCAGAAGATTACTTCTTGCCTTTGCCTTTTTTGGCGTCTGCAGGTGCAGCGGCCACGGGGGCTGCCACAACTTCTTCCACTGGAGCCACCACGGACACGAGGACCGGGTTCTTCTTGCCGTGGGTGATGGCTTTGCAGCCAGCAGGCAAGGTGATGTCGTTCAGGTGCAGGGATTTGCCCATGGTCAGGCCTTTCAAGTCCACCGCGATGAATTCGGGCAGGTTGGCGGGCAGGCAAGCGACTTCGATTTCGTTCGCCACGTGGGTGATCGTGCACTTGTCAGTCTTGACGGCTTCGGACTCTTCTTCGCCGCTGAAGTGCAATGGCACTTTCATGTGCAAAGTGGTGTTGGCATCGACGCGCTGGAAGTCGATGTGTTGCACCAACTGCTTGTAGGGGTGCATCTGGTAGTCACGCAGCAAGACTTTGCTGGATTGACCGTTGAATTCCATGTCCAGGATCGAAGCGTGGAAGGCTTCCTTCTTCAGGGCGTGCCACAGAGCGTTGTGGTCCAGCTCGATCAGTTGGGGGGCCGATGTGGAACCGTAAACGATGCCAGGTGTGCGACCGGAATTGCGGAGACGGCGGCTCGCACCCGTGCCCTGCTTAGCGCGCTCAAAAGCGACA
>JBIKSF010000105.1:0-6876 GCA_044348785.1 Limnohabitans sp.
CTACCGCGTCACCGAAGACGCCAGCAAAAAGAAGTTCTACGCCTGCTCCATGCTGCCGTACCCCAGCGGCAAGCTGCACATGGGCCATGTGCGCAACTACACCATCAACGACATGCTCACGCGCAGTCTGCGCATGAAGGGCTTCAATGTGTTGATGCCCATGGGCTGGGACGCGTTTGGCCTGCCTGCCGAAAACGCGGCTTTGAAGAACGGCGTGCCCCCGGCCAAGTGGACGTACGAGAACATCGCTTACATGAAAAAGCAGATGCAGGCGATGGGTTTGGCCATCGACTGGTCGCGCGAAGTCGCCACCTGTGACCCGACCTATTACAAGTGGAACCAGTGGCTGTTCTTGAAGATGCTGGAAAAAGGCATCGCCTACCGCAAGACCCAGGTCGTCAACTGGGACCCGGTGGACCAGACCGTGCTGGCCAATGAGCAGGTCATTGACGGCAAAGGCTGGCGCACGGGCGCGCCGGTTGAAAAGCGCGAGATTCCGGGCTATTACCTGAACATCACCCACTACGCGCAAGAGCTGCTCGACCATGTGCAGATCGGCAACGACAAGGCCACGCTCAACGGCTGGCCCGACAAAGTGCGCCTGATGCAGGAAAACTGGATCGGCAAGTCGGAAGGCGTGCGCTTTGCGTTCCCGCACAGCATTGCGGGCGCTGACGGCGCTTTGATCGGCGACGGCAAGATGTACGTCTTCACCACCCGCGCCGACACTATCATGGGTGTGACCTTTTGCGCGGTGGCGGCTGAACACCCACTGGCGCTGCACGCTGCGGCAAGCAGCCCCGCTTTGGCCGCCTTCCTTGAAGAGTGCAAGACCGGCGGCACCACGGAAGCAGAGCTGGCCACCCAAGAGAAGAAGGGCATGCCCACGGGCCTGTTCGTCACGCATCCACTGACTGGTGCGCAGGTCGAGGTGTGGGTTGGCAACTACGTGCTGATGAGTTACGGCGACGGTGCTGTCATGGGCGTGCCCGCGCACGACGAACGTGACTTCGCGTTTGCTTTGAAGTACGCCTTGCCGATCAAGCAAGTCGTCGCTCAGCGTGGGGCGGCCTTGTCGTCGCCTGCGTCGGGCGCCTCAGACGCAAGCTCAACATCGTTGCCCAACGCAGGCAACGCCAAGGCCTCTTTTGACGCAACGACCTGGGCAGAGTGGTATGCGACCAAAGACGGCGTGTGCATCAACTCCGGCGAACTCGACGGATTGACTCAAAAGGTCGCCGTCTCCAAAGTGGCCGAGTTGTTGGCCGCAAAAGGCTTGGGTGAGAAGAAAACCACTTGGCGTCTGCGCGACTGGGGCGTGAGCCGCCAGCGCTACTGGGGTACGCCGATCCCGATCATCCATTGCGAGGAGCACGGTGCGGTGCCTGTGCCCGAAAAAGACCTGCCCGTGGTGCTGCCGCAAGATTGCATCCCTGATGGCTCAGGCAACCCGCTGCACAAGCACGAAGGTTTCCACGCGGGTGTGACATGCCCCGTCTGCGGCAAGCCCGCCAAGCGCGAGACCGACACCATGGACACCTTCGTGGATTCGTCCTGGTACTTCATGCGCTACTGCGACCCGACCAACACCGAGAAAATGGTGGCAGAGGGTGCGGACTATTGGATGCGGGACCAGAACAACGCCACTGGCGGCAGCGGCATGGACCAATACATCGGCGGCATCGAACACGCCATCTTGCACCTGCTGTATGCGCGCTTTTGGACCAAGGTCATGCGCGATCTGGGCCTGGTCAAGGTTGATGAGCCCTTCAGCAAGCTGCTCACGCAAGGCATGGTACTGAACCACATCTATTCGCGTCGCACCGCCAAAGGCGGCAAGGACTACTTCTGGCCGCACGACGTGGAGCATGTGCTCGACGAGACCGGCAAGGTGATCGGTGCCAAGCTCAAGAACGAAGCTGACAGCGGAGATGGCCGTTTGCCTGTGGGTACTGCCATCGACTACGAGGGCGTGGGCACCATGTCCAAGTCGAAAAACAACGGCGTGGACCCGCAGGACCTGATCGAGCGCTACGGCGCCGACACCGCGCGCCTGTACACCATGTTTACCGCGCCGCCCGAAGTCACGCTGGAGTGGAACGACTCTGCCGTGGAAGGCAGCTACCGCTTCTTGCGCCGCGTGTGGAACTTCGCTTTCAAGCACAACGAATTGCTGAGTTCGGCCACAAGCCAGGACCTGAGCCAGGCCGCCTTGGGCGATTCGGCCAAAGCCTTGCGCCGCGAAATGCACTTGGTGCTCAAGCAAGTGGGTTACGACTACGAGCGCATGCAATACAACACTGTGGTGTCCGGCTGCATGAAGCTGCTCAACGCGCTGGAAGACTTCAAGCCCGATGGCAGCGCGGGTGACACCGCCGCTCTGTGCGAAGGCGTGTCGCTTTTGATGCGCATGCTCTACCCCGCCTGCCCGCACATCACCGACGAAGTTTGGCAGCAGCTGGGTTTTGCCAAGGCTGTGGGCGAGTTGCTGGACGCCTCTTGGCCCACTGTGGACGAGTCGGCTTTGGAGCGCGACCAGATTGAGCTGATGCTGCAGATCAACGGCAAGCTGCGTGGGTCCATCTTGGTGCCTGCGTCAGCCGACAAAGCGCAGATTGAGGCGGCGGCCTTGGCCAATGAGGCCTTTGTCAAGCAGGCTGCGGGCGCTGCGCCCAAGAAGGTCATCGTGGTGCCGGGACGTTTGGTCAACGTGGTGATTTGAGAGCGCACACCCCATGAAACCCTCACGCCGATTCTTTTTGACTGCTGCGAGCTTGGGCGTCATGCCCGTTTGGCTCTCGGGCTGCGGGTTTCAGCTGCGCCAAACCAACGATTTTGCGTTCAAGACCTTGTATGCGAATTTCTCGACCACCACACCCTTTGGTGTTGAGTTACGGCGCAACCTCCTCGGGACGGGGCGCATTGAGCTCTTGACCGAGCCCAAACAAATGCTCCAGGCCGATGCGATCCTCGACATCCTGAACGAGACACGCCAGCAAGTGCCTGTGGGGGTGAGTGCCACGGGGCAGATCCGTGAACTGCAATTGCGTTTGCAAGTGCAATTTCGTCTGCGCACGCCTCAAGGCGTGGAGCTGATCGAGCCCGTTTCATTGGCTTTGCAGCGGGATTTGAGTTTCACCGAAACGGCAGCGCTGTCCAAAGAAATCGAGATGGGCATTCTGTACCGCGACATGCAGACCGACATCGTGCAGCAGATCATGCGCCGTCTGTCAGCGGTCAAACCACGCAGCTTGCCCAAGCCTATGGGTGCGGCAGTGCCCGCTGCAGCGCCTGCGTCCGAGGCCTCCTCAGGTCCGGCATCCCGGCCTTGATGCCACGGGACTGAGCGCACCCATGCAGTTGGCCCTACCTCAGCTGTCTGCGCACCTGCAAAAAGGTTTGCGCAGCCTGTATGTATTGCATGGCGACGATGCCTTGCTGATTCAGGAGGCAGCCGATGCGATCCGCGCCACCGCGCGTGCCCAAGGCTACACCGAGCGCAGCGTGCACACCGTCTCGGGCGCGCACTTTGACTGGAGTGAAGTGCTGGCTGCTGGCGGCTCGCTCAGCTTGTTTGCCGACAAACAAATCGTGGAAGTGCGCGTACCTTCAGGCAAGCCCGGCAAAGAGGGCAGCACCGCCATTCAGCAACTGGCCGCGTCAGCCCAAGGCAACGACACGACCTTGACCCTGTTTTTGTTGCCGCGCCTGGATGCCGCCACCCGCAAAGGGGCTTGGTTTGCCGCTTTGGAAAACTCGGGCGTGTCGATCCAGGTCGATCCGGTGGACCGCAACGCGCTGCCTCAGTGGATTGCCCAGCGCCTGCAGCAGCAGGGACAGCGCGTCGTGGCAGGCGAAGAAGGTCAGCGTACCTTGCAGTTTTTTGCCGACCGCGTGGAAGGCAACCTCTTGGCTGCGCACCAAGAAATCCAAAAACTCGGCTTGCTTCACCCGCCCGGTGAACTCAATCAAGAACAAGTCGAGTCGGCCGTGGTCAATGTGGCCCGCTACGACGTCTTCAAGCTTTCGGAGTCGGTGTTGTCGGGCCAGGTGGCCCGCGTGCAGCGCATGCTGGACGGCCTGCAGGCCGAGGGGGAAGCTGCTGTATTGGTGCATTACACGCTGGCCGAAGACATTCGCGCCCTCAAACGCGTCAAAGACGCCATTGCCGCAGGCAAGCCCATGCCTTTGGCCTTGAGGGAGCAGCGGGTGTGGGGCCCTCGCGAGCGCTTGTTTGAACGGGTGCTGCCCCGCATGACCGAAGCCCGATTGAACGGTTTGCTGCAAGCGGCGCACCAGGTGGATGGCATTGTCAAAGGCCTGAAAGTGCCCGACTGGCCGACCGACCCCTGGCAGGCGCTGCAACGTCTCGCCGTCAGGTTTTCGCGTTTTTGCACCGTCCGCTGAAGTTCCGCGGTGGGAGCCAGCTCCTGCTCGCGAATGGCGGTTTGAGCCACTTCGGGCATTAGGCCGCGGGGGCGACCTCCTACAAAGACGGCCGCCCCACAAGATGGCCCCCTAGAAAGAAGCCACCGCGCAAAGAACCTTGTCTGCATCTGCGAAAATGCCTGAATGACTGAATTGAACACCGCCGAACACGTCCAGGCCTTGGGCCAGCAGGCGAAGCAGGCCTCTGCCCACATGGCCAAGGCCTCGGCTGCCACCAAAAACAAGGCTTTGCGCCATCTGGCGGCCTTGTTGCGCGAGAACACCGAGGCCCTGCAAGCCGACAACGCCAAGGATTTGGAGCGCGCACGCGCTGCCGGGCTGGCTGAGCCCATGGTGGACCGCCTGAAACTCACCCCCAAAGTGCTGGAAACCTGCGCCCAAGGTTGTGAGCAACTGGCCGCCATGCCCGACGTGATTGGCGAAGTCATCGGCATGAAGCAGGTGCCCAGCGGCATCCGGGTGGGCCAGATGCGCGTGCCCATCGGTGTGTTCGGCATGATTTTCGAAAGCCGCCCCAACGTGACCATTGAAGCGGCCAGCCTGTCTATCAAGAGCGGCAACGCCTGCATCTTGCGCGGCGGCTCCGAGGCGATTGAATCGAACAAGGCCTTGGCCAAGCTCGTGCAGAAAGCCCTGACCGACAGCGGCCTGCCGGTCAATGCTGTTCAACTGGTGCAAACCACCGACCGTGCTGCAGTGGGCCAACTCATCACCATGCCGCAGTTTGTGGACGTCATCATTCCGCGTGGCGGCAAGGGCCTGATCGAGCGCATCAGTGCAGAAGCCAAAGTGCCCGTCATCAAGCACCTGGACGGCAATTGCCACACCTATGTGGACGACCCGTGCGACATCGACATGGCTGTGAAAGTGGCCGACAACGCCAAAACCCAAAAATACAGCCCCTGCAACGCCAGCGAAAGCCTGTTGGTGGCGCGCGGGGTGGCTGCAGAGTTCCTGCCCAAAATCGGCGCGATTTATGCCGTCAAAGGCGTGGAGATGCGTTGCTGTCCCAAGGCCAAAGCCATTTTGAGCCAAGTTCCCAAAGCCACGATCAAGGATGCGACCGAACAAGATTGGTTTGAGGAATACCTCGCTCCCATCATCAGCATCAAGGTGGTTGAAGGGGTGGACGAGGCGATTGCCCACATCAACCACTACAGCAGCCACCATACCGACGCCATCCTGACGCGCGACCACATGCACGCCCAGCGCTTTTTGCGCGAAGTGGACTCGGCCAGCGTCATGGTCAATGCCAGCACCCGCTTTGCCGACGGTTTTGAGTACGGGCTGGGTGCCGAAATCGGCATCAGCACCGACAAATTCCACGCCCGGGGCCCTGTGGGCATCGAGGGACTGACCTCGCTCAAGTACGTGGTGCTGGGTGAGGGCGAGGTGCGTGGCTGATTGCCGCGCTTTCAGTACTCCGGCGCACAAGCTGCTGGCGCTGTGTCCGGTAGGCGCTTGCAATGGCGCTGCCCGACCCCATATGATTTTTCTGTTTTGACCCGCTTTTTGCCCGATAAAGGATGCCCATGGTTCCCCACCTCATCACTGCCCTGACCGGCCCCATCAATGAGCTGGAACAGCGCATCCTTGACTCGATGCCCGCCATTGAGCGTTGGTTCCGTCTGGAATGGATGGAGCACACGCCCCCGTTCTACACCTCGGTGGACATCCGCAATGCAGGCTTCAAGCTGGCCCCGGTGGACACCAACCTCTACCCCGGCGGCTGGAACAACCTGACGCCCGAGATGTTGCCTTTGGCCGTGCAGGCTGCGCAAGCGGCCATCGAGAAGATCTGCCCCGAGGCCAAAAACCTGCTGATCATTCCTGAAAACCACACCCGCAACACCTTTTACCTGACCAATGTGGCGCAGTTGCAGCGCATCTTTCACATGGCCGGCCTGAATGTGCGCTTGGGCTCGATCAACCCCGAAATCAAGGAAACCACGGTCATTGAGCTGCCCAACGGCGAAAGCGTGACGCTCGAACCTGTGGTTCGCACCCAGCACCGCTTGGGCCTCAAAGATTTCGACCCCTGCACCATCTTGCTCAACAATGACCTGTCGGCGGGTGCCCCGGGCATTCTGGAAGAGCTGCACGAGCAATTCTTGCTGCCACCCCTGCATGCAGGCTGGAGCGTGCGCCGCAAGACCAAGCATTTCCAGAGCTACGAAGAAGTGGCCAAGCGTTTTGGCAAACTGCTGGGCATTGATCCTTGGTTGATCAACCCGATGTTCAGCCAATGCGGCGACGTGAACTTTGCCGAAGGCACCGGCATGGAGTGCCTGCGCAGCAATGTGGACGCGCTGCTGACCAAGATCAAGCGCAAATACAAGGAATACGGCATCAACGAAAAGCCTTTCGTGGTCGTCAAAGCCGACAACGGCACCTATGGCATGGGCATCATGACGGTGCGCGATGTGG
>JBIKSF010000106.1:0-6788 GCA_044348785.1 Limnohabitans sp.
CCAGGCCGAAGGCGTGCGCATTTACATCGGCGGCGAAAGCCAGATCGTGCCCATGCAAGAGTTGTCGGTGGTCAGCTCACCTTACGAAGTCGATGGTCAGGTGGTCGGCACCTTGGGCGTGATCGGTCCGACCCGCATGCCCTATGACCGCATGATCCAGATCGTCAACATCACTTCGCGCTTGGTCAGCAACGCGCTGAGCCAGTCCAAATAAGCCCCTGCAGCCCACTACAATCACGGCTTCGGTGGGGGCGTTAGCTCAGTTGGTTAGAGCAGAGGACTCATAATCCTTTGGTCGACAGTTCAAGTCTGTCACGCCCTACCATTTCAATCCACAACTCAGCCCACTTTTCACCGAGTGGGCTTTGTTGTTTTTGGGTTCAGGAAGCCATATCCATGGCCGCAGGCACATTCCCTGTTGGGGTGGTGATGCCCCGCGCCTGCCGAATGGCATCCACCGTTGCCAGCGCTGTGGCCTCTGCGGCCATCATCGTCAGCAGCATCAAATCGACCGGACCCGTTTCGGTGCCTGTTGCCAATGCAAACAGCGTGTCGCCGTCCAGCGTGGTGTGCGCGGGGCAGATGCTGCGGGCCAGGCCGTCGTGGGCGCTCATGGCCAGGCGTTTGGCCTGGGCTTTACTCAGGGTGGCGTTGGTGGCCACTACGCCAATGGTGGTGTTGGTGCCGGGTAGGGGGCGGTTGCCGCGTTCACCCGCCAGCAAGGCGCGTTGCGTGTCCAGCAGCTTTTGCCCATCGGCCGTGCGGGCTCCGGCCAGCACCTGGCCTGTGGCCGGGTCGATCACATCGCCCACCGCGTTGCAGGCGACCAAGGCGCCCACGATCCATGGCCCCACGCGCACGCTGGCGTTGCCGATGCCGCCTTTCATGCAGCGGTCCAGGCCAAACAACTTGCCCACGCAGGCACCCGCCCCTGCGCCCACATTGCCTGCTGCGGGTGAGGCTGTGGACGCCGCCTCGCAGGCAGCGTAGCCCGCTTCTGCGTCTGGACGTGCCTTGGGGTCGTCTCCCGGGCGCACGACGGGCAAGTCAAACAACACGGCCGCAGGCACGATGGGCACACGGCCGTAACCGGTTTCAAAGCCGATGCCCTGCTCATCGAGCCAGCGCACCACGCCCGTGGCGGCGTCCAAGCCAAAGGCGCTGCCGCCGCTGAGCACCACGGCATGCACTTTGTCGACCAAGTTGGCCGGGTCCAATAAATCGGTCTCGCGGGTGCCCGGGGCAGCCCCGCGCACATCCACCGCACCCACGGCCCCGCCGGGGGCCAAGACCACCGAGCAGCCTGTTAATCGTTCCCTCATCGTGAAGTGACCGACCTGTAGCCCGGGGACATCCACAATAGAGCCTGAAACGCCGTCTTGGACGCTGTTTACAATCGTTTGCGATGCCATTGAAAACCCTGTTCATCGTTGCTCACAGACCCCAAGGATAGCGCGTGCCCCTGTTTGTTTTGAGACGGCTGCTGAGCTTTGTGCTGACCCTGCTGGCCACGTCGGTCGTGGTGTTTGCCGTGCTTGAACTTTTGCCTGGCAATGCCGCGCAGGTCATTTTGGGCGAAACGGCCACGCCCGAGTCGATCGCGGCGATGGAAGAAAAATTGGGCCTCAACCAGCCAGCGGCCACCCGCTACCTGAACTGGATGGGTGGTATGTTGCAGGGTCAGACGGGCCTGAGCATCTCTTATGACACCCCCACGGCGCAGCTCATGGCAGAGCGCATGCAGGTGACGCTGCCGCTGGCCGTGATGGCCATGGGGCTCACGGTGGCGCTGGCGCTGGCTTTGGGCATTTATGCCGCTTCGCAGCAAAACAAGGCGGGCGATGTGGGCGTGATGACATTCAGCCAACTGGGCTTGGCCTTGCCCAATTTCTGGCTGGCCATTCTTTTGATCTTGCTGTTTGCGGTGCACCTAGAGTGGGTGAGCGCGGGCGGTTTTCCGGGCTGGTCCGAAGAAGATGGTGGTGGAGTGGGCGAGGGCATCAAGGCCTTGCTCTTGCCCGCCATGGCGCTGGCCGCGGTGCAAACGGCTATTCTGACGCGAGTCACCCGCTCGGCCGTGCTCGACACCTTGCGCGAAGACTTTGTGCGCACCGCCAGGGCCAAGGGTCTGAGCCGCCGCCAGGTGCTGTGGGGCCATGTCTTGCGCAACGCCATGATCCCGGTGCTGACGGTGATGGGTTTGCAGTTTGGCAACCTGATCACCAGCGCCATCGTGATCGAAAACGTGTTTGTGCTCCCCGGCATTGGGCGGCTGATTTTTCAGGCCATTGCCAACCGCGATTTGATCGTGGTGCGCGATGTGGTCATGCTGCTGGCGGCGCTGGTCATCCTGATCAACTTCTGCATCGATGTGCTGTATGCGTGGATCGACCCACGCTTGAAGGCGGGCCATGTCGAATAGCAACACCTTTTGGCGACGCGCTTTGCGACATCCGAGTTTTGTGGCGGGCGGGGCCATGGTGCTGCTGATGGTGCTGTGTGCGGTGCTGTCCTTGTTCTGGTCGCCTTACCCGGTGGGTGACATCGACATCCCGAACAAACTGGCCTCGCCCAGCGCCGCGCACTGGCTGGGCACCGACAGCTTGGGGCGTGACATCGGTTCCTTGCTCTTGGTGGGCAGCCAAAATTCCTTGCTGGTGGGCTTCATCGCGGTGGGTATTGGTTTGGGTGTAGGCGTGCCTTTGGGCTTGCTGGCCTCGGCGCGGCGCGGCTGGGTCGAAGAGGTCATCATGCGCGCCTCGGACTTCACTTTCGCTTTTCCTGCCTTGTTGTCGGCCATCATGCTGACCGCGATTTATGGGCCGGGTCTGGTGGTGAGCATCGTGGCGATTGGCATTTTCAACATCCCGGTGTTTGCGCGCATTTCGCGGGGTGCGGCCAATGCGGTCTGGGCGCGTGACTACACGGCGGCCGCGCGGGCTGCGGGCAAAGGACCCTTGGCCATCACCTTGGCGCATGTCTTGCCCAACATTGCCAGCGTGCTGATCGTGCAGGCCACCATCCAGTTCGCCATCGCCATCCTGGCCGAGGCAGCTTTGTCTTATTTGGGCCTGGGCACGCAGCCGCCGCAGCCCAGCTGGGGCCGCATGCTCAACGAAGCGCAGTCGCAGATGTTCCAAGCCCCCATGCTCGCGGTGTACCCGGGCGCAGCGATTGCGCTGGCGGTGTTGGGTCTGAATTTGCTGGGCGATGGTTTGCGCGATGTGCTCGACCCCCGGCTGGCGCGGCAGAGGTGAACATGCGTGATCTTTCAAACGCCCAGCCTTTGCTGCAAGTTGATGATTTGCGGGTGAGCCTGCCCACGGCCCGGGGCTGGGCACCTGCTTTGCGCGGCGTGTCCTGGCGCATGGAGCGTGGCCAAACGGTCGGCCTGATTGGTGAGAGCGGCAGCGGCAAATCGCTCACGGCTTTGGCCCTGATGGGCTTGCTGCCCGAACGCGCCCGCGTGAGCGGGTCTATTGCGCTGCACGGCCAAGAACTGGTGGGCTTGCCCGAGCCGCAGTTGTGCCAGCTGCGTGGTGCCCGCATGGCGATGATCTTTCAGGAGCCGATGACGGCGCTCAACCCCCTGCACCCGATCTGGAAGCAGATTGCTGAGCCTTTGCGCCTGCACCAACACATGAGTTCCAGAGATGCCAAAGCCCGCGCCCTGCAACTGCTCGAACGCGTGCAGCTGCCCCGGGCGCGTGAGCGGCTTGATGCCTATCCGCACGAGCTGTCGGGCGGGCAACGCCAGCGCGTCATGATCTCGATCGCGCTGGCCTGCAGCCCCGACCTGTTGATTGCCGACGAACCCACCACCGCGCTCGATGTCACGGTCCAAAAAGAGGTGTTGGCGCTCATCAAACAATTGGTGCGCGAAGACGGCATGGGCTTGCTCTTGATCAGCCACGATCTTGGCCTGATGCAGGACCAGGTGGACCGCGTGATGGTGATGTATGGCGGCGCGGTGGTGGAGAGTGCGGCCACGCCTGATTTGTTTGCACACCGGGCGCACCCGTACACACGCGGTTTGTTTGCAGCGCGTCCGCGCTTGGGGCTGGCTCGCGGTACCCGCTTGACCACGATTCCTGGCAGCGTGCCCGAGCTGATGGATTTTCCGGCGGGGTGTGCGTTTGCCGACCGCTGCAGTTTGGCGGTGGCGGATTGCCGCCAGACACCCCCGCAGGCTGAAAAAATCGAACACGAAGCTGCTGGGGAAACGCCCCATATGGTCAGCTGCCCGCGCTGGAGGCTTCCATGAGCGAGACGAACACATCTGCGCCGCTGCTGGCCGTGAAGCATTTGGGTCGGCGCTTTGCCTTGCCCCGCACGGGTTTGTTCCAACCCGCAGGCGCTTTGCAGGCTTTGTCGGACGTGAGCTTCACCCTGCAGCCGGGTAAAAGTTTGGGCATCGTGGGCGAATCCGGTTCAGGAAAGTCCACCTTGGCGCGTTTGGTCATGGCGCTCGACACACCCACCGAGGGACAGGTCTTGTTCAAGGGTGTGGACGTGCACCAGACGCACGGGCAAGCCTTGCGCCAGTTGCGCAGCGGTTTTCAGATGGTGTTCCAAGACCCTTACGGTTCACTGGACCCGCGCCAGAAAGTGCTGGCCATCGTGACCGAGCCGATCCAGACCTTGGTGAAACCTGCGGATGGTCGATCTGAGCTGCGCGACCGGGCTGCGCAAGCGATGAGCGAAGTCGGCCTTAGAGCCGCAGACCTGGACAAATACCCGCACGAATTTTCGGGCGGGCAACGCCAGCGCATCGCCATTGCCCGCGCCTTGATCACCCGCCCCGCCTTGATCGTGGCCGATGAGCCTGTGAGTGCGCTCGATGTGTCGGTGCAGGCGCAGGTGCTCAATTTGATGATGGACCTGCAAGACCGCAACGGTCTGAGTTATCTTCTGGTCAGCCACGACCTGGCGGTCGTCAATTTGATGTGCGACGATGTGCTGGTTTTGCAGTCGGGTCGTGTGGTCGAGCAAGGCCCAGCTGAGCAAATTTTTGAGCACGCCGAGCACCCTTACACTCGGGCTTTGTTGGCCGCTGTGCCAGGTCAGCCCCCCTCTTTTTAAACAGGAGTCTCCATGAGAAACGTTTCTTCCATGACCCGCCGCACCCTCGCATTGAGTTCGGCGGCCGTGTTGGTGGCCAGCTTGGTGGCGGCCCCTTTGCAGGCGCAAGCGCAGTCGCGCAAAGACACCGTTACCCTGGGCATGATTTTGGAGCCCACCAGTCTGGACCCGACCATGGCTCCGGCTGCCGCCATCGGCGAAGTGGTGCACTACAACATCCTTGAAGGCCTGACCAAAATCAACGTCGATGGCTCTATTACCCCCTTGTTGGCCGAGAGCTGGAAAATGGACGCAGACGGCAAGGCCTACACTTTCAAGCTGCGCAAGGGCGTGAAGTTTTCCGATGGCACAACTTTCGACTCGGCCGCTGTCAAGTTCAGCTTCGAGCGTGCCAAAGACGCCAAGAGCACCAACAAGGCCAAAGGCGCGGTGTTCAACAACATCACCCACATTTCCACCCCTGATGCACACACCGTGGTGCTGGTGCTGACCAATCCGGATGGCAACTTCTTGTTCCGCATGGGCGAGAATACCGCCGTCATCTTGCACCCCGACAGCGCGGCCAATGCGGCCACCAAGCCCGTGGGCACCGGCCCTTACAAACTCGAGAACTGGGCCAAAGGCACCGCCGTGACCTTGTCCAAGTGGGATGGCTTTCGCGATGCCAACGCCATCAAGGTGAAAAAAGTCACCTTCCGCTTCATCAATGATTCGGCTGCCCAGGTGGCTGCCTTGCTGGCAGGCGACATCGACGGCATGCCCCGCTTCCAGTCGCCGCAAAGCCTGCAACAGTTCCAGAAAGACAAGCGCTTTGTGGTCGAGCTGGGCAGCACGGCGGGCAAAGGCATCATGACCATCAACAACCGCAAAAAGCCATTTGACGATGTGCGCGTGCGCCGCGCCTTGTCGCATGCGGTCGACAAGAAAGCGTTCATCGATGGCGTGTTTGAAGGCTTGGCCAAACCCATTGGCAGCCACATGGCGCCCACCGATGCGGGCTATGTGGAGTTGAGCAACACCTATGCCTACGACCCTGAAAAAGCCAAGGCCCTGCTGAAGGAAGCCGGCGTGCAAACCCCTCTGAACGTGACTTTGACCTTGCCCCCACCACCTTACGCCCGCAAGGGCGGTGAAATCTTGGCTGCGCAGCTGGCCAAGGTCGGCATTGTGGCCAAAATTGAAAATGTGGAATGGGCCCAATGGCTGGGCGGTACCTTCAAGGGCAACTTTGACCTCACGGTGATCAACCACGTCGAGCCACTGGACTACATGGCTTATGCCAACCCACAGTATTACTGGGGTTACGACAGCAAGGCTTTCCGCGACTTGGCAGCCAAACATGCTTCCACCACGGCGGCCAAAGAGCGCACCCAGCTGTTTGGCGATATGCAGCGCATGATCGCCAAGGATGCGGTCAACGTGTTCTTGTTCAATGCCACCAACACAGCGGTTTACCGCAAAGGCCTCAAAGGCCTGTGGTCGAGCTCGCCGATTTTTGCCAACGACATGTCGGCCGTGTCTTGGCAATAAATTGAAGGGCAGCCCTAAAGTGCCCCGAAAAGCTTGCTATAATTCGATGCATGATGCGGCTGTAGCTCAGCTGGATAGAGTACTTGGCTACGAACCAAGGGGTCGTGGGTTCGATTCCTGCCAGCCGCACCAAAAATTAGAAAGCCCACAACGAAAGTTGTGGGCTTTTTCTATTT
>JBIKSF010000107.1:0-6554 GCA_044348785.1 Limnohabitans sp.
CTTAGCGCCGGTGTTGTCGGCCACATCCAACCGAGATTCTGTCTGGATCATTTCTTTGTTCCCAACTTGTACTCCTTGCCAACTGGCCGATAAGCCAACCCGCAGGAATCAGTCTTGGACCCGTCATTCACACAGCAAACCACTCGCTGTGCTTCAGTTTGGGCAGATACCTACGCCTTTTGAAAGGCGAAGCCCACGATTATGCCTGATAAAAATAGGCCGCGCAAGAGTCTTTTGAAAAAACCCCCTTGAATCCGCTTCTTGTTGTCCCATCGGCACCTTTTCGACCTGCTGCCCCCAAGGGACGCCCTCAATCGTGGCGTCACCTCAAGGGCAACGGCCATATTCGTCGGCAAGCACCTGAAATTCTTCCAAATTCGGATTGATTGCCAATTCCTGTCGCAGGATTTCCGCCACCTTGGGTGCCACCGCTTTGGCCAATGCCGCATCTAAAAATAGGCAGCGGGATCGTCTGGCCAGGACATCTTCCACATTGCGCGCATATTCATAACGTGCCGCAAACCTCACCATGGCCTCTGTCAAACCTGGTGCGAGCTCCACTTGAGCCCCGGGCAAACTCCCAAGCCAAAGTTGCTCCGATCCGTACAAATGTGCCCCACCAGGCCCGGTGAGAGGTGGGGATCTGTCGCTCTTTTCTGGTGCACCGATCAATGCATAGTCTTTTGCTAATGCATTGACTGGGGCCTTCAGCCCCACCAGGCTTCTGGCCTGCTTCATCACGTCTTGCGCCATGACGCTGTAAGTTGTCCATTTCCCACCCGTGACCGTCACCAATCCGGATTCGGTCACTTCGACATGGTGCTCGCGGCTGATTTTCTGGGTCATTCCACTTGACGCAGAAGATTGCGAATCCGCCCGAACCAAGGGGCGAAGTCCCGCCCAAGCACTCAAAACATCTTTTCGCCCTGGCACTTTTTTCAAGTACCGACCCGCCTCCTTCAAGATCAAGTCCACTTCTTCACTTGCTGGACGGGGTTCACTGGGCGCGTCAAGGCGGGCGGTATCCGTCGTCCCCAACAAGACCTTGCCCAGCCAGGGCACTGCAAAAAGCACACGCCCGTCAGCTGTTTTGGGGACCAGCAAGGCTTTGTCCCCCGGCCAGAACGAGGCGTCAACAACCAAGTGAACGCCTTGACTGGGCGACACCAACAGGCTCATGGGCCGCTCTCGCTGTATCCCATCGGCCAACCGCAGCCCATCCACCCAGACACCCGCTGCATTGATCACACAAGCCGCCTTCAGATCAAATTCCCGGCCCTGTTCGGCGTCTTGCGCACGCACACCCGCGACACGACCCTTTTCGTAAAGAAGGTGACGTACAGGGACATGGTTGACCACGCACGCCCCCTCGCGGGCAGCTGAACGGGCCAACGCCAAGGCCAGCCGGGCATCGTCAAATTGACCATCCCAATACTCCACCCCCCCACGCAAACCTTCAGTGCGAACACCTGGCAAGAACGCTTGTGTCACCTGCGCATTCAAAAAGCGGGTTTTACCCAAACTGGCCGAAGCGGCCAGCCACTCATAGAGTTTGAGCCCCGCCCCGTAAAACGCCTGATCACCTCGACGGTAAGTGGGCATGACAAAGGCCAGCGGCTGAGCCAGATGGGGTGCTCGCTCCAGCAAACCACGCCTTTCGTGCAGCGCCTCCCTCACCAAAGGCCAATGGCCTTGGGCCAAATACCGCACGCCACCGTGCACCAGCTTGGTCGATCTTGAGGACGTGCCCTGGGCAAAGTCCTTGGCTTCCAGCAATGCGACCTTCAAGCCTTCTCGCGCGGCCTGCAAAGCAATCCCTAAACCCGTCGCTCCGCCCCCGACGACGACCAAATCCCACACCTCGGCTGCGGTCAAACGGGCCAGCAAATCTTCACGCCGGGTGGGCAAAGGCGCGGCTGAGGCCGCCAATGGATGACTTAACACCTCGTCAAGCCCTTGCCCAAGCGCGAGACCGATCGACAGCCTCACGCCAGCGCGCGACAAACTGTTGGCGCTGCGCCACGCACCATTCGGGCTCAAAACGGCGCTCCTCTTGCCATTGCGCCGATATTTCTTCGGCGCCCGACCAAAAGCCCGTAGCGAGTCCCGCCAAATAGGCGGCACCCAACGCTGTGGTCTCCGTCACGCGGCTGCGCACCACAGGCACGCCCAACACGTTGGCCTGGATTTGCATCAGCAAATTGTTTTGACAGGCGCCGCCGTCCACACGCAACTCGGTCAAGGCCAAGCCACTGTCACTGGCCATGGCTTGAAACACATCGGCGGTTTGCAAAGCGATCGCCTCCAGTGCTGCGCGTGCAATGTGGGCTCGCCCCGTACCCCGCGTCATACCCACCAATGTGCCTCGGGCATGACCATCCCAGTCGGGGGTTCCCAGCCCTGCAAAAGCCGGCACCAAAAATACATCACCCGTATCCCCCACGCTGACAGCCAATGCTTCTATTTCCGGCGCACTTTGAATGATCTGCAAACCGTCCCGTAACCACTGCACCGTCGCGCCCGCCATGAAGACAGAGCCCTCCAGTGCATACGCCGTAGAACGTTCAGCGTCAGAGGGGCCTTGCCAAGCGACCGTACTGAGCAGCTGGTGACGGCTCACCACAGGACGATCACCCGTATTCATGAGCATGAAACAACCTGTACCGTAGGTGTTTTTAGCCATTCCTGGCGCAAAACAAGCCTGTCCGAACAGGGCTGCTTGCTGATCACCCGCCCATCCTGCAATCGGGACACGCCCTCCCAACAAAGTGGCATCGGTTTCAGCCACGATGCCGCACGAAGGCATGACCTTGGGCAAAACAGCAGCAGGAATGTTCAGCAAAGCCAACATCTCGCCATCCCACGCACCCGTCTCCAGATTGAACAGCAGGGTACGGGAAGCGTTGCTGGGGTCAGTGGCGTGCACGCGCCCTGCTGTGAGCTGCCAGACCAGCCAACTGTCCATGGTGCCAAAGGCCAACTCGCCCCGCTCGGCACGGGCACGCGCTCCAGGCACATGGTCCAGCAGCCATGCCAACTTGGTCCCAGAAAAGTAGGCGTCCAGCACCAGCCCGGTTTTGCGGGCAATACGACTGGCATGACCTTGAGCCCGCAAAGCCTCACACCGATCAACGGTTCGACGGTCTTGCCAGACGATGGCCGGGGCGACTGGTTGACCTGTTTGACGATCCCAAAGGACCGTGGTTTCACGCTGGTTGGTGAGGCCTATGGCCCGCAACTGCCGCGCCGAAATCCCGGCTTGGGCCATGGCCGCGTGCATGACAGCAGATTGGCTGTGCCAAATTTCCAGGGCATCGTGCTCGACCCAACCAGGACGAGGAAAGTATTGGGTCAATTCGCGCTGCGCCATGGCCACGGGCTGGCCTGCGTGGTCAAAAACCACCGCGCGACAGCTGGTGGTCCCCTGGTCAAGAGCAAGGATGTATTCCATTCGTGTGAGACTACCCCAAACTCGTGGCCACAAAAAGCGACAATTCCCGGATTGACCATCTGTATCAGACACACAAGGGACACCCGACATGAGCACCTCTCAACACATCGCCTTCATCGGTGGCGGCAACATGGCCAGCGCGATCATCGGCGGTCTGATCCGCCAAGGCATGAAACCCGATCAATTCACCGTGATCGAACCCTTTGCCGACACCGCGGCCAAACTGCTCAAGGACTTCGGAATTACCGCCTTAGCCGCCGCAGGCCCCGCCCTGGCTCAGGCCAATTTGGTGGTCTGGGCGGTCAAGCCGCAAGTCTTCAGCGAAGCGGCTGCACCTGTCATGCCCCACACCCGGGCCGCCTTGCACCTGTCGGTGGCTGCAGGCATCCGCACCGACAGCATCGGCCGTTGGGTCGGCACAGATCGGGTGGTGCGCTGCATGCCCAACACACCGGCGTTGGTGGGACAAGGCATCACTGGCTTGTTTGCCTGCCCATCGGTCACACCGGCAGACCAAACACTGGTGGAGCAGATCATTGGCACCACCGGTCAATTCATCTGGGTGCAGCAGGAGTCGCAACTGGACGCTGTGACCGCCTTGTCGGGTTCAGGTCCGGCCTATGTGTTTTATTTTCTAGAAGCCATGACCCAAGCCGGTGTAGGCATGGGCCTGAGCGCAGAGCAGGCCTATCAACTGGCAGTGGCCACGTTTTCGGGCGCGTCTTCCCTGGCCGCTGCGTCCACAGAATCACCCGAAGTGCTGCGCCAGCGCGTCACGTCCAAAGGTGGCACCACCTACGCCGCCATCACGTCGTTGGATGCCTCGGGTGTCAAAGCCTCATTTGTGAAAGCCATGCAGGCCGCCGAAGTTCGCGCCGGAGAGTTGGGCGACGAATTCGGCAAAGCCTGATCGGCTTGGGCCCTTCGGCATCGTCGACAGCTTCGGCTGCGACATGGCTGACACGCGTCAACGGTATGACAAGACCACACCCACAAAGACGCTGAACCCCAGCCAGTGGTTCAACCGGAAGGCCTTGAAGCAACCTTCGCGTGTACGGTGTCGGATCAAAAAATAGTGCCACACCACCTGCCCCACCGAGACGAACCAGGCCAGCCAGAACCACAGCCCTTGCCGGAGCGCATCCAGCAGCCATGCCCAGATCCACAAATAAGCTACATAAAAACCCATGATGGCAGGCACATCCAACTTGCCCAGCGTGATGGCAGAGGTTTTCATACCGATTCGCAGATCGTCATCACGGTCCACCATGGCGTATTCGGTGTCGTAAGCCAGAACCCAAAACAGGTTGCCCAACAACAAGGCCCAAGCCAAAAGCGGCACTTGCCCCTGCACAGCTGCAAACGCCATCGGGATGCCAAAACTGAAGGCCACGCCCAGCACGGCCTGCGGCATGGACACAAAACGCTTGGCATAGGGATAAATCAAGGTCACGGCCAGCGCCGCGAAAGACCAAACGATGGTGGCCTGGTTGGTGGTCAGCACCAAGCCAAACGCACACAGCGCCAGCACCGCCCCGACCCCCAAAGCTTCGCGCGTGCCGATGCGCCCACTCGTCACCGGGCGGTTGGCCGTTCGTTTGACGTGCTTGTCAAAGTCGCGATCGGCCACGTCGTTGATGCAACACCCAGCGCTGCGCATGAGGATGGTGCCCAAAGTAAACACCGCGATCAGGTGCCACCCGGGAAAACCGCCCTCCGCCACCCACAAGGCGGCCAACGATGGCCAGAGCAAAAGCAGCCACCCGGCGGGCCGATTCCATCGAATCAAATCCAGATACAGCTTGAATTTTTCGGTCATGACAGGCGCGTGACACCTGGCAACGGGCAGGCATAAATGGCATTGCGCATGGCGGCAATCGCCTCGTAGCGGGTGTAGCTGCGACGCCAGGCCAGCACCACGCGGCGCGTGGGCGGCTTGCCGCCCGCAGGGTCGACGATGGGCAAGTAGCGCACAGGCGACTCGTGCCGCCCTCCCGAGCGCTTGTGCACAGGCTTGAGATCGGGCACCGACATGCGCGGCACCAAGGTCACACCCATGCCTGCGGCCACCATGTGTTTGATGGTCTCCAGCGACGAGCCTTCAAAAGTCTTGCGGATGCCGTCAGTTTGGCTCGCATAGCGTGCAAACTCCGGGCACACCTCCAGCACATGGTCGCGAAAACAATGGCCCGTGCCCAGCAGCAACATGGTTTCGTTTTTCAGTTGCTCGGGCGTGATGAACGCCTCTTTGGCCAATGGGTGGTTCAGCGGCAGGGCCGCCATGAAGGTCTCGTCGTACAGCGGCGCAATCGCCAGGCCCGACTCAGGGAAAGGCTCGGCCAGGATGGCGCAATCGATCTCGCCCGTGCGCAACATCTCCAATAGGCGTACGGTGAAGTTCTCTTGCAGCATCAGCGGCATTTGCGGGATGTCGGTGATGATCTGGCGCACCAAGTCGGGCAACAGGTACGGGCCAATGGTGTAGATCACGCCCAGCCGCATGGTGCCCGACAGCGGGTCTTTGCCGCGCTTGGCAATCTCCTTGATCTCGGCCGCTTGCTCCAGCACGCTTTGCGCCTGGCGCACGATCTCTTCGCCGAGCAGCGTCACCGACACCTCGCTGGCGCTGCGCTCGAACAGCTTGACCTCCAGCTCTTCTTCAAGCTTCTTGATGGCCAGCGACAGCGTGGGTTGCGACACAAAGCAGGCCTCGGCGGCTTTGCCAAAATGCTTTTCGCGGGCCACGGCCACGATGTATTTGAGTTCGGTCAGGGTCATGGGCGCTATTTGAACATCAAGCCTTGAGGTATTCGGATTTGCCGCCCAGCCAACGGCCAATGTGCCGCTCGGCCAGATGCGGGTGCTGGTCCAACATGTGCGGCGCCAAAGCCCGCGCCCAGTCCAACAAATGCCCGTCAGTTTCCAAATCGGCAAACCGCAGCAAGGGCGCCCCCGACTGGCGCGCTCCCAAGAACTCACCCGGCCCCCTGATTTCCAGATCGCGCCGGGCGATCTCGAAGCCGTCGTTCGTCTCGACCATGGCGCGCAGGCGTTCACGGGCGGTTTCGCTCAAGCGCCCGCCCTCGGGCGTGCCATACAGCAG
>JBIKSF010000108.1:0-6537 GCA_044348785.1 Limnohabitans sp.
GGCGTTGATACCGACCGATTTGCCCGAGCCGGTGGTACCGGCCACCAATACGTGCGGCATCTTGGCCAGATCGGCCACCACCGGGTTGCCAATGATGTCCTTGCCCAACCCCATGGTCAGCATGGATTTGGCCTCGTTGTAGACCTGCGAGCCCAGAATTTCACTCAGCTTGATCGACTGGCGCTTGGCGTTGGGCAATTCCAGCGCCATGAAGTTCTTGCCCGGAATCGTTTCGATCACCCGGATCGAAACCAAACTGAGCGAACGCGCCAAGTCTCTGGCGAGGTTCACCACCTGGGCACCTTTGACGCCGGTGGCGGGCTCGATTTCGTAACGCGTGATCACCGGACCGGGGGCTGCGGCCACCACACGCACCTCGACACCAAAATCCTTGAGCTTTTTCTCGATCAATCGGCTGGTCATTTCCAGGGTCTCGGGTGAGACCGTTTCTTGCCGGATAGACAAGCTGTCGAGCAAATCGACTTGCGGCAGCTTGCTGTCAGGCAGCTCGGTGAACAGGGGTTTTTGGCGCTCCTTGACCACCCGCTCACTGCGCGGCACCTCCAGGACAGTCGGTTCGATGACCCGAGGGGCCGGGGGTGGCACAGGCAACGGCACGGGCTCCAGATCAAGTTGACCTTCGGGTGCTGTCGTCAAAGGGTTCAGATCCCATTGCGGCTCAATGGCTTGCAAAGGTGTGGTTTGCTCGCGCTCGCGCAATGCTTTTTGGCCCAAGGCCAGATCCTCTTCAATTTCCCGCTTCACATGACGCGATTGGATCAAACCGTCAATGCGGGCACCAATCGACTCGGCCAACTGGCCCCATGAAAACCGGAACACCATGGCGACACCGGCCACCACCAAGGCAATGCCCACCAATGCAGCGCCGGTAAAACCCAGCCAGCGAACGCTGGCAGTGCCCACCAGATAACCCAGAACGCCACCGCTGTGCCCCGGCAAATTGGCCTCCAGTCGGTAAAGACGGGCCCATTCCATGCTGGCGCTCGCTGCCACCAACACCAGCAAGCCCATCCAGAAAGCCCAACGGCTGCGCACGACACCCAACGCATCGGCCGACTGCTCTTCATCGGAAGGTCCACGCATCCACCGAGCCAGACCCACCAGCCAGGCACGGCCAGCCGCAGCCAGGCACCACCAAGCGGAATACCCCAATCCAAAGTAAGCCAGATCGGCCAACCAGGCCCCCACAGGGCCCACCCAGTTGCGTACACCCTGACCACTGCCCGATGTGGACCAGGCGGGATCGGAGGCGTGGTAACTCAACAAAGCCAACAGGCACAGCAGCAACAAAGCGCCGCCCATCAACAAAACGATTTCCTGGGCAAATCGCGCCCAAAAAGTCTGAGGTGCCTCCAGCGCCTTGTCACGGGCTGTCGGATTGGTCAGTGTGTGCAGGGAATAGGTCATAAATTAAGCCTCAAGCTTACCCGATCGAGCCCCATCCAGACCGTGGGTCTCTTCGCTCTAAGCCCTCTTTGCCCCTTTGCCTTTGACGGTTTCTTACAATCACAAGATTCAGTGCTCGGCACTGACTTTTCTTTCACCGGTCTGCCTACCTCGATTGCCCAACATGTCTGCCACTGCCAAACACGCCCAAGTCCTGATTCTCGGCTCCGGCCCTGCCGGTTACACCGCCGCCGTTTACGCCGCCCGCGCCAACCTCAAACCCCTGCTGATCACCGGCATGGCCCAAGGCGGCCAGCTCATGACCACCACCGAGGTGGACAACTGGCCCGCCGACGTGCACGGCGTGCAAGGCCCTGACCTGATGCAGCGCTTTCAAGAGCATGCCGAGCGCTTCAACACCGAAATCGTGTTTGACCACATCCACACCGTCAAGTTGGAGCAGCGCCCCTTCACCCTGATCGGCGACAGCGGCACCTACACCTGCGACAGCCTGATCATCGCCACGGGCGCATCGGCCAAATACCTCGGCTTGCCGTCCGAGACCGCCTTCATGGGCCGCGGTGTGAGCGGCTGCGCCACCTGCGACGGTTTCTTCTACCGCGACCAGCTGTGCTGCGTGGTGGGCGGCGGCAACACCGCCGTCGAAGAAGCCCTGTACCTGTCCAACATCGCCAGCAAGGTCTATTTGATCCACCGCCGCGACAAGTTCAAGGCCGAACCCATCCTGGTCGACAAACTCATGGACAAGGTCGCCGCAGGCAAGATCGTGCTGAAAACCTTCCAGACCCTGGAAGAAGTGCTGGGTGACGCCTCGGGTGTTACTGGCGTGCGCCTGAAAAGCACCAAAGACGACAGCCTGCACGACGTGGAACTCAAAGGCTGCTTCATCGCCATTGGTCATGCCCCCAACACCGACATCTTCCAGGGCCAACTGACCCTTGAAAACGGCTACATCGTGACCCAAAGCGGTCTCAAAGGCTTTGCCACCCAGACCTCCGTGCCCGGCGTGTTCGCCGCGGGCGACGTGCAAGACCACGTTTACCGCCAGGCCATCACCAGCGCCGGCACAGGCTGCATGGCCGCGCTCGATGCGCAGCGTTTTCTGGAACAGAACAACGGCTGAGGCCCTGCGGACCTGAGTTTTCTTGCCAACGGATTGCAAATGGGCGCAGGGTGTGCCTGCCGGGGTGATGTGGCAAAGCGAAGCGCCTCTGAACCCCGGCAGGCACAGCTTGCGCCCACCCACCAAAGGAAAACTCCCCAGGCTTCAAGGCTTTCAACAAAAAAGCCCCCGCTTTCTGGCTATAATTCAAGGCTTTGCTGGAACTGCCCGAATTGTCATTCGGGATAACAGAGCCAGCGATCTGGGATACCGCCACCCATCTTGGCGAGGTGAGGCTGGAGCGCCAGGCCCCATGCAACTCTGCATGAGACCCATCGGCACCGGCTGTTTTAAAAGTATCGGAGTGTCCACATGGCACGCGTTTGCGACGTAACGGGCAAAGGCCCAATGACGGGAAACAACGTTTCCCACGCCAACAACAAAACCAAGCGCCGGTTCCTGCCGAACCTGCAATACCGTCGTTTCTGGGTTGAAACAGAAAACCGTTGGGTGCGCCTGCGCGTTTCCAGCGCCGCTCTGCGCCTGATCGACAAAAACGGCATCGATGCCGTGCTCGCAGACCTGCGCGCACGCGGTCAAGCCTAAACCCAGAACATTAGGAGTCATACACCATGGCAACCAAAGGCGGACGCGAAAAAATCAAGCTGGAATCCACAGCTGGCACTGGTCACTTCTACACGACCAGCAAAAACAAGAAAACCATGCCCGAGAAAATGTCGATCATGAAGTTCGACCCCAAAGCTCGCAAGCACGTTGAATACAAGGAAATCAAGCTGAAGTGATTCAGCCTGAGCCTCTCGCAAAAAACCCGCCTCTGGCGGGTTTTTTCATGGGCGAAAACTTGTGAAAAGACCTGCCTTGTATGGCAAGCGCCGAACCCAAGGACACCGACCTAGAAAGGCCCATCGGGTCAGAGAGTTCGAGCCCTCACATCACACGCCTAAACACCGACAAACACCCACCTTGGACCCCAAAAGCAAACAGGGCCCGAAGGCCCTGTTTGCATGGGTACTGAAACCGATCAGGCTGTCTGACGGACTGCTCGCAACTTGACAGAAAAGTCACGCAAGGCAGCGATGCCACTTTCTTCAGCCCGGCGACACCAGGCTTGCAGGTCAGCGGCCAATTGCTCGCGCGAGTGCGAGGTGTTCAGCCAAATCTGGCTGAGCTCTTCGCGCATTTGCACCATCTTGTCGAGCACCGGACTGGCAGCACGGGCTTGCTTGAGCTGGTCTTGGGCGGCTGCGGGCACCTTGGCGCTGTCGCGGTGCAACCAACGCTGAGCGGCTTGGATCACATTGGCATCGAGCTTCAATTTGCCAGCTTCTTGCTGCATCACGGTGCGCACATTGCGGGCATAGCCTGCCATCACTTCGTATCGGTTGGCGATCAACGCTTCCAGGGTCTTTTCATCGGCCACGGGACGGATGTCACCATAAGCCAGGCGTGGAGGTGTCTTTTTCACAGTCGCCAGCCCCAGAGTTTCGAGCGTGCGGATGTACAACCAGCCGATGTCGAACTCGTAAGGCTTGACCGACAACTTGGCCGATGTGGGGTAGGTGTGGTGGTTGTTGTGCAACTCTTCGCCACCGATCAGGATGCCCCAAGGCGAGATGTTGGTGCTGGCGTCGTGCGCCTCAAAGTTGCGATAACCCCAGTAATGCGCGGCGCCGTTGATGATGCCGGCGGCCGTGATCGGTATCCAGGCCATTTGCACCGCCCAGACCGTCAAGCCCAAGAAGCCAAACAGCGCCACATCGATGATCAGCATCAGGGCCACGCCTTGCCAGGAAAAGCGGGTGTACAGGTTGCGCTCGATCCAGTCGTCGGGGGTGCCGTGGCCATAACGTTGCAGGGTTTCCTTGTTCTTGGATTCCTTGCGGTACAACTCAGCGCCTGTGAACAGCACGGTTTTGATGCCGTGAACATGGGGGCTGTGCGGGTCTTCGGCTTGCTCGCATTTGGCGTGGTGCTTGCGGTGGATGGCCGCCCACTCCTTGGTCACCTGGCCGGTGGTCAGCCACAGCCAGAAACGGAAAAAGTGCGAAGGAATAGCGTGCAGGTCCAAAGCGCGGTGGGCTTGGTGACGGTGCAAGAAAATCGTGACACTGGCAATGGTGATGTGGGTGAGGGCCAAAGTGACCAGCACCATTTGCCACCAAGCCAAGTCAAACAGGCCATGACCCATCCAATGAATGATTGCATCGAGAAAAGCCCAATCAGGCAACAACATGAGTTCGTCTTTCTACTGACGCCTGATTTCAGGCAATTTGTCGATTTTAAGTTTTCCTGCCCCAAAAGGACAGCTGTTTCGACCGAATTCAAACAGAATGAAACAGAAAATTTACTTTCTGACCCATGCCGCGGCGAAAAACCCATCCGTGGCATGGCGATGGGGCCACAGCCTCAGGAATGTGCCTGCTGGCGCTGCATCGGGGTGGGCATCGCCCGATGGGGCCGGTGAGCACAGACTGGCTGCGTGGGGCACTTTGAGCCTGTCGAGCTCTTGTGCCAAATTCAAGGGAACAAAGTCAGGGTTGGCGGCGCTGAAGGCTTGCGCGATCAGCTCGTTTTCTTCGGGCAAGACGCTGCAGGTGGCATACACCAAACGACCGCCCGACTTGACCATGCGCGAGGCACTTTGCAAAATAGCCTGCTGCTTTTCGGTCAATTCCTGGACAGCTTGGGGCTTTTGACGCCATTTCAAGTCGGGGTTGCGGCGCAAGGTGCCCAAGCCCGAGCAAGGCGCATCGACCAGCACGCGGTCGATCTTGCCCGACAGGCGCTTGACGCGGTCATCGCGCTCATGGGCAATAGCTGCCGGGTGCACATTCGACAAGCCACTGCGCGCCATGCGCGGCTTGAGCGCATCGAGGCGGTGACCCGACACGTCAAACGCGTACAAACGGCCCGTACTGCGCATGGATGCGCCCAGCGCCAGCGTCTTGCCGCCCGCGCCCGCGCAAAAATCCACCACCATCTCACCCCGGTGCGCATCGACCAGCAAAGCCAGCAACTGCGAGCCTTCGTCCTGCACCTCAATGGCGCCGCGGGTGAAGGCATCGGTTTTTTGCAAAGCGGGTTTGCCTTGCAAGCGCAGACCCCAGGGGGAGTAAGGCGTAGGTTCGGAGGCAATGCCCGCTTGCGCCAGCTCTTTCTGGATGTCGCTGCGTTTGGCCTGAAACATGTTGACCCGCAAATCCAGCGTGCCTGCTTGTTGGAGGTTCTCGGCCAAGGCCCAAAAATCCTCGCCCAATTGGGCTTGCAGGGCTTGTGCCATCCACTCGGGCAGGTTGTGGCGGTGTGGGGCCATCAGGGCGTCAGCCGGAATGGCGTCGCAGGTGGCCAGCCACTTCTTCTCGGTGTCGTTCAGGGCTGAGGCCAAGAAGTCGCGTGGACCGAAAAAGCCCAAAATCGCCAACTTGCGCTCTTTGGCGCCCGAACCGGAGCGGGCCAATTGCTCAAACAGCAGTTTTTTGCGCAACACCGCGAAGGCGGTTTCAGCCAAGGTGGCCCGTTCGCGGGGACCCAAAGATCGGTGTTCGCGGAAATAGCGCGACACCACGGCGTCGGCAGGGTGTTCAAATTGGAGGACCAGCCTGACCAAATCGGCGCAGGCGTCTAAAAGGGCTTTTGGATGCATAGGGGTGTATTGTCCCATCCCCGACCCTTGTGACATTCACACATCAGGAAATCCATGTCCGAAAAATTGCCGCCTCTGATTGAAACCCCAAAAGGCCTGTACAGCCATTACAAGGGCGGCCAATACCGCGTGCTGGGCACTGTGCGCCACAGCGAAGACCTTGAGCCAATGACCCTCTACCAAGCGCTGTATGGCGAACAAGGCCTGTGGGTCAGGCCTGCGGCCATGTTTGCCGACGTGGCCGAATTCAATGGCAAGGTTCAACCGCGCTTCACCCGGATCGGGGACTGACGAGGGTCTGGTAGGTCGGTGGCTTTAGCCCCGACATGGGCTTCAGGCAAGC
>JBIKSF010000034.1:0-18853 GCA_044348785.1 Limnohabitans sp.
TGGTCAGAGCTTGCAGGTCATCGCTGGCCATGTTGTTGAGCTGATCAGAAGTCAGGGAGGCCACTTGAGCGGTGGTCAAGGCTTTGACTTGGTCGGCTGACAGGGCCACGATCTGGTCGGTGCTCAGCTTGGAGACCAAAGTGGTCGAGAGTTTGCTTAACTGCAAAGTGGTCAGTGCCGCGATATCGGCTGTTTCGATGGCAACCAGTTGGTCGCTGCTCAACGCGTTGAGTGCGTCGGTGGTCAATACCTTGATCTGTGCTGTAGACAGGGCTGCGATGGCGTCTGTCGTCACTTTCTCTGCCTGCGCGGCACTCAACGCCCCCACCTGCTGGGTTTTCAGAAGTTGAATTTGATCGCTGCTGAGGGTGCTGATCTGCGTGGTGGTCAGCGCTCTGACCTGTGAGGTGGTCATGGCTTGCAGATCATCGCTGGCCAAATTGTTGAGTTGGTCCGAGGTCATGGCGGCCACTTGCGTGGTGGTCAGTGCCTGAGTCTGAGCCGTGGTCAGTTTGTTGAGTTGATCGGTACTCAAGCTGCTGAGTTGGTTAACGGTCAGTGCTTTGATTTGAGTGGTGCTGAGAGCCTGCAAATCATTGCTGGCCATGTTGTTCAATTGATCGCTGGTCAGAGCGGCCACTTGGCCTGTTGACAATGTCCGGACCTGCTCTGTGCTGAGAGCCACGATCTGATCGGTACTGAAGTTGGCCAGTTGCTGGCCTGAAATTTTGCCGACTTGGATGGTGGACAGGGCTGCCAAGTTTTCTGTCTCAAAGACGGTCAGTTGATCGGTCGTCAGGGCGTTCAGTGCAGCAGAGGACAAGGCCTTGGCCTGAGCGGTGGTCAAAGCCACAACGGCGTCAGTCGACAGCCCCGTGATCTGCTGATTGGTCAAAGCCGCAACATCTACAGTTTCCAGTGTTGAAATTTGCAAAGAACTCAGACTGTTGAGTTGTTCGGTGGTCAGCACCCTGATTTGCAAAGTGGACAGGGCTTTGAGACTTGTGGTGGACAGGCTGGAAAATTGCTCTGTATTGAGGCCTACCAATTGCCCCGTGGTCAGCGCTTGTACTTGCTGCGTGCTCAAACCCGCGATCACATCAGTCTTGAAGCTGTTGAGCTGCGCAACGCTCAAGTTGGCAATGTCTTTGGTGTCAAAAAAATCAAGGTGGGACGTGGTGAAGGTGCTCAGCTGCAAGGTGCTCAGTCCCTGCACTTGAGGTGCGGTCAACAGTGCGCTTTTGTTGCCGTAAACCAGCAGGCCATCAGAGAAGTTGCTGCTGTCAAATGCGCTGATCTGACCACTGGTCAAGACCAACATGTCGCGGGACTCCATCGCCCCGATCTGTGCACTGCTCATGGCCGCAATTTGAGCGGTCGACAGCAGACGAACGTCTGATGTCGAGAGGTCGCGAATCTGGTTGGTGGTCAGATTTTGAAACTGGTTGGCTGAAATCGAGCTGATCAACGACATGGCGGTTCCTTTGGGTGTTCGCTCGGTCCAGAGCCAACACCACGGTGAGTATTTCTAACCAACGCTTTTCTTTATAAAAAAACATGGTGACCTCTGTGAATCGGCCCGGGTTTCCATTACTTGAGTCGTTTTTCTCGTTTTCGCTTGATGGGTTGCCGCACCGGCAGAAATTGGCCGCTGGGGTCGGTTTTTTGCCGCTTCCCAGGACTTTTGTTCAGCTTTTGGCTGATTTTCTTTGGGTACGCTTTTTGCATGAGGGTTTGTCCTGTTTGCCTAGCTTCTGGTTGTGCGATCCACATCGCATCCCAATCGGTAGACAAAATTTAAAAAGGTAAGCCTTATGAATGCACGAATCGACTCGGCCAAACTGGCCTCTTCGCAAGACAGTTTCACATCGGAATCTGCCGACCTGATTGCGGCCATGAGTCAGGGCTTCATGACCCAGCTTGACCTGATGGGGCACATCCAACACTTGGAAAGTTTGGGCGAATTACGGGCGGCTGCGAATCTGTATGCGCTCTGGATCAACCATGCCAAGGCCAAGGACAAGCACTTTGCCTTGTTCAATTACGGTGGCATGCTGCAAAACCTGCAGCGCCCGCAAGAAGCGCTTGAAGCCTATGCGGCCTGCATCGCGCTCAAGGAAGACTTCCCTCAGGCCTATATCAACAGAGGCCTGCTCTTTGAAAAGTTGGGGCAAGACGCCCAAGCACTGCAAACTTGGTTAAGTCTCGTCAGCCGTCGTTATATGGACAAACCACCCAGCGATGAGTTCTTGACCATGGCACTGAACCACATGGGGCGTTTGCAGGAGAAGCTCAGGAACTATGCCCAAGCTGAGCAGGCCCTGGAGGAAAGCTTGAGCATCAACCCGGCACAACCCGGTGTGATCCAACACTGGGTCCATATCCGTCAAAAAGCTTGCCAGTGGCCTATTTACAAGAGTCTGCCGGGCGTCAGTCTGGCCGAGATGAAGCGTTACACCTCACCGTTGGCGATGCTGGCCCTGACCGAGGACCCGGCCGAGCAGTTGCTCAATTCCCAGTCGTTTGTCGCGCGTACTTATTCTTTCCGTGAGGAGCATCTGTCAGAAGGGCGGGCTTACCAACATTCACGCCTGCGTGTGGGTTATGTGTCTGGCGACTTCCGTGAGCATGCTGTGGGCTTTTTGCTGCCGTCTTTGATGGATGGACACGGCAAAGCTTATGAACTTTTTGCCTATGACTACAGCCCGGAAGAGCGTACGCCCCTGCGCGAGCACCTGAAAGGTCAGTTTGACCATTTCAGATCCATCCATGATTTGTCGGACCGGCAGGCCGCTGAGTTGATGCTAGCCGATGAAATCGACATCCTGATCGACTTGCATGGATTGAGTTCCGGGGCTAGGCCAGGTATTTTTGCTTTGCATCCAGCGCCCAAGCAAGGGACTTATCTGGGATTTATGGGGCCCACGGGCATGCCCTGGTTTGATTTTGTGATCGCTGACCGCAATGTCTTGCCCGATGAGTTGGCTGTTTTCTTCACCGAAAAGCCACTTCATGTGGAAGGCAGTTATTTGCCCATGGTGTCTTATGCAGACAACGCTCCGGTCGTGGCCCGTGCGCAGCTGGGGCTGCCGGAAGGGGCGTTTGTGATGGGGGCGTTTGGCAATACCTACAAAATCACACCGGAAATGTTTGCCACCTGGATGCGGCTGTTGCAACGCATCCCGGATGCCTTGCTTTGGCTGGTGGATGACAACGAAGCCAGCACCCAAAGTCTCAAGGCTCAGGCTCTGGCCCATGGTGTGGCCATGGACCGCTTGGTCTTTTCATCCCGAACGGCCCACCCGGAGTTTTGTGCGCGTTTGAAGTTGGCCGATGTTTACCTGGACACATATCCCTACAACTGCGGCTCGACCAGCAACGATGTGATCCATGCGGGCGTGCCACTGGTCACGCTTTATGGCAAAACCTTGGTTTCGCGGATGGGCTTGAGTTTGTTGTCGGCCTTGAATTCAGCCAGCAACGCCACCCGTACGCATTCCGAATACGAAGACAAGGTGTTGGAGCTGTCCATCAAAAAGAAGGCCGGTAAATTGCCGGTGGCATTGCCTCGGGGAGAGCCATTACGCATTGCCCAAGCCTTGGCAACTTTGAGCCAACCTGTTGTGCATACTGATAAAGAGCACGCACCCTCCGTGGTAACGCGCCCGGGGCTGCAGTTGTTCCAGATTTGTTACACCGAAGAAACGCGCCAGAGCATTCCTGCTGGTTTTGGCGTACTGGACAATTTGTCCAATGAACGGCCTGACTGGCGTGAGTTCTGGCCCATGCGCAATTACCTCATGAACCATGCACTGGAGGACGATGTCTTCTACGGTTTTTTCTCTCCCCGTTTTTCGTACAAAACAGCACTTGATTTTGAAAAGATCAGTGAATTTGCACTTCAACACGGCGCTGACAACGACGTGCTGATCTTCAGTCCATTTTGGGATCTGAACAGCTTGTTTCTGAATTCGTTTGAGCAAGGTGATTTTTTTCACCCTGGCCTGATGGCATGTTCGCAGCAGTTCATGCAGGCGGTGGGGCAGGATGTACGTTTATCAGAGTTGGTGATGCACGGTGACAACACGGCATTTTGCAATTACTTCATTGCCAAAAAGAAGTTTTGGTTACATTGGCTTGAATTGGGTGAAAAGCTTTTTCAGAGCGCCGAAGCCGAGGGCACGGAGTTGGCGCATGCGCTGAACCAAAACACGATTTACAGCCATGACTTGTTGCCGCAAAAGATTTTTGTACAAGAGCGCTTGGTCAATATGCTGCTTGCGGGCCCAGAGTTCAAGTCCAAGTCCTGGAGCATGTTTGGTTTGCCTTGCTCTGTTACACCATTGAGTCAATACAAATCTCAAGCAGTATCTGCCAACGCACTTAAGCTGGCTTTTGCCAAGACGGGTGATGCCTTGTACCTCAATGAGTTTCACCAGTTGCGTGACAAAGTCTGGAAAGACAGTGGCATTGACGAACTGGCTAAGGCCCGTGACCGGGTTTTACGAGGCGAAGGCTGAATTTGCCCTTCAGCAGTAGTTTTTTAATTTATTTGACTTGTAAAAGTCCCAAGGTCTTCAAATGAATAAATCAAGTTTTGAACAAATTCACCATGCTAAAACTGGAAAAGTGAGCGATAAATGGGCGTCATACCTTCGCTATTACGATCGACTTTTTGCTGAATACCGTGACCAAGAAATATCTCTTTTGGAAATTGGAATTCAGAATGGTGGTTCATTGGATACTTACGCGGAATTTTTTGAAAATTCAAAAATATTGATTGGTTGTGATATCAATGAGAAATGTAAAAATTTAAGTTATTCGAACGATAAGATAAAAGTCGTAGTCGGGGACGCCAATACCGATGTTTCATTCGCTGAAATTACTCGGTTCAAAAATTCTTTTGATATTGTCATTGATGATGGGTCGCATGTATCCAATGACATTATGAACTCATTCATTCGATATTTTCCAATCGTTTCGCCAGGCGGTATTTATGTGATTGAAGATACTCACACTTTGTACAGTCAAAACTTTGGCGGGGGTCTTTTGAATGATTTTTCTGCTTATCATTTTTTCAAGAAAATGATCGATGTGGTGAATTTCCAATGGTGGCATAACACCTTGAAAATGGAAGATTATCTGTCCACATTTTTCTTACGTGGTGTTCCTGATTTTATCCGTCAAGGGTGGATTGAGTCGATTGAATTCAGAAACTCTGTGATCACGGTCAAAAAATCGCTCCACCCAGGGCACGATAAATTGGGAGAAAGGGTGATCAGCGGCACAGAGGCGATCGTGGTTGCCTTAGAAAGGTGAGCCCGCTTCGGGTAGCCATGGTGCTTGGTTATCTTCAAAATCAGCTTGGCAATTTTTTGACGCTCACTTGGCCTGTAAATTGCTTGGGTGAAGCCATAGATTCCAGAGGTAGAACATGAGCATCATTCATCTGACCAAGACCATTCAATCGGTTCAACCCCGCTATGTCGGACGTTTTTCATGCACAGGCGCAGCGTGTGAAGACAGCTGCTGTTCGGGCTGGACGGTGCACATTGATAAAAAAACCTTCAATGCCTACCGTCAAGCCAAGCAGCCATTGCTCACGGAGCGGATGGCCACTCAGGTCAAGAGGATCAGGAGTCTGGCCAGCGATACGAAATACGCCCGCATTGAGATGCAGCCTGAAACCCTGGATTGCCCATTTTTGGAAGAAAAGTTGTGCAGTGTTCAGCGGGAGTTGGGGGAGGACAAGTTGTCCGATACCTGCGCCACTTACCCGCGCAAGAGCCGTGTGATGGGTGGGCAACATCAGCAAGCCTTGACTTTGTCTTGTCCCGAGGCGGCCAGATTGGCGCTTTTGGCTCCGGATGCTTTGGATTTTGTCGAAGTGTCTGGCAAGGTACGTGTTGAATCGATTGTTCAAATTCGCAGCAAGTCAGGACTAACGCCTGATGCCATGGAATCGGTTGGCCTTTTTTGCTTGAAGCTGATGAAGGTCGACAGTTTGTCGCTGTGGCAAAAATTGGCGGCCCTGGGGGTGTTCACCGAACAATTGACCTTGACCCTTAAGCAGGGCGGTCACGCGCGCATTCCTGCCTTACTGAAGGATTTCGAGACGCTGGTTACGTCAGGTGCTATCGATGGGGCTTTATCGGCCATGTTGCCAGACTACGTCATTCAGGCCACCACTTTTTCGGGATTGTGGCAACTGAAAAAGGGCCGAAAGAACTCGGCGGTTCAAGCATCAGTGCAGACCTTGGTCGCCCAAGGTTTGGGTGCCGACCCAGTGACCCATCTCGTGACGCAGCAGCAACTGATTGACAACTACCGTACAGGTGTCCAACGATTGCCCTATGCAATGAAGGACGCGCCGTTTTTGCTGGAAAATTTTCTCGTCAATGAAATGTTCAGTGAGGGATTCCCGTTTTCTGAAGCCAGCCCTTACGATCATTTTTTGAAACTGGTGACGCAGTTTGGTTTGCTCCGCTTCATGTTGGCGGTGCAATGCAATGAGCCCGAGCGTTTGCCAGATCTCGAGCAATTGGTTCGGACTGTTCAGGTTTTCAGCCGCAAATACCAACACGATGCTGATTTTGCAAAGCGTGTGAATGGCGCATTGAAAAACGCAGGCTGGGATTCCCTAGAAAAAATCTACCGATTTTTGCGGACTTGATCACCAACTGAAGCCGGTGCGTGTGCTTCAGAGAGAGCACATCAACCATCACTGTAGGTCTGTTCAGCTGAGCAATGCCAGCACGTAATAAGGCTGCTGGTTGGCCTGCGACAGCATCGCTGTTCCCGCCTGGTTCATGATCATGCTTCGGGCCAACTCCGCTGTGGCCTGCGCATAGTCGGTGTCCATGATTCGACTGCGAGAAGCGCTGGTGTTCATGGACACATTGCTGGCATTGTCTGCTGCATAGGTCAGGCGATTCATCATTGCACCCCACTGGCTTCGTTCACCGTCGATCTGCACCATGGCTTTGTCGATCAAGTCTATGGATGCAATGGCTTTGCTGCGTGTGTCAATGGCTGCCGAATTGCCCAATGCTGCAGCTACATCGTTGCTGTTCAGTTCTGCCAGTGGCAAGGCGATGGAGTCGCTGCTGCTGGAGCCCACATGAAATTTCACCACGCCTGCCGTTCCTGCTTCACCCTTGAGCAGCTTCATGCCGTTCCAACTTGTGTTGCTGACCGTGTTGGCAGCTTGTTGTTGTAGCTGCAAAAACTCGGACTGCAAGGCATCACGTTCGTCTTGACCATTGGTGTCGTTGGCGGACTGAATGGCCAACTCGCGCATGCGGACCAGCATGCTGGTCATTTCGCTGGTCGCACCATCGGCTGTTTGCAACATTGAAATACCATCGTTGGCATTGCGCACAGCCACGTCCAGACTGCGGATCTGAGTCGTCATTTTGTTGCCAATGGCCAAACCTGCCGCATCGTCAGCAACAGAGTTGATGCGCTGGCCAGTGGCCAGTTGGGCCATCGACTTGTCCATGGCGCGCTGATTGACGACCATCGATTGCTGTGAGGCAAGTGATAGAACGTTGGTATTAACGACGGTGCTCATGTGCTGGCTCCAAGGAAGGGCAGTGGCGTTTTGTGATGCCGGTGATAACGGGGATTTGTCACCGTGTAGCAGACACAAGGAACGCGTGATCGGTTCGAATCCTTACGACAAAAAGCCCGAAAGGGCTTTTTGCTCATAGGATTCCTTGGCGTATCGATTAACGCAGCAAAGACATCACTGTCTGTGGCGCCTGGTTGGCTTGCGCCAACATGGCGGTCGCTGCTTGCGAGATGATTTGCGTGCGTGCCAGCTCGGTGGTGGTCGCTGCGTAATCGGTGTCTTGAATGCGACTGCGTGAGGCTGCAGTATTTTGTGACACGTTGGTCAAGTTGTCTGCCGCGTAATTCAGTCGGTTGATGGTCGCGCCGTAAGTCGAACGCTCTGCGTCGACCAACTTCAGTGCGCCGTCGATGGAATCAATGGCTTTGGTCGCATCGGCTTGGGTCTTGACATCCAAGGCATCGATCTTCAGTGACTTGCTGTCCATGCCTTGTGTACCGAAATCAATTTTGATTGATGCAGAGGAGCCAGTGTTGGCGCTGACGTGCAATTCGGCAACCCCTTTGGTGCCGACTTCACTGTCAGCTGTGCCCTTGAAAATTTGCATGCCGTTCCACTGGGTGTTGTCTGCGATGCGTGTGATTTCGGCTGACAATGCGTCCACTTCGGATTGCAAAGCGGTACGGTCATCTGTCGTGTTTGTGTCGGTGGCGGCTTGCACAGACAATTCACGCATGCGTTGCAGCATATTGGTGATTTCTTTGGTGGCACCGTCGGCTGTCTGAATGAGGGAAATGCCGTCATTGGCGTTGCGAACCGCCTGGTTCAGGCCACGGATCTGGGCTGTCATTTTGTTGCTGATGGCCAAGCCTGCAGCATCGTCAGCAGCGCCGTTGATGCGGTTGCCTGTCGACAGTTGCTCCATGGCCTTGCTCAGGCTGCGGTTGTTCACCGTCAGAGCGTTTTGAGCGATCGTGGATTTGATGTTGGTGTTGATAACGGACATGGTCTTACTCCTTGAAGAGATTTATTTCAAAAGGTTGGCAGGAACCCGAAGGGAGTAGGACCTGCCTGTTTTTACAGAAAATCTGATTTGAATCTCTGTTACTTGATGATTCGGAAGTTGCAGAAAAAGCTTTAGGCCTGGACGCAATTTTTTTGAGTCTTTATGACTTTTCGTCCTTGAACAAACCCTTCATGTTTTCCAGATTGTTGGCAACGCGCAGAGCAACTTCACTAGGGATCTGGCGAACCACTTCGCCGTTCTGAGTGTTTTTAACGGTTACCACAATCTTGTTCGACACGTCGTCCACACTGAAGCTCAAATTGCGCTGGTTCTGCGTCATTTGCTTGTTCAGGTGTTCGGTTGCTTCTTTCAGCGCGCGGCGCGCTTCCTGAGGGTCGGGTTTGTTTTCGACAGCGGGTTTGTTCTCCACAGGAGGCTGTGGGCGGGCCTGTACTTCAGCCGTGTGCGCAGCGGGGATGGCCACGGGTGTGGCCGGTACACGTGCTGCGTTGGTTTGAATGTCGTTGCTCATGGCTTTGTCCTTGGTCTAGTCCCCGTTGACAGAACTGGCACATGGCCAACCGCCTGAGCGGTTCACCAATTAGGGATGTCGTGACTAGGATTCGGCCGCTCTGGACAGAACTTGAGCGGTTTTTTTCAAAAAGCGGCAAAAAATGGCCGGAATCTGGAGATTGCGAAGAAATTCCGCAGGCCAGGGGCTTACTTAGCCGGTGTAAGCCTTCATCATGCCTTCAAAGGTGCCCTTGAGGCCTTCGCGGGTGCTGTTGCTGTTGCCCACGATGCTTTCCATGATGCTGAATTGGTTGGTGTAGCGGGTCATGAGCTTTTGCATGCGCTCTTCCAGCACGGTCAACTCTTCTTTGTATTTGGTTATCTGCTTGGTGGCGTTTTGGCTTTGGGTGTCGATCAGGCCGGTCGACAGCAGCATTTTTTCGAGTTTGTTGATGGCCCCGCCAGCCATACCTGCCGGTGCTGTGCTGTAAATGCTTTTGTTGTTGGTGCCTGCGCTGAACATGGTGACGACTTCACCAAAGTTGTTTTGCAGGGCTTTGTCCAGCTTGGTTTCGTCCAGAGTGAGTTTGCCGTAGCGGTCGATGCTCAGGCCCACATCGCGCCCGGCCTTGATGGTGGTGCCGGGGGTGGTGGAGTTGCTGGTGATCATGTCACGCACTTGCTTGCGCACGCTTTGCAGCAGGTTGTCGCCAGCCAGTGCGCCGCCAAACTCTTCGACTTTGCTGGCACTGTCGCCCAGTATGTTCAGGGATTCTTCAAAGTCGTTGTAGGCAGTGACCAGGCCTTGGATATTGCCCTTGATGCCTGCGGTGTCACGGTTCAGGTCCAGTCGGGCTGCGCCCGTGCTGGTGGCGTACAAGTCCAGGGTCACGCCGTCGATGACGTCGCTGATGGTGTTGCTGCTGCGGGTCACAGGAAGACCGTTGACTTTGAAACTGGCGTCGGTGGCGGTTTGCAAGCTGGTGCTGAAGCTGACGCCCGGCACCGGCACCTTGGGGGTTGTGCCGGTGGCTGTTCCGTCGTCGCTGGTCAGCGTGAAGTTTTTGGCCGTGCCGGTTTCACCGGTGATGACCACTTTGTAGCCGCTGCCGGTATTGATGAGCTGTGCCGTGACCCCAAGTTTGGCGCCGTTGATGGCGCTGACCATGCCTGCCGGAGTGGCGGTGGTGACCTGGATGTCGCCTTGGCTCACACCGCCTACGCTCAGGTTCAGTTTGAAGGCTGCACCTCCGTTGAGACTGGTTGCGCGGTCGGCAAAGTTGCTGCTCGCGGTGCGCTGGGCCAGTGCGGTTTGCAGCACTTCGATGCTGTAGCTGCCGGCTTCGGCAGTGCTGCTGGCCGAAACGCCAAAAGCGCTGGGCTGTGTGTTGCTGGGCTGGATGGAGCTGAAGTCGCTGGCATCGTTGAGTTTGCCGAAGGCGGTTTTGAGTGTCGACAGGGCGAATTTGATGGCGCTGTAGCCCGATATGCGGGCTTCGGACTTGGCGATCTTGGCGTCGATGCGCTCTTTTTTGGGTGTTTTTTCGGCGTCCACCAGACTTTGAGCCAGCGCTTTGACGTCGATGCCTGAGCCGGCGCCGAGGGTGTTGACAATGCTGCTGGTGGCCATGGGGTGGATTCGCTGGTGGGGTGTGGACGTTGAAGGTCAGTTCTTGGGTTCGGCACGGCGGCTGGAAACTTGAGCCACGGTGTGGACATCAACCCCGGATGTAATCAAAAAGTGATAGCCCCGAAATTTTCGAGAAGCTGCCCATGGCGGCTTCCAGGGCCATCATTTCCTTGTTCATCCGGGTCACGGCCTCGGTGTAGTCCAGGTCTTCGATCTCGGAGAGCGTCGATTTGATGCGCAGGGTGGTTTCGTCCAGTACGTCCAGTTGCGATTGCAAGACCGACTGGTCCGAGCCGTTTTGGGCTTGTGCCAGCGTCAAGTGGTTGTGCATTTGGGTGAGGTCGGCCACACCTTGGTGGATTTTTTGGGTTTGGCTGTTGTCCACGCCGGCGATCATTTGGTCCAGCGCGTCAAAAAACACCACGGCCTGCCCATCGTCGCGCACCACGCGGCTAAAGACGTCGGTGCCTGCGCGGGTGAACTGCACAGTGCGCTCCACACCCGCAGGAATACGGGTCTGTGTTTGGTCGCCTTGGTAGATCACCTTGCCACTGGCGTCTTCGGCAAATGCAGGGGTGTTCACCCGAGTACCCGAAAACAAATAGTTGCCGCTGTTGTCGCGTGTGTTGCCCAAGCTGAGCAGTTGGTCGCGCAGGGCTTTCATTTCCATGCCGATGGCTTTGCGGTCGTCGGGGGCCAGGGTGTCGTTGGCGGCCTGAATGCCCAGCTCTTTCATGCGGATGAGCAAGTCGTTGGAGGAGGACAGGGCGGTTTCTTCGGCCGTGTAGCGGCGCATGGCCACCTCTAGGGTGCGCGTGTGGCTGTCTTGGCGCTGCACTTCGCCCTTGAGGCGCTGGATGGCGGCGGCCTGGTCGGGGGCGGCACTGGGTGAGAGGATTTGCTTGCCCACGGCCATTTGCGCTTGCGTGGTCGCCAGTTTGTTCTGGATGCTGCTCATGCGCTCGGTGGCGCGGTCAAACAGGAATGAGGTGGAGATTTTCATGAGGGCTCCGTTCAGCGCACTTGCAAGATGGTGTCGAACAAAGCCATGGCGGTTTGCATGACTTTGGCGTTGGCTTGGTAGGCCTGCTGAAAACGCACCAAGGCCGAGGCCTCTTCGTCCAGGCTCACGCCCGAGATGCTGTCGCGGGCCTCTTGGGCCTGCTGGTAAACCACTTGCAGGGCCTGATCGGCAATGGCGGCTTGCCGTGCGACGTTACCCACTTGGTTCACGCGTTCGATGTAGGCCTCGGTGATGGTCAGGCCGCCGGGCATCAGGCGGTCACCCTCCAGTGCCACCAGGCGCAGCATGGTTTCGTTGTTGCCGATGCCGTCGCGGTTGCCGTCGATGGTGAATTGGTCGCCCGACTTGGGGGCGGTGGAAAATTCCAGCTTCAGGCCCCGGTAGCTCAGGCTGGGGGTGGCCGACAGTGGGTCGAGAATGATGCTGCGCTCGGCCAGCACGGTCTGGGTGCGGCTGTCGATGATTTTGAAATCTTTGTCGCTGGTGAACTCGACTTGCAAAGCTGAGGCCCGCAGGGTTTGTTTCATATCGCCCTGAATGCCTGCAAACTGCGCCGTGATCTGCACGGTACTGGCGGCATCGCCGGGCACCAAACTGGTGTCTGTCACAAACAGCAGCAAATCGTCGGGTGTGCCGCCTTCAATGCTCAGCTGCGCGTCAAAGCCCAAACGCCGCAGATCGGCCGGGGTGCCGGTTCCCATGCCCAGGCGAATGTCGTCGGTGGTGTTGCTGGTGGGGCGACTGAGCACCAGTTTGCCGTCTTGCACAGAAGCCGTGACGCGGCTGCTGGCTGGATCTGTTGATGTGGCTGTGTTGAGCCAGTTCACCACTTTGATCAGCGTCAAGGGGCCTGCCAGCGCTGGCAAGTCTTTGCCGTTAAGCGTCAGTGCGCCAGGGGCCACACTGCCGGCAGACTCTATAAAGGGCAGGCCAGTCAAACGGGCTGATGTTTTGAGGGATGGCAGGGCTTCGCCTGTGGTGGAGTCAAATTGTTGCTCCAGACCAATGTCGGCTTTGGCTCCCAAAAACAAGTCCATGCCCAAGTACTTGGCGGGCGGTTTGGCATTGAGCGTCTGGGCGCTGTAGGTGGCACCGTTTTCCATGCCGTTGGCAGTCTTGACCAACTGTATTTGCTGGGTTTCTGTCAGGCTGCTGCCGAGCAGGTGCCGGCCATCGCGGGTGAGCACTTGCAGGGTTTGGCCGGGGCCCGGCGCTTGCAGAGTGAGAGACAGGTTTTGGGTGCCCAGCGGGATCAAGCCCAGGCTGGCGTAGCCCTGGCTGGATTCGATGTTGACCGGGATGCTGGCGATTCGGGGGGCTTGGGCCAGGGCCAAATCGCCACGCAGCTGAGTCGGGCCCATGAAGTCGGGGGCGCTGTAGGCAATGCGCGCTTGGGCGCTGCCGCTGTTGAGCGGGTCATCGATGACGCGGAACTGGCCCGCTGCCGCGATCCGGTTGGCATCCTGAACCAGCAAGTTCATGCCAGCCGCTTTGCCGTTGGGGCTGGGCGTGAAGCCAAACAAGTCACCGCCCAATTGACCTTCAGCATCCAAGCCATCGCGGTGTACCGCATTGATTTCGTCCACCAAGGTGCTGGCCAGGTCATTGAGGCTGTAGGCGGCAGGGCTGAGCACTTGCTCGCGAAAGCTCAAGACGCCGCCGATCTTGCCGCTGGTGATGCTGGGCACACTTTCGGGTGAGCCATAGGCGTCGAGAATGAATTCGAGCTTGCCAGGTTCGATGGTGGACTCGCTCACGCTGATGGCCCGGGCCGTGGTCTTGCTGACCAGAATGCCTTGATCCAGCGTGTCGCCCACACTCACCGTGACCGCGCCATTGGGTTCGAACCGGGTTTTGGTGGCCACCAGGCCTGACAACTCGCGCAACAGCAGGTCGCGCTGGTCGAGAAGCTCCGAGGGCTGTTTGTCGGCGCTGGGGTGCTTGGCCAGTTGTTTGTTCATCAGGGCCAGTTGGCTGGTCAGGGCGTTGACCTGCCCGACATCGGTTTCCACCGATTGCCGGGTTTCGTTGCCCATGATTTCGAACTGTCCCGCCAGTTGCCGAAAGCGGGCAGCCAGGCCGTCGGCATCACGCAGAAAAATACTGCGCGAGACCACCGAAGCCGGGTCGCTGGAGAGGTCGCGGGCCGACTCGAAAAAACGGTTCATGGCCGTCGTCAGTCCAATGCTTTCATCGCCCATCACGTCGATCAGGCGGTTGACATACGACAGCATGGGCTTTTGGCTTTGCAGGTCGCTGTTGCTGTTGCGCAGGTTGGACTCAACAAATGCATCGTACTGGCGCTGCACCGCATCAAATCGAGCCCCGGTGCCCAAGTAGCTGCCGCCCATCTGGCGCGGCTGGTTGGAGGCCAGCGAAACATCCTGGCGGGTGTAGCCGTCGGTGTTGACGTTGGCGATGTTGTTGGAGACGGTGGCCAGCGCACGTTGGTAAGCGTTGACGCCCGAGCTGCCAATGCTGAGCAAATCACTCATGGTTTAGCCTCCGGGGTGATGCGCTCGAGCTTGTAGCCGGTCGTGCGTTCGAGTTCGTAGGCCTTGATGGCTTCCGGTTTGAGGGACATGGCTTCACGCGGTGGGTTCAGCGGCATGGCTCGGGCTTCGGTTTTGTGCAGCTGCAGGGCGTCTTGTGTGCTCAGGCCTTGGGCCAGCGTCATCTGGCGCTCCATCATGTTGGCCAGGCCCATGCCGCCACGCTTGACCATCTGCAAAGAAACTTCCTTGTCCATCAGGTCCTGGTACATGTCCATGTTGCCGCCATCCACGAGGTCGCTTTTTTCAATCGACTCGCGCATGGTTTTCATCATTTGCTGGATGAAATAGGCCTCGAACTGCTCCGAGGTCTGGCGGATGGCTTTGGACGGATCTTGCGCCGCCTCACCCTTCAAACGCGTGAGGGCGTTGAAGTCCAGGTAGGTGCTGGAGGTGTTGGTGGACAGGTCGCTCATGGGGAGTCTCGTGAGGGGGTGTCTGTTTAGATCACGATCAGTTCGGCGCGCAGGCTGCCCGAGCTTTTGAGGGCTTCAAGGATGGCGATCAGCGCTGAAGGGGTGGCGCCCACTTGGTTCACCGCATCGACCACTTGGCGCAAGTCCACACCGGGCTGGAACAGGAACATCGGGTTTTTGGGTTCGGACACGGCGATGTCGGCGTTTTGCACTGCAGCGGTTTGTCCTCGGCCAAAGGCATTGGGTTGGGAGATTTCGTTGGTCGCTGCAATCGCGACCGAGATCGTGCCGTGCGCCACAGCAGCGGCCGTGACTCGCACATTGCGGCTGATGACCACGGTGCCGGTGCGGGAGTTGACGACGACGCGGGCAGGTGGCTCACCGGGCACCACGTCGAGGTTTTCGACCATGCTCATGAAGGCCACACGCTGGGACATGTCGCTGGGGGCCTTGATGGCGAACGACATGCCGTCCAGTGCCTGAGCAGTGCCCTGGCCGAAGTTTTTGTTGATGGCGTTGACGATGGCGGTGGTGGTGGTGAAGTCCGATTCGCGCACATTCATGACCACATGGTCGGCTCTGTCAAAAGGGGTGTCGACGATGCGCTCGACCGTGGCGCCGCCCGGGATGCGGGCAGACGTTGGCACACCAATGCTGACCTTGGAGCCCGCTGCGCTGGTTTCTACGCCAGTGGCCGTGAGAGCGCCCTGGGCCAAGCTGTAGATTTCGCCGTCGACGCCGCGCAAGCTGGTGAGCAGCAAATTGCCGCCGCGCAGGCTGGTGGCCTTGCCGATGGCCGATACGTTGATGTCGATTTTTTGGCCCGGCTTGGCAAAGCCAGGCAATTCGGCCGTGACCATCACGGCGGCCACGTTTTTGATGTCGATTTTGCCGCTGGTGGCGCTTTGTTCAAAGTCCGACAGCGGTCCATCGATCCCCACGCCCAAGCGGGCCAGCATGGCTTTCATGCTTTGAGCGGTGAAAGAGACGTCGGCGCCGTCGCCGGTGCCTTGCAAGCCCACCACCAGGCCGTAGCCAATGAGTTGGTTGCTGCGGCCTGCGGCCACAGAAGCCAGGTCCTTGACGCGGTCAGCCCAGGCCGAGCCCGACAGGCCGAGCAACAAGACGAGGGTGAAGAGGGTGGTTTTCATGGGGTTTGCAGCGTGCCGTGAGGTTAGAAAGGCCAGAACTTCATCAGGGCGTTGGTGCCCCAGCCGGCTTTGGCCGCGTTGGCCATGTCACCCGTGCCACGGTAAGCAATTTGGGCATTGGCCAGACGGCGTGACTGCACGGTGTTGTTGGGTGAGATGTCTTCGGGCCGGATGATGCCGCTGACCTGGATGATTTCGGCACCCTCAGTCAGGGCCAGTTGTTTTTCGCCGCGCACCATCAGGTTGCCGTTGGCCAGGACTTCGACCACGGTCACGGACACGTCGCCGATCAGGCTGGCTTGCTGGTCGGCTTCACCGCCGCCCACGCTTTCGATGTTGGCCCGGCTCAAGTCCACGCCACCCATGATGCCCTGCAGCCGTGTGCCCAAAATCTTGGTGGGCAGTCGCATGCCTTGGACCCGTGCGTTCAAGCCATCGGGGGCGCTGCCCACCGAGGGAATCACGTCGTTTTTGGCGGCGCGTTTGACGCTGCCGCTTTGGGTACGGCCGGCTTGGGTGGATTCATTGAGCAGCACCGTGATGACGTCGCCCACGTTGTAGGAGCGAACTCGGCCAAACCAGTTGTCGCTTTGGCGGCCGTTGTAAATGGCGCCCGTGGCCATTTTGGGTTTTTCGACAGCCACAGGCAGCACTGGGGCAAACTGGGGGGAGTGGGCCATAGGGGCATTGGGCGAGGCGCAGCCGCTCAAGCCGAGCACCAAAGCGATGCCGAATGCGCTGGACAGTGAAAGTTTTTTGATCATGGTGCGTGGCTTACATGTTGTTGTTCAGGAAGCGCAGCATGCCGTCCACAGCGGAGATGGCTTTGGAGTTGATCTCGTAGGCACGCTGGGTTTCGATCATGTTGACCATTTCTTCGACCACATTCACGTTGGAAGCTTCCAGCGCCCCTTGCATGATTTGTCCGGTTCCGGCCACGCCGGGCTGGCCCACCTGGGGCGCACCACTGGCGGTGGTTTCCTTCATCAGGTTTTGGCCAATCGATTGCAAGCCGGCCGGGTTGGCAAAGCGGGCAATCTGGATCTGACCAATGACCTGGCTGCCACCGCCAGCGGCGGCTTCCACCGAAACGGTGCCGTCTTGGCCCACGGTGATGCTGGCCACGTTGGGCGGGATGGTGATGGCCGGTTGCAGCGGAGCGCCATTGGCCGTGACCAATTGGCCGGTGGCCGAGAGTTTGAACCCTCCGTCGCGGCTGTACGCGGTGGTGCCATCGGATTGGGCGATCTGGAAAAAGCCTTCGCCCTGCACAGCCAAGTCCAAGGCGTTTTTGGTGGTCACCAGGCTGCCTTGGGTGTGGGTTTTTTCGGTCGAGACGATGCGCACGCCGGTGCCCAGCATCAGACCTGTGGGGGCTTGTGCATCGGCACCCACCTGGGCACCAGGTTGGCGCAGGTTTTGGTAGAGCATGTCTTCGAACGAGGCCCGGTCGCGTTTGAAACCGGTGGTGTTGACGTTGGCCAAGTTGTTGGAGATGACCGACATGCGCGTTTGTTGCGCGTCCAGGCCGGTTTTGGCAATCCACATTGATGCATCCATGGGGGGCTCCTGTCAGTGTTTAGGCGGTTTTCATCATGGAAGCGCCCGACTCGTCGAGCGCTTTGGTTTCCTTGATGATGCGAATTTGGGTTTCGAAGCTGCGCGATTGGTCGATCAGCCGGGTCATGGCCTCGATGGCGCTGACGTTGCTGCCTTCAAGGGCTTGAGGGATCAGTCTGGGTTGTGCCTCACCCAAGGCGATGTCGGTTCCGTCAGCTTGACCGTCCACTTTGAACAAACCATCTTCCCGACGACCCAGATTAGCGTCGGTGGCATCGCGCAATCGCAATTGATCGATCAGCACAGAGGGTGCAGTGGCAGGTTGCGCAGGGTCTTTGGCGTAGACGGTGCCATCTGGGTTGATGGAAACCATCATGCCTGGAGGTACAGCAATTGGACCGCCGTTACCCAGCACCAAATGGCCGGAGCCGTTTTCCAATTGCCCTTGCGGGTTGATTTTCAAGTCGCCACGGCGTGTGAAAGCGATGTCACCATTGGGCGCTTGAACGGTCATCACGGCTTTGTCGGCCAGAGCGATGTCCATCGGGCGGCCTGTGGCCATAACGGGACCCGGTGTCATGCGGATTTGATCGCGAGCGACGGCTTGTGCCTGAAAGCGAGAGTCAAAGCCAGCACCCTCTACTTTGACCGACTGCAGCGCGACGTCGTAGCTGCTTTTGAAGCCCACCGTGGACACGTTGGCCAGGTCGTTGACCAGCACCTGGCGCGCAGTTGCCTGCTCCTTGATGGTGGCGTTGGAAGTGAAGACAAGGCGGTCCATGGTGGTTTTCTCAGGGGTTCAGTCGGTTTATGTTCAGTGCATCAAGAACGGATGTTGATGATGGCGCTGGTCATCGTGCTGCTGGTCTCAATCGCTTTGGCGTTGGCCTGGAAGTTCCGCTGTGCGGTGATCAGGTCCACCAGCTCTTGCGTCAAGTCCACGTTGGCGCGCTCGGTGGCACCCGCACGGATCGATCCGAAACCGGCAGAACCGGCTTCACCGACCTTGGCGATGCCCGAAGTGGCCGAAGCCAGATAACTGGCGTCACCCACTTGGCGCAGACCGGAAGGGCTGGAGAAGTTGGCCAGCACGATTTTGCCCAGCGAGTTCTGCGAGCCATTGGAATAAGTGGCGTTGACCAAACCGTCCACGCCGATGTCCAAGCCCATCAGTTCACCCTCGGGGGCACCGTCTTGCGCTTGTGAGAGCACGGCAAATGAGCTGGAGTATTGGGTGGACTGGGTGAAGTCGATCGACATGGTCAGCGCACCCTTGCCGCCTTGCAAGAAGGCGGTTTCAAAGCCCATGGGTTTGATGGGGGAGATCGGCTTGCCGGTCAGGTCAAAGGTCAATTCGCCACGGTCCAGGAACACGGGCCACCAGTCGTGGTTGGGGTTCAGGTCTGAAATGTCTTCGGGGTGTTTCCC
>JBIKSF010000109.1:0-6486 GCA_044348785.1 Limnohabitans sp.
CCGACTTGGCGATACCCGCACACACCACAGGCATGATGCCCGCCACCAACACGGCGCCATAAGAAATCAACATTCAGCTCTCCTGGATGAGCGGCCATGCCTGGAAGGGGTCCGCAAAAATCGAAAAAAAAGCCACTGATGAACTCAGTGGCTCTGCACTGGCCCGGCAAACGCCGGGCACACCGGGTTCAACCGCCCTTTTTGGAGCGCTTACCGGGGTTTTTCTTGCTGCGAGTTGCGACACCACGCTCCAAGCTCACGCGCTGGCCACGGCCAGCTGTGCGCAAGGTCACGCCGGGCAATGCGGGCAATGGGGGGGTGAATTTACGATCTGCTTCGGTGACGATTTTGTTGCCCATCTGTGGCTCCGGATAAAAAATACAAAACGATATTAAGCCACAAGAATGGACCATTTTCGCCATCTCAGCTTTTCAAGTTGCGCCCTGCACGCTGGTTCTGTACCCTTTCGACTGGCGATAAACTGCCCGCATGGACTACACCCTGCTCTTGATCGTGGCTTATTTCGCCTTGCTGGCGATCAACTTGCGCAAACGCTGGGGGGTCATTGAAGGCCCTTGGATTTTTTTCTTTCGGGCATTTTTCCCAAACTGGAAGTTTTACCACGGCATCACCCCCGCACCCCGCTTGTATGTGCGAGGTCAATCCGAATCCGGTGATTGGACCGACTGGCGGCTTGTTTACCCCAGGTTAGCCAGACAACCATGGCACCTGTTCCACAATCCTGCCGTCAATTTGGCCCTGACCCACCAAAACTTGGTCGACCACTTGGCCAATGACATCAACGATTTACCCGATGGGGCAGACATCCGCGATCGCGTGACGTACCAATTGGTGAGCCGACTGGCCCAACAAGCCATCGAAGGTGGTTCTTGGGGCAACGATCCCATCCTCAGTTCCGCGCCCGTTACAAGGCTTTCTGCCTATCAGTTTGAATTGAGGGTGGAACTGCCAGGCGGCGCAAGCAGTGAACGCATGCTGCAATCACCCGTGGAGCGCTCATGGAACTGACGCTGGCCGTTCGCATTTTTGAAGTACTGCTGGGCCTCAGCTTGGCGATCCAAACGCTGGAATATCTGCGCCTGCCTTTGCTTGACCGCGTGACCCTTTGGCACATGCTGGCCCAGGAAATTCCGACTCAGCCCACATGGCTCAAGACCGGCTTGACCCAACTTCTCCAGCCACGGCCCTACTTGGCCTTGCTGGTGTTGCGTCTGGCGCTGTCCATCGCCTTGATGCTGGGCTTGGTTGGCTTGACAGGTGCTGCGCTGTTGTTTGTGATGGCATTGCTACTGCTTTTGCGCTGGCGGGGTGCATTCAATGGTGGCAGCGATTTCATGACCCTGGTGTGCTTGTCCGGCTTGCTCATTTCGCATCTTGTAGGGACCTTCGCAGGTGAGTCCCTGGGGTGGCAAGCTGGGTTCTGGTACGTGAGCCTGCATACGATCAGCTCATACTTTGTCTCCGGATGGGTGAAGCTGCTGCGCCCCGAATGGCGCTCAGGTCGGGCATTGACACTCTTTCTGGACACAGGCGTCTATGGCCCGTTGCCGCACAACAGCATTCTTCGAAACACCAAAGTCGCCTGGCTTTGCTCTTGGTCCTTTACCCTCTGGGAAGGCTGCTTTCCGCTGGCCCTGCTTGACATCAGGTTGGCACTGATTTTGTGTGCTGTGGCCACACTTTTCCATTTCTTGGTATTCTGGTTTTTTGGCCTGAATCGCTTTTTCTGGGCGTGGCTGAGCACCTTTCCGGCGATTGTTTACTGCTCTGGCACGTCTTGGTGACCCCTTTCATGCCAAGGTCTGACCATGACGGATTGGCGACTCCGTGCCTGGCCGAGGCCGCATAAGATCAAATTTTCAACAGCAAGGTCCAACATGAACTCCCCCACATTGGCATCGTTCACAGCTCAGTCGCTGGAAGAAGGTTTTGACGAAATCATCGTCCGCGAGTGGGAGGCCAACCTCAAACTCGACACCCACATCCACCCTTTTGCGGTCAGCGCTTATGTGTTTCGTGGCGAGTATTGGCTCACTCTGGGTGAGGAGATCAAACACCTGAAGGCCGGTGATTTCTTTCGACTGGCGCGGGATGTGCCTCATGCCGAGCTTTACGGTACGGAAGGTGCGACCGTTTGGGTCGCCCGGGCCAATTGAAAAGTCAACGAGACATAAAAAATGCCTCAATGGCGTAAACCACTGAGGCATGAAGACTTGGAGGCGCGACCCAGAGTCGAACTGGGCTAGACGGATTTGCAATCCGTTGCATAACCGCTTTGCTATCGCGCCAAAACCAGATTGAACGAATATGAGAAGCTTCGCATCTCATTGAAAGAAGGCTTATCTTTCAAGTGTCTGGAGCGGGAAACGAGGCTCGAACTCGCGACCTCAACCTTGGCAAGGTTGCGCTCTACCAACTGAGCTATTCCCGCGTATTGAAAAATCAAATGAAAGATCTTGGTGCTTCTTTCGGATATTTGGAGCGGGAAACGAGGCTCGAACTCGCGACCTCAACCTTGGCAAGGTTGCGCTCTACCAACTGAGCTATTCCCGCGTATTTCAGAGAACTTGGCATTCTATGCCTTGTTCGCTGGAATGGTCAAATTGTAATGCAATTTCAAGCCAAGTTTAAGGCTGGCTTGAAAATTTTGCATCAATGTTTCACCGCCTCAGGTTTGGCCGTGGCTGTGACAGCCGACAAAGCGGCTGCGGCGACTTCTTCATCACTCAGTGGTGTCGGTTTGGCTTCCAAAGCCACCTCCAGCACTTGGTCGATCCACTTGACGGGCACGATTTCCAGACCATTTTTGACATTTTCAGGAATGTCCTGCAAGTCCTTGACGTTGTCTTCGGGGATCAACACGGTCTTGATGCCACCGCGCAATGCCGCCAGCAACTTTTCCTTCAGACCGCCGATGGCCGTGACTTCGCCGCGCAAGGTGATTTCGCCCGTCATGGCCACATCAGCGCGCACCGGTATACCCGTCATGGCCGACACCATGGCCGTGGTCATGGCAGCGCCCGCACTCGGACCATCCTTGGGGGTAGCGCCATCCGGCACGTGGATGTGCAAGTCTTTCTTCTCAAAAATCTCGTCCTTGATGCCCAAGAGGCGCGAGCGGCTGCGCACCACGGTACGGGCAGCTTCCACAGACTCTTTCATCACATCACCGAGCGAACCGGTGCGGGTGATCACGCCTTTGCCTGGCATCAGGGCTGCTTCAATGGTCAGCAAGTCGCCGCCCACCTCGGTCCAAGCCAATCCGACGACTTGACCCACCTGGTTCTTTTGCTCGGCGCGGCCATAGGTGTACTTGCGCACACCCAAAAAGTCGTTCAGGTTGTCGGCATTCACCACCACCTGAGGCGTCATTTGCTTGAGCAGCAAAGCCTTGACGACTTTGCGGCAAATCTTGCCCAGCTCGCGCTCCAGCGATCGCACTCCGGCTTCGCGGGTGTAGTAACGCACCACATCGCGTACGGCCTCTTCGGACACTTGCAGCTCGGCATCTTTCACGCCGTTGTTGGTCATTTGCTTGGGCAGCAAATACTTCATAGCGATGCTGGTTTTTTCGTCTTCAGTGTAACCCGACAAACGGATCACCTCCATACGGTCCAACAGGGCCGAAGGGATGTTCATCGAGTTGGAGGTGGCCACGAACATCACGTCGCTCAGGTCAAAGTCAACCTCGACGTAATGGTCACCAAAGGTGTGATTTTGCTCGGGGTCCAACACCTCCAGCAGAGCGCTCGATGGGTCCCCACGGAAGTCCGTGCCCAGCTTGTCGATCTCGTCAAGCAGGAACAGCGGGTTCTTGGTGCCGACCTTGTTCAGGTTTTGCAGCACCTTGCCGGGCAAGGCGCCAATATAGGTACGTCGGTGACCCCGAATTTCGGCCTCGTCACGCATGCCGCCGAGCGCCATACGCACGTACTTGCGTCCTGTCGCTTTGGCGATCGACTGGCCCAGCGAGGTCTTGCCCACGCCGGGAGGCCCCACCAAACAAAGGATAGGCGCTTTGACCTTGTCCACGCGCTGCTGTACCGCGAGGTATTCCAGAATGCGGTCTTTGACCTTGTCCAGACCATAGTGGTCCTGGTTCAACACGTCTTCGGCGTTGGCCAGGTCGTGTTTGAGCTTGGTCTTTTTGCCCCAAGGCAGACCGATCAGCACGTCCAAATAGTTTCGCACCACCGAGGCTTCAGCCGACATGGGCGACATGAGTTTGAGTTTTTTCAACTCGCCTTCGGCTTTTTTGCGGGCCTCGGCCGACATCTTGGCAGCCTTGATTTTCTTTTCCAGCTCTTCGATGTCCGCGCCCTCTTCGCCATCGCCCAGCTCTTTCTGGATGGCCTTAACCTGCTCGTTCAGGTAGAAGTCGCGCTGGTTTTTTTCCATCTGGCGCTTGACGCGACCACGGATGCGCTTGTCCACATTCAGGATGTCGACCTCGTGCTCCAACTGAGCGAACAGGTTTTCCAGACGTGACTTGATGTTGGCCAAGTCCAGCACCTGCTGCTTGTTTTCAAGCTTGAGCGGCAGGTGGGCTGCAATCGTGTCGGCCAAGCGACCCGGATCGTCAATGCTGGAAATCGAGGTCAGGATTTCGGGCGGAATTTTCTTGTTGAGTTTGACGTATTGGTCAAACTGCTGCATCACGGCGCGGCGCAGGGCCTCAATTTCGCTGCTGTCATCGGACTGCTCTGAAATCGGATCTACCGGGGTAACGGAAGCCACAAAATGGGCCTCGCCGTCCTCGATGGACTTGACCAAGGCCCGTTGCTGACCTTCAACCAGGACCTTCACGGTACCGTCTGGCAGTTTGAGCATCTGCAAAATGGTGGACACGCAACCGACGTCGAACATGTCTTCGACCCCCGGTTCATCTTTGGCGGCCGTTTTTTGGGCCACCAGCATGATGCGGCGCTCAGCGGCCATGGCCGACTCCAGCGCTTTGATGCTTTTGGGGCGGCCCACAAACAGCGGAATCACCATGTGAGGGAACACCACCACGTCGCGCAGCGGCAACATGGGCAGTTCAATCAGGGTGGATGGCAAAGGTGTATGTCCAGACATGGTGTGTCCCTCAGGTCAATTCAATGCACATGGATGCTGCAACTGCGATTTCAACCCACAGACACGAAGGGGTATTCATGGGGTGCAGCAATGTGGCTCAGGCCTGCTTGGCCGACTCGCGGTAAACCAGCAGTGGCGGCTTGTTGTCGTCGATGACGGACTCGTCCACCACCACTTTTTCAACGTTCGCCTGGTTGGGCAATTCAAACATGGTGTCTATCAGGGCCTGCTCCATGATGGAGCGCAGACCCCGGGCACCGGTCTTGCGGGCCAGCGCCTTGCGGGCCATGGCCGTGAGGGCATTGGGACGCACTTCAAGCTCCACGCCTTCCATGGCCAGCAGTTTGGTGAACTGTTTGACCACCGCGTTTTTCGGCTCGGTCAGAATTTGCACCAAGGCATCTTCGCTGAGCTCGGCCAAGGTGGCGACCACCGGCAAGCGCCCCACCAGCTCGGGGATCAAGCCAAACTTGATCAGGTCTTCCGGCTCGACTTCGTTGAACACGTCGGTGAGCGAGCGCTGCTTTTTGCTCTTGACGGTTGCGCCAAAGCCGATGCCGCCAGATTCGGTGCGGTTTTCGATGACTTTTTCGAGGCCCGCAAACGCACCGCCACAGATGAACAAGATGTTGGTCGTGTCGATCTGCAAAAAGTCTTGGTTGGGGTGCTTGCGCCCGCCTTGAGGGGGCACGCTGGCCATGGTGCCTTCAACCAGTTTGAGCAGAGCCTGTTGCACGCCCTCGCCCGATACGTCACGGGTGATCGAGGGGTTGTCCGATTTGCGGGTGATCTTGTCGATTTCGTCAATATAGACAATGCCGCGCTGGGCACGCTCGACATCGTAATTGCAGGTTTGCAACAACTTGGCCACGATGTTTTCGACGTCTTCACCGACATAACCGGCTTCGGTCAGGGTGGTGGCATCGGCCATGACAAAAGGCACGTCCAGCATGCGCGCCATGGTTTGGGCCAGCAAGGTTTTGCCCGAGCCGGTGGGGCCAATCAGCAAGATATTGCTTTTGGCCAGCTCGACATCGTCTTTTTTAGCCCCTGCTTTGTGCTTGAGGCGCTTGTAGTGGTTGTATACCGCCACGGCCAAACTGCGTTTGGCTTTTTCCTGGCCAATCACGTAGTTGTCCAGGTTGGTCTTGATGTCCAGCGGGGTAGGCAGCCCTTCTTTGGCACCCTCGCCCACGGTGGTGGTGGATGCCAGCTCATCGCGCACGATGTCGTTACACAAATCAATGCATTCGTCGCAAATGAACACCGATGGACCTGCGATCAGCTTTTTGACCTCGTGCTGGCTCTTGCCGCAAAAGGAGCAGAACAGGTTTTTCTCAGTGCTTGAGCCTTTTTTATCGGCCATAAATGTCGCCTCGGTATCCAGAA
>JBIKSF010000110.1:0-6482 GCA_044348785.1 Limnohabitans sp.
GTCCCAAGGCGTGAAGCTGGACAGCACGCGCATGGGCACTTTGTATTTGCCCGCAAACTCGACCGAGCGGATTTGCAGGACTTTGGAGCCGAGCGATGCCATCTCCAGCATCTCTTCAAAGCTCACGGTGTGCAGGCGGCGCGCTTCGGGCACCACGCGGGGGTCTGTGGTGTAGACGCCATCCACATCGGTGTAGATCAGGCATTCGTCGGCTTTGAGCGCTGCTGCCACGGCAACGGCCGAGGTGTCAGAGCCGCCACGGCCCAGTGTGGTGATGTTGCCGTTGTCGTCCACGCCCTGAAAGCCGGTGATGATGACGACCTTGCCCGCGTCCAAGTCACCACGCACGCGCGCATCGTCAATGGATTCGATGCGGGCTTTGGTGAAAGCGCTGTTGGTCTTGATGGCCACTTGCCAGCCTGCATAGCTGACCGATGGCTGGCCTTCGGATTGCAAAGCAATGGCCAGCAAGGCCGACGATGCTTGCTCGCCCGTGGAGGCGAGCATGTCGAGTTCGCGGCTGTAATCATTGCCGGGTTTGGCGGGGGCCAGTTCTTTGGCCAAGCCCAGCAGGCGGTTGGTTTCGCCGCTCATGGCGCTGGGGACCACCACTATCTGGTGGCCAGCGCGCGCCCATTTGGCCACGCGCTTGGCGACATTGCGGATGCGCTCGGTCGAGCCCATCGAGGTGCCGCCGTATTTGTGAACGATCAAAGCCATGTGTCAGGTTCAAGTGAAGATGAAACCGGCAATCCAGCTGCAAGAGTCCTTGCCGCCAGCCCCGGAAAAACCCTAGATTGTACCTGTCGACCTGACGCTTTCTTGACCCTTCCAAGCCAAATGCAGTGCATCCCGTTCGACAAAGCCCTGCCCCACTTTCAGGTGCAGTCGATGTCCCCGGGTGGTGCAAGCCGCCACTTGGTCGAGCAATTCATGCAGCTGCGCCGTGCTGGGCGTGGTGGCATGGTGTTGCCGAAGCCAGTGGCGCAACACCAGTGCTTGGCGCGCGCGGCTCAGTTGCTGCAGGGCCTGGATGCGCGGCGGCACGCCGATCTGTTCCAGGTCATGCGCGGCCACTTCGTTCAAAACCTCTTGCGCTTGGGCGGCATGCGCGGCACTGCGGGCAAAGGTCTCGCGAAAAGCGGGCAAAGCATCAGCCAGCGCGGGCAAGACGCGGGAACGGATGCGGTTGCGGGTAAAGCTATCGTCGGTGTTGGTGGGGTCTTCCACCCAGCTTTGGCCTTGGCTGTGCAACCAATCGCGCAAAGCCGCACCGGGTACCGCCAAAAATGGCCGATGCCAATCCAGACCCAAGCGCTGCCAATGCGCGGGCATGCTGGCCAGCCCCGGCAAACCAGCGCCACGCGACAAAGCAATCAACAGGGTTTCAATCTGGTCGTCGGCGTGCTGGGCCAATGCCACATCGCGCACCTCGGGCCATTCGCCTTGCACCGCCTCGGCCAGCGCTTGGTAGCGGGCTGTGCGGGCGGCGTCTTCAGGGCTTTGACCGGGTTCATGGCCAGCTTGAACGCGCCGGACCAGCAGTGGCACCCCAAGCGATAGACACAAGGAGCGACAGTGCAGCTCAAAACCATCGGCGGCGGCTTGCAATCCGTGGTGGATGTGCACCGCCCTCACCTGCCCGGGCCAACGCCTGGCGCTGGCCAAAAGCAGCGCGGTCGAGTCGGCCCCACCGCTGAAGGCTACTGAAAAAGGAAGGCCCGGGCTGAAAGCAGCCAGGGCCTGTTCGAGGGTTTGCGCCATAGGGGAAACCTGACGGCTCACCTGAAGGTTTACTTGCCCGCTTTGGTGTCGGTGAAGCGACCGTAGCTGTTCAGGCGTTCGTAGCGGCGCTCCAGCAGCTCTTTGGGCTTGAGGTCGGCAACCTGACGCCAAGCGTCGCCCAAGGCGCGCTTGAGGAAGGACACCATTTGATCGGTATCGCGGTGCGCACCGCCCACAGGTTCGTTGACGATCTTGTCCACCAGGTTCAAGGCTTTGAGGCGGTGGGCAGTGATGCCCAGCGCGTCGGCCGCAACTTCGGCTTTTTCGCTGGTTTTCCACAAAATCGAGGCGCAACCTTCGGGGCTGATCACCGAGTACACCGAATACTGCAGCATCAGAACCTGGTCAGCCACCGAAATGGCCAAGGCCCCACCTGAGCCACCTTCGCCAATGATGGTGGTGATGATGGGTACTTCGAGCTGGGCCATCTCGAAAATGTTGCGGCCGATGGCTTCGGACTGGCCGCGCTCTTCCGCGTCAATGCCGGGGTAAGCGCCGGGCGTGTCCACAAAGGTGAAGACGGGCAGCTTGAATTTTTCGGCCGTTTTCATGAGGCGCAGCGCTTTGCGGTAGCCCTCGGGCTTGCTCATGCCAAAGTTGCGCAGCGTGCGTTCTTTGGTGTCGCGCCCTTTTTGCTGGCCGAGCACCATGCAGGCCTGACCGTTGAAACGGGCCAAGCCACCCACAATGGACAAATCGTCGGCAAAGTGGCGGTCACCGTGCATCTCGACAAAGTCAGTAAAGATGCCGTTGATGTAATCCAGTGTGTAGGGGCGCTCGGGGTGACGGGCGATTTTGGTGATCTGCCAAGGGGTCAGATCGCTGTAGATGTCTTTGGTCAGTTGCTGGCTTTTTTTGCTCAGCTGGTCGATTTCGAGGGTGATGTCCACCGCCGACTCGGTCTGCACATAACGCAACTCTTCGATCTTGGCTTCGAGTTCGGCAACAGGTTGCTCAAAGTCGAGAAATGTTTTTTTGGCCAAGTTGGGCTCCTCTGTTCAGTTTCCGGGTGGACGCGTTGTCCAGCCCCTCAATACGCGACCGGCACGGGGTCCAGCGAGCGCCAAATATACCAAGTCGCGACGGTGGCGTAGGGACTCCAGGCCTGCGCCACCTCACGGGCGTCGCTGCGGCTGACCGGTTCGCCCGAAAAATAGTTGCGGCTGATGCCGTTGATCAGGCCCACATCATCGAGCGGCAGCACATTGGGCCGCAGCAGGTGGAAGATCAAAAACATCTCGGCCGTCCAACGGCCAATGCCCCGGATGGCCACCAACTCGTCAACGATGGCCTCGTCGTCCATCTCTTGCCAGGCCTTGACGTGCACCGTGCCCGAGCTGAAATGCATGGCCAAGTCGACCAAATATTCCACCTTACGGGCCGACAAACCGGCCGCCCGCATGTCGTCGACCTTGAGCTTGAGAACGGCAGCGGGTGTGAGGCGCTTGGTCAAGACCGAAAAGCGGTCCCAGACCGACTGGGCGGCTTTGACCGAAATTTGTTGGCCCACGATGGAGCGCGCCAAGGTGACGAACGCATCACCCCGAGTCTCCAGAATGGCATTGCCAAACTGGGGGATGAGCTTTTTCATGACCCGGTCTTTTTTGGCCAAGTGCGCACAGGCCTCGGCCCAATATGCGGGCATCATGGGCGTGACCGCAGGCGTTGCTGCGCTCACTGAGCCGCCTCCCAGGTGGTGCCTGTGGCCGAGTCTTTGAGCACAATGCCTTGGGCCAGCAAATCGTTGCGGATGCGATCGGCCTCGGCAAAGTTTTTGGCTTTTTTGGCGTCGGCTCGGGCTTGAATTTGGGCCTGAATGGCGGCTTCGTCCAGCCCTGCGCCCGCTTGCAGGTAAACCGTTGGGTCGGTTTGCAGCAAACCGAGCAAGCCGCCCAAGGCTTTGAGCAAGCCCGAGCGCTGGGCCGAGCCGCTGCGGTTGACCTCGCCCGCCAGCTCAAAGAGAACGGCAACTGCTTCAGGCGTGCCAAAGTCTTCGTCCATGGCGGCTTTGAAGCGGGCGGTCAAAGGGTCGGCCCAGTCGATTTTCACGTTGGCAGGCGGCACGGCTTGCAGTGCGGTGTACAGGCGCTTCAAGGCGCCCTTGGCGTCGTTCAGGTGCACATCGCTGTAATTGAGCGAGCTGCGGTAGTGGCTGCGCACGATGAAAAAGCGCACCGTCTCGGCGTCAAACTCTTTGAGCACATCGCGGATGGTGAAGAAGTTGCCCAGGCTCTTGGACATCTTCTCGTTGTCCACGTTGATGAAGCCGTTGTGCATCCAAAAACGCGCCAAAGGCTGGCCGTTGGCGCCTTCGCTTTGGGCGATTTCGTTTTCGTGGTGTGGAAACTGCAGGTCAGCCCCACCGCCGTGGATGTCAAAAGTCTGGCCGAGCAGCTCGCAGGCCATGGCCGAGCACTCGATGTGCCAACCCGGGCGACCCGTGCCAAAGGGGCTGGCCCATTTCACGTCTTCGGGCTCGGTGGGTTTGGCGCTCTTCCAGAGCACAAAGTCCAGCGGGTCTTGCTTGTCCGTCTCCACGGCCACACGCTCGCCCGCATTCAATTCGTCCAGCGACTTGCCGGACAACTTGCCGTAACCCGCAAACTTGCGCACCGAATAGTTCACGTCCCCGTTGCCCGCGCGGTAGGCCAAGCCTTTTTGCTCCAGCGTGCCGATCATGCTCAGCATCTGGGGCACGTAGTCAGTCGCTCGGGGCTCGTGTTGGGGGCGCTCAATGCCCAGCGCATCGGCGTCCTGGTGCAGCGCATCGATCATGCGGTCGGTCAGTTGGCGAATGGTTTCGCCGTTTTCCAGGGCGCGTTTGATGATCTTGTCTTCGATGTCGGTCACGTTGCGCACATACGTGACCTTGTAGCCACTGGCTTTGAGCCAGCGCTGCACCACATCAAAAGCGATCATCGATCGGGCATGGCCCAGGTGGCACAGGTCGTAGACGGTCATGCCGCATACATACATGCGCACATGGCCGGGCTCGGCCGGGGAAAAATCGGAAACAGCACGGCTCAGCGTGTTGAAGATGCGCAGACTCATGTCAGATCAAAGTTTTTTTTAGTACAACCACCCACACGACAGTGTCCGGCATCGGCATCTGATCGGCTCAGGGAAATTCAGAAAACTCAACACAAAGAACCGGGCTCAAAACCCGGTTTTTCCGCTGGGCAACAGCCCCAGTCGACGGCCTGATGGCCGCGTGCCCTCCGCTACAATGAACCTTCAGTATATCCCCTGCTCCCAGTTCCTGGCAGCCCGAATTCAACACTTTTGGCGCGCATGCAAGCTCTACTTTCGTTCGTATTGACCAGTCTTTTGCTGCTGTCCAGCGCAGGCGCCCAAGCGGACGCTTACCAGGACGTGAACCGGCTGATTGGGGCAGCAGAGTGGTCCAAAGCCCAAACGCAAGCCCAAGAACACCTCAAGACCCGTCCAACCGATCCGCAAATGCGCCTGTTGCTCAGCCGCATTCAGGACGGCCAAGGCCGTACCGCCGAGGCCATGGAAACCCTGCAGTCATTGACCCAGTCGTTCCCCGAATTGCCTGAACCGCACAACAACCTGGCCGCCCTGCTGGCACGCCAAAACCGCTACGCCGAGGCGTTGGTCAAATTGCAAGACGCAGTGCGGGCCCGCCCAGACTACGGCACGGCCTTGGAAAATCTGGGTGATGTCTATATTGCACTGGCCATTCAGGCCTACCAAAACGCCAGCCGCGCACCCGCCCCGCAGTCCCACGTGACCAGCAAACGCATGGCGGCTGAAAATCTGCTGAAGTCATCGGCGCCTTGAAGCCGCCAACGACACGCCAGCACGCACGCCGTACCGCACGCTATCTGCCGCCTTAACTCCTACCTGTTGGAAGAACACCATGCGACGCTCACGTTTTTTAACTTCTTTGGCCATGACGCTGGCCCTGGCTTTGGCTCTGCCCATGGCCAGTCAGGCACAGACGGGTGGCGTGAGCAAAGTGCGCATCAGCACCACGATGGGTGACATTGAAGCCGAGTTGTACGCCGACAAGGCCCCAAAAACCGTGGCCAACTTTTTGCAATATGTGAACGACAAGCACTACGACGGCACGATTTTTCACCGGGTGATTGCGGGCTTCATGGTGCAAGGCGGCGGCTTCGACGCCCAATACAAAGAGAAGAAAACACGCGCACCGGTCCAACACGAGGGACGCCAGGCACTGGCTGGCGGCCTGAAAAACACCACCGGCACGCTGGCCATGGCCCGTACCAACGATCCGCAATCGGCCACAGCGCAGTTTTTCATCAACGTGGTGGACAACGCCTTTTTGGACCCCACCCCGATCCCCGATGGTGACCCGGTCGCCAAATTTCAATACCAAGGCCGTGTTTACGAGAACGTCGCCCGCGCCCAACTGCTGAACGCCCCTCAACTGTTCGGCTACACCGTTTTTGGCAAAGTCACGTCCGGCATGGACGTGGTCCAAAAAATCCGCAATACGCCCACGGGCGCAGGCGGCCCCTTCCCGACCGATGTTCCACGGACGCCGGTTGTCATCCAATCCATCACTTTGTTGAAGTAACACCATGAGCAACCCACAAGTCGAACTGCACATCACCGGCTACGGCGTCATCACCCTCGAACTGGACGCTGAAAAAGCCCCCAAGTCGACCGAGAACTTCTTGGCCTATGTGAACAAGGGCCACTACAAC
>JBIKSF010000111.1:0-6421 GCA_044348785.1 Limnohabitans sp.
GTCACCATGCCACCGGGCTTCAAGGCCGCTTATCAATCATTTTGGCAAGCAAGCTGGCCTGCGCTGGCATCCAGCACCGAAGACGGCGGTCAAGGCCTGCCCACCGTACTCGAAGCCATGCTCTACGAAATGCTGAGTGCGGCCAACATGGGCTGGACCATGGCACCGGGTTTGCTGCACGGTGCTTACGAGTGCATCAAGCACCACGCCAGCGAGGAACTCAAAGCGCAATATTTGGAGAAAGTGGCCACCGGCGAATGGCTGGCCACCATGTGCCTGACCGAGCCGCATGCGGGCTCTGATTTGGGCCTGGCCCGCACCAAAGCGGTCCCTTTGCCCGATGGCCAGTACGCCGTCAGCGGCACCAAGATTTTCATCTCGGGTGGCGAACACGACCTCACCGACAACATCGTGCACTTGGTGCTGGCGCGCCTGCCTGATGCACCACCCGGCCCCAAAGGCCTGTCACTGTTTCTGGTGCCCAAGTTCTACCCCGACGGCTCACGCAGCCGTGTGCACTGCGACCGCATCGAAGAAAAAATGGGCCTGCACGGCAGCCCCACCTGCGTGATGCGTTTTGACGAAGCGGTCTCTTCCATAGTGGGCGAGCCCGGCAAGGGCTTGGGCGCGATGTTCGTGATGATGAACGCCGCCCGCCTGCATGTGGCCTTGCAAGGCATTGGCCTGCTCGACGCTGCTTGGCAGAAGGCCGATTCATATTCGCAAGAGCGCCGCCAGATGCGTGCGCCGGGCAAGGGCAAAAGCGCCGGAGAAGCCGACCTGATTGGCGAGCACCCCGCCATGCGCCGCATTCTGGATACGCAGCGCGCCTGGGTCGATGCCGGTCGCGTGCTGGCTTACCGCACAGCGCTCGAACTCGACCTGATCAAACACAGCCCTGATGCCAACACGCAAGCGGCATCACAGCGCTGGTGCGCGCTGGTCACACCGGTCATGAAATCGGTGTTCACCCACCAAGCCTTCCATGGCGGCAGCGACTGTCTCCAGGTGTTCGGTGGCCACGGCTATGTGCGCGAATGGGGCATTGAGCAAATCGTGCGCGACGCCCGCGTGGCCATGATTTACGAAGGCACCAATGAGATTCAGGCCATTGACCTCTTGGTGCGCAAGGTGTTGACAGATGGCGGCAGCGGCATGAATGCCCTGCTCGACACCATCGCAGCGGACTTGCCCAAGTCAGCCAAAACGCACACACCCGCCATGGCGCGCATCCAGACACTGCGCGCCATCACCCAGCAAATTGTTCAGGCTGCGCCCAAAGACGCGGCGCTGGCCTACCGAGTGGCCGACGACTATTTGCGTGCCGTGGCGCTGGTGTTGATGGACTGGGCCTGGCTGCGCATCGAAGCGGGCGTGGACGCCGAAACGCCCAACGCCGATGCGCGTTGGCTGGCACCGGCAAAAGCCCTGCGCAGCTGGGTGCTGCCCGAGTTCCAGATGCGCAGCTTCATCATCGTGCAGCAGTGCGTGGCGGCATAATCGCGCCGAAACCACCGCGCCCACATGTCAACCCAACCGACCACGAAGACTCCCAGGCGAAAGGCCACCGAGTCCGGCACATCTCTGCCCGATGCACCGGCCCAGTCACTGAGCGCCAAGACTCGCCACGACAGGCCGGCGTCCCCAAAGTCCACGACGCATGCGGTGGACACGGTGGACACGGCTTACCTGCAAACCCTGATGGGCTACAACGCCCGCCGAGCCGCGCTGAGCATCATCGAGCTGTTTCTGGAGCGCCTGGCCCCTTATGGTTTGAAGCCGGTGGATTTTTCGGTCATGTCCACTATCTGCCACAACCCGGGCGTGACCTCGCGCCAGTTGTGCGCCACGCTCAACCTCTTGCCCCCCAACCTGGTGGGCCTGATCCAGTCACTGGAGTCACGCGGTCTGATCGAACGCAAACCGCACCCACACGACGGCCGCGCCGTGGGGCTGCACGCCACCCCCAAAGGCCATGACTTGATGGTGCAAGCCGAGCAAACGGCCACCGAGCTGGAAATCGAAAAAACAGCCAAGCTCACGCCGGCCCAGCGCAAAACGCTGCTGGCTTTGCTGCAAAAAATTTACCTTTGAAATCTCTGTGCGAAAGTGCAGACTCGGCCTCATCAGCCCCTTCTCAACGTCCTGTGGCCCGCTCGGCCAGGAAAATGTCAATGCGGCGGTTACGGGCACGGCCTGATTCGGTGCTGTTGTCAGCGATCGGCTCACGAGAACCGCGGCCATCGATGCTGATTCGGCTGCTGTTCACCCCGCGTGATACCAAGTAATCGCGGGCACTTTGCGCCCGGTTCACCGACAGGGGGTTGTTGACAGCGTCGCTGCCCGTGCTGTCGGTATGCCCCACTATCCGCACTTCCATGCTGGGTTGTTGGCTCAAGCCTTGTGCAAACTGGTCCAAAATCGGGCGCAAGTTAGACCGGATTTCAGAACGACCTGAATCGAACGAGATGTCACTGGGAATGCTGAGTTTGAGCTGATTGTCAGCGGTTTGCGTCACCACTGTGCCGGTTCCGGCGGTGGCTTGCTCCATGGCCCGCTTCTTGTCCTCCATGCTTTTGGACCAGACATAGCCGCCCAAGGCACCCAAGCCAGCCCCAATGGCGGTGGACTTGGTGTCACGGCCCAATATTTGTCCGGCCACAGCACCAATCACGGCCCCTGTGCCAGCCCCCTTTTGCTCTGGCGTCATCGTTGTACATCCGGTGAGCAAGATGGCCAAGGCGCAGGTCAAGATGCCCGCTGATTTGAATGAAGTCATCGTGTTCATGTAGAAGGTCCTTTCAATGGAGACGAACCACTCTAAGGTCAAACTTGGCCCATGAACGTGCTGCAACGCACAAGTTTGTAACCCATTGCATCTCCCAAGCCGTCTTCAGCAAGACGCCTGTTCGCGACAGCCAACCATCGCTAACTTCTGGCAAGATCAATTGAACTGATTTGAACACCTCCATCATGAACACCTCTGCACTGCCCCTCCTTTCTGAAAACGCCCTGTTGATCGGCCGCCTCTGGCAACCCCACACCGGGCCGGTCCTGGTCGCGATCACACCAGAAAAAGTCCTGGATCTGTCCAGCCTGGCGCTCACCTGCAGCGAGTTGCTTGAACAAGACCAGGTGGCAGACCGTGTCAGACAATGCATCAGCTCAGGTCAGGCCAGCCCTCTGGCCAACACAGCGGCCGTGATGACCAACAGCGACGAAGCATCGCGTGACCCGTCCAAGCCCTGGTTTTTGGCACCGTGCGACCTGCAAGCGGTCAAGGCCGCTGGCGTGACCTTTGTGGCCAGCATGCTCGAGCGCGTGATCGAAGAGCAAGCCCGCGGCGACGCCAGCCGCGCCGAAGCCGTGCGCCAGGCGGTGGTGGCGGTCATTGGCGACAACCTGCGCAGCGTGGTGCCCGGCTCACCCGAATCGGCCAGACTCAAGGAGGTGTTGCTGGCCCAAGGCATGTGGTCGCAATACTTGGAGGTAGGCATTGGCCCGGACGCTGAAATCTTCACCAAGGCGCAACCCATGAGCGCAGTCGGCCCAGGGGCCCTGGTGGGCCTGCACCCTGGCAGCCAGTGGAACAACCCCGAACCCGAAATCGTGCTGGCGGCCAATTCACGCGGCGAAGTGGTCGGCGCCACTTTGGGCAACGACGTGAACCTGCGGGACTTTGAGGGCCGAAGCGCCTTGCTGCTGGGCAAAGCCAAAGACAATAACGCCAGCTGCGCCATCGGTCCCTTCATCCGCCTGTTTGACGACCACTTCAACATCGACGATGTGCGCCAGTGCGATTTAAATCTGAAAGTACAAGGTCCCGAGGGCTTTGTGATGCAAGGCAGCAGCGCTCTTAGCCAGATCAGCCGCGATCCGCTCGACTTGGTGGGTCAGGCCATGGGCAAGTACCACCAGTACCCGGACGGCATGCTGCTGTTCTTGGGCACCATGTTCGCCCCCACCCAAGACCGCCATGGCCCCGGCCAGGGCTTCACCCATGTGGTCGGCGATGTGGTCAGCATCTCCACCCCTCAGCTGGGCACCTTGGTCAACCAAGTCACCACCTCGGATCAGGCGCCAGCTTGGACCTATGGTGTGGGGGCGCTGATGCGGGATCTGGCCAAACGCCAAGGTCAGAACTGAGGCTTGGCGGGGCTGGCATAATTTTGGGTTTTCCACAACCCGGTGACCCACCAGCGGCACCGGGCACTCTCAAACAGGATGTCCCTCATGAACACCACCCCCTCCGGCCTGCAATACGAAGACACCGTTGTCGGCGAAGGCGAAGTCGCCACAGCGGGCCAAGACGTCACGGTGCATTACACCGGCTGGCTGTACAAGGACGGCGAACAAGGCGCCAAGTTCGATTCGAGCCGCGACCGCCGCGACCCCTTTGTGTTCGGCTTGGGCGCCGGCATGGTCATCAAGGGCTGGGACGAAGGCGTGGCGGGCATGAAGGTCGGCGGTCAGCGCACCCTGATCATCCCCTCCGAGCTGGGTTATGGTGCACGCGGCGCTGGCGGCGTGATCCCGCCGAACGCCACCTTGAAATTCGACGTGGAACTGCTGGCCCTCGATTGAGCCCCAAGGCAAAAAGGCTGCGGCACAACCCGACTTTGTTCGGGTTTTCCCAAGCTACCCGCCTTTTGGCGGGTTTTTCTTGCGCCATTTCTGCGCGATTTCCCGGGCTGTTGACCTGCAAAGCCCCTCTTGAAGCCTGAAACAACGCCCCTATTTACAAGGGGTATCCATTTTTTGCGGACATTGTTCATGTCAGAAGCCACACCAAACCAAGACCCCAAGCCCATGAGTGATGAAGAAGTGGCCGCTGCTGCTGCCATGACCTCCACCGACCCGCTGGCCGATACCCAGGCCGAGCTGGCCAACCTGAAAGCGCAAAACGCCGATCTGGCCGATCAGTACCTGCGCGCCCAGGCCGATGTGCAAAACGCCCGCCGCCGCGCAGACGACGAAATCGCCAAGGCTCGCAAATTTGCCGTGGAGGGTTTTGCCGACAGCCTGCTGCCTGTGCTCGACAGCCTGGAAGCCGGTTTGACCATCCCCAACGTGACGATTGAGCAAATTCGCGAAGGCTCTGAGGCCACGCTGCGCCAGCTCAAAAGCGCGCTGGAGCGCAACAAAGTGGTCGAAATCGCCCCCCCTGCGGGCACCAAATTCGACCCGCACCATCACCAAGCGATCAGCGTGGTGCCAGCCGAGCAGGAACCCAACACCGTGGTCAGCGTGTTGCAAAAGGGTTATTCCATTGCCGACCGGGTGCTGCGCCCAGCTTTGGTGACGGTGACCGCCCCTAAATAAAACCTTTTTGGCGCAAGGGGACTTGAAAAGCGTCCCAGCCGCCTCAACTGCCAAACATTGCACTTTTAACCAATTTCGGAGTATCAAAATGGGAAGAATCATCGGTATTGACTTGGGCACCACCAACTCGTGTGTGGCCATCATGGAAGGCAACACGACCAAAGTGATCGAGAACGCCGAAGGCGCTCGCACCACACCGTCGATCATTGCGTACCAGGAAGACGGCGAAATTCTGGTCGGCGCATCGGCCAAGCGCCAGGCGGTCACCAACCCCCGCAACACGCTTTACGCAGTCAAGCGTTTGATCGGCCGTAAATTTGCCGAAAAAGAAGTCCAAAAAGACATCGACCTGATGCCCTACACCATCGCCAAAGCCGACAACGGCGACGCTTGGGTGGAAGTGCGCGGCAACAAGTTGGCCCCGCCACAGATCAGCGCTGAAATCCTGCGCAAGATGAAGAAAACCGCCGAAGACTACCTCGGCGAAGAAGTGACCGAGGCCGTGATCACAGTGCCCGCTTACTTCAACGACGCACAACGTCAAGCCACCAAAGACGCTGGCCGCATTGCCGGTCTGGACGTCAAGCGCATCATCAACGAACCCACCGCTGCAGCCTTGGCTTTTGGCTTGGACAAGCAGGAAAAGGGCGACCGCAAGATCGCCGTGTATGACTTGGGTGGCGGCACATTTGACGTGTCCATCATCGAAATCGCCGACGTGGACGGCGAAAAGCAGTTCGAAGTGTTGTCCACCAACGGCGACACCTTCTTGGGCGGCGAAGACTTTGACCAGCGCATCATTGACCACATCATCACCGAGTTCAAGAAAGAATCCGGTGTGGATCTGGCCAAAGACGTTTTGGCCCTGCAGCGCCTGAAAGAAGCCGCTGAAAAGGCCAAGATCGAGTTGTCCAGCTCTGCGGCCACCGATGTCAACTTGCCCTACATCACGGCCGATGCCACAGGCCCCAAGCACCTGAACATCAAGCTGACCCGCGCCAAGCTGGAGCAGTTGGTGGAAGAGCTGATCGAGCGCACCATCGCCCCTTGCCGCATGGCGATCAAGGACGCGGGCGTGTCGGTCGGCGAGATTGACGAC
>JBIKSF010000025.1:0-21665 GCA_044348785.1 Limnohabitans sp.
CGCTGATGTGGGTGAACACCAAGTCGCTCCAGCCGTACAAAGCCACCAGCCGGTAGCAAGCGGCCAAGTCCAAGCGCAGCTGCCATTCATCGGGGTGAACGCTGTCTTTCAAAGAGGGAATCTCAAGGGCCATGGCGGTGCTCCGGGGGTCAGCAAAAGGGATTCAGCTTAGCGGCAAGCGGGGCGGGGGGATGACGTGTTGGTGACTGAGGTGAACGGCAAGTGCCAATGAAGCTGTGCATCACCCCGGCCGCGTCAAATCTTCCAATCGCGTGAGCCAAGCGCGGGCATGCACGCCGCTGTCATCCACAGGTCCGCACATTTCCACCGAGGCTTGTAGCTGCCCACACACCGCGGGCCGCTCGGGCTGCCCAAAAATCTTGCAGCGCAGTTGGGCGTCGAGTTGAATGCAGGGCACGCCTGCCGGTTTGCCTTGGGGCATGCCGGGGATGGGCGAGGAGATGGAGGGGGCGGTGCAGCAAGCGGCGCAGCCTGGTCGGCAGGTCAAAGTCATCCGGTCACGGCATCCGGTTCAGCGTGGCCACAGTGCCCAAAGTTGCAGCGGCTGCTTCACGCGCCCGGCCAGATCTCCGGCGGCTGGGCCTGACCCCGCGTAGTAATCGGCCCGTACCGCGCCCACAATGGCTGTGCCTGTGTCCTGGGCCAGCACCAGGCGGTCAAGTCGGGTTTGCGGGCCGCTGGATTTTAGCCACACAGGGGTGCCATAGGGAATGCTGCTGCGGTCTACGGCGATGGAGCGCTCGGCGGTCAATGGCACGCCCTGTGCGCCTTTGGGGCCTGGCGGCACGCTGCCGACAGGCAAGGCTTCTTCCTTGAAAAAAACCACGCGGGGGTTTTGCCACAGCAACTCGTTCACTCGCGAGGGGTTGCGGTCAATCCACGATTTGATGCCGGGCCAGGAGGCGTCGCGAATCAGGTTTTTGTCCAGCAACCAGCGCCCAATGCTTTTGTAGGGTTGCTCGTTGGTGCCGGCAAACGCCAGCCGCACCATGCGTTGGCTGCCATCGGGTTCGCGCACGTTGATCAAGCCAGAGCCCTGGATGTGCAGCACCATGGCGTCGACCGGATCGGCCAAATGAACCAAGGCCTTGCCACGCAGCGCAGCGCGAGCAGCAGGCAGGGTGTCGATTTCTTGCCGGGTGTACCAGGGTTTGCGTTTGTTCAGATCGGCAGGCGGGCCATAGAGCGGCACTTGAAAGCCCGGGCGGGCATGGCGCTCGGCGTTCAAAACGGGCTCGTAGTAAGCGGTCAACAAACCCTCGCTTTGTTGGGTGTGCGACTCCACGCGGTAAGGCTGCAATTTCTCGCGCAGCCATTGGCGTTGTGTTTGCACGCTGGCTTGGGCCAGTTGCCGAACTTCCGGGCACAGCGAAGCCCAAGACGGGCTGGGGCGGGTGCAGCTTTGCACCCATGCGGGCCAGGCTTCGTGCACCGCGTCTTGTTCCAGTCCAGGCAGTTCGGACCATGGCACCGGGACCCAGCGACTTTTGGCTTGCATGATCACGGGGGGCAGTGGCGTCACGGCCTCAACGGGAGGGGTGGCCAATGGGCCGGTTTGGCTGGGTTCTTCCAGCACGGGCGCGACCGAACAAGCGGTCAGGCTGCCTACAATCGCAGCCAACAGCCAGCGGGGACCTGCGCGGCGAACACTCAGAAATGGAAACTGGATCATGGCGCTTATTTTGCTGGAAGCCTTGTTGGCCCTGGTGCTCTTCGTCGTGATTGTGTGGTGGACCATGTTTTCCGGCCGAAACAAGGGTGAATTGCCTTCGACCGACAAAAAAGACGAAGACGATCCAAAGCCTTGATGATGATGGTGGAGGGCTGGGCTCAGTCCAGCAGCGTTCCGGCGCCTTCAAAACGCTGAGCGTAATAGCGGTTGTTCAGCTGGTCCATGCGCACACCGGTTCGGGGGTTGCTGGCGTGGACAAAGCGGCCGCCCCCCACATAAATGCCTACATGCGAATGCCGCGCCCCCAAGGTGTTGAAGAACAACAGATCGCCGGGTTGAATGCGGGCACGGTCTACAGGCCTTGATTTTTGGCCTAGGTCGGCAGAGGTGCCTTTGACGGGCAAGCCCGCCACTTCCCGGTAAACGTGCGAAACCAATCCTGAGCAGTCAAAACCTGTGGCGGGCCCTCGGCCGCCCCAGCTGTAAGGGGTGTCGAGCAAGGACATGGCAAACAAGGCCAAGTCATTGCGCTTGGGGTGGTAATCGGCGGTTGCAGCAGGCTCGGGGGTGGATGAATTCTCTGGCGTGCGTGCAGGCGCAGGCCGGTTGTCTGTCAGCACGGGAGCAGACGAGCAGCCCACGATAAGCAGTGCCAAGCCCGTGAGCACGATGATCAGGCTTGTGCGAGCGAGTGCGTTGATGGGGCTGGCGTTGTTCGTGATCTGGCTCATGTCAGTGTTCGCATCAGGTTGGCCAATTCGACGGCAGATTTGACTTCCATTTTGTCGAACACGCGTGAGCGGTGCACTTCAACCGTGCGCACGCTGATGTCGAGTTGGTCGGCGATCAGCTTGTTGGGCAGGCCCTCCACCACCAAGCGCATCACATCGCGCTCCCGATCGGTCAGCTCGCCCAAGCGTGATTGCAAAAAGTCCTGCTGTGTGCGTCCATTCAAGCGTTCTTGAGACAAGCGTAGGGCCTGCTCCACACGGTCCACCAAGGCGTTGTCCGAGAAGGGTTTTTCACAAAAATCAAATGCTCCGCGTTTGACGCTGTCCACAGCGGTCGGTACATCGGCATGACCGGTCAGAAAAATCACCGGCCAAGCTTGCGCGATACCGTTGGCTTGCAGGTGTTCAAACAAGGCCAAGCCACTCATGCCCGGCATTCGCACATCCAGCAAGATGCACCCTGCTTGTTGGGGCAGGGGTGACGCGTTGGCTACCGAAGCAGCCTTCTCCAGCATGTCCATGAAGGCTTCTGCGCTGTCGTAAGACTCGCTGAGCAAGCGCCGCGTGCGCAACAACCAGGCCATGCCTTCGCGCACGCCAATGTCGTCGTCAACGATATAGACCATGCTGTCAAAAGGGGGGTGCATGGCGCGATTTTAGGTGGTGTGCGTTGCCGGGCCGCCCGCGGCGGGCAGCGTGAAGCGGAACATGGTGCCTTTGGGGTTGTGCGCCGCAAACTCCAGCTGCCCTCCGTGCTGTTCGATCACGGTGCGGCAAAGGCTCAGGCCCAAGCCCATGCCTTCAGGCTTGGTGGTGAAGAAGGGATTGAACAGTTGGGCCGCGACATCGGGCGCAATGCCCGCGCCGAGGTCGGTGACAGAAAACACCACCCACGCATGTTCATTCTCGGGTGTGGCCCGTTGCACTTGCAGCACCAGCACCCTGTCGCGGCAGTGTGGCCAATCCATGGCCTGCATGCCGTTGCGTGCCAGATTGAGCAGGACCTGCTCGACCATGGTGCGGTCACACCACACGGCAGGCAGTCGGGCATCCACCCGCATGTGCACGCGCACTTGCAGTTTGCGCGCTTGCAGGTTGACCAGCGGTGCGATGGCATCCAGCAGGGCCTGGGGTTGCACGGCTTCACGGGCTTGGTCCCGGCGGCGCACGAAATCGTGCACGCTGTTGATGACGCGTCCGGCCCGCTCGGCCTGTTCGGCGATGCGGCGCAGTGCCATGTGCACGTCGTCCAGGGTCTGTGGTTCAGCTTGAGGGTCCTTGAGCAGGTTGAGCGAGCCGTTGGCGTAACTGGCGATCGCGGCCAAGGGTTGGTTCAGTTCGTGGCTGAGCAAGGACGCCATCTCGCCCACGGTGGCCAGGCGCGCGGTGGCTTGCAGGCGGTCCTGGCTGGCCCTTGAGAGTTCTTCGATGCGCCGCTGCTCGCTGATGTCGATGACCGCGCCCATCCAGCCTGTTTGCTCGCCTTGGACGCTGATCAGGGGGGCTTCGATGATCAGCACCGGAAAACGCGTGCCGTCTTGGCGGATGAAGACCGATTCGAAGCCCTCTCTTGGCGATGCATTGCCGGCCATGCGGATGGCTTGGCGTTGCTGGTATTCGTCCACCATTTCGGGGGGCCAATAGGGCATGGGGGCGTTTTGCCCCATCAGGGCGTCGGCCTCCCAGCCCACCATCTGGCAAAACGCCGGGTTCACATAGGTGATGCAGCCCTGCAGGTCACGGGCCCTCAGGCCCGTGACCAGAGAGTCTTCCATGGCTTTGCGAAAAGCCAGCGCGTCGGCCAGGTCTCGCTCAGCCTTCTGACGCCTGCGGGCATCCTTGGTCAGCAACACCATCACCGTGATCAGGGCGATCGACATGCCGGTGACCAAGGCGGTGAGCACATTGGGGAACAAGTCAGGTTCGCCCCGCCTGCCGTCCATGCGCAGCAGCAAGGTGTTGCCTGGCAGATCGACCAATTGCTGGCTGGTGAACACACGCCGCTCACGCCGTTGGGCACCGGCAATGGCCAAGCGCGTTCCGTCCGGTTCGACGAAGGACAGTTCGTTCCTGCGGCCAAAGGTGCTGCCCAGGCGCTCGGTCAGCAGCTCTTGAAGGCTGTAGGTGACAACCGTGTAACCCAGCCACTCACCATTTTGTGTGACCGGCAGGCACAGCTCCATGACTTCGATGCCCAGACCGTCGCTTTGGGGCAGGAAATAGGTGCTGGAATAAGCGGGGCCGTTCAGGCGCTTGGCCCGTTGGCAGGCTTGGTTGGCCTCGTTCAGGACTTCGCTGCGCGCAATGCGCTCAAATGCCGGTGCCCGCAAGGGTGAGTCGGCAAATGTCTTCAGTTGCCACGCTTTGTCACGCCACTCGACGCGCAACCAGTCTCGGTTGTCGCGCAACAAATCCAATGCAGGAGGCTGCCAGCTGGCCGGTTCCGAATACCCCGATTGCAAGGCTTGTAAGGCCTGAATCTGCCGTGACAGGCTGCTGCGCAAATCACCCACGGCATCGGCGGTGTCGCGCTCCAGTTCGGCTTGTACCTGACTGGCCTCGTAGCGGCCAGCCAGCCAAACCAGCGTGGCCAGCACGGCCAGCACCAACGCGATCAGCGCCGCCCACAAAGAGCGTCGTCCTGAGCCCCAAGGCAACGCTTCATCGAGTTGGGCTCGGATCCTGTTCTGGTGCTTGTGCCAGACGGCCATCAGGCGAGTTGCGCCGAGTTTTTTCATGAGGCTTCAGGGCGGGGTCGTGCCTGCAGGTGGGTTTTTCCCATCGCCTGTGCTGTTGATTTTGGTGACCCGGGGATCGGCCCAGCTGCCATCGATCAGGAACTCCTGGGTGTTGGCTTTCATCAGGGGGTTTTGTAAAAACAACTGTGCCAGAAAAGCCGTGAGGCCGACCACGGGATTGACCGCAATGCCGGCGACCAGCGATGCCGTGCCGGCATCGAGTTCAGGCAGGATCACCACCCGCAACTTTTGGGTTTCCTTGGCAATGTCGGCCGATCCGTCGAGCTGCACCAACGCGTTCACGCCCTTGATTTGCAAGTTGCGCGTGTAGGCGATGCCTTGAGCGATGGTGACGTCACCACGCACCGAATCAAAGGCAAAGCCTTCTGAAAACACATCGCGGAAATCCAGCAACAGGCGTCGCGGCAGGGCTTGCAGGCTCAGAACCCCGAGCAATTTGGCGGCCCCGGCATCGGCTTTGAGGAACTGACCACGGCCCATCTTGACGGCTAACTGGCCAGACATGCTGGGGTAATGCAAAGCCAAAGGAGAGCCCTGCCAGTTCACAGAGCCTTCGAGTTGGCCTGTGCCGCCTCGCAAGGCGTTGGGCGTGCCCAGGCGTGTGAGCAATGCACCTGCGTCCGAAATGTCCAGTTTGAAATTCATTTCGGTCTTGCGCTGCTGACCGCCTTCAGCCGAAGCCAACCACCGCCCGGTGCTGCGCAGGCTGGCTTCGGGGACGGTGATGTTGAATTTGTTCAACTGCCACTCGGGGCTGGCCTTGGCCCGCGTTTTGGTTTGTTCTATGTTGAGGGCTTCGATTTCGATGCGGCCGAGTTTTTTTCCGCGCAGCTCCAGCTGTTCGACCACGATGTCCAGTGAGGGCAAGTTGAGCGGCGGTGCTTCGAGCAGACCTTCGACTTCGGCCACGCTGGATGGCGGTAAATTCAAACGCGACAAGCGTGCAAACAGATGGCCCAGTTGATCGCCGCTGGGTTGACGGTAGAGCACGTGGCCATTGAGCTCTCGGGCATCGACATTCACCCGCCACGAGTTCTCCTCACGAAAGCCGCCAGCCACCACTTGGTGCAAGGTGCGGCCATCGGCGCTGAGTGTGTTGGCTTGCAGGCCGATCCGTGTGGGGCCATAGGCTGACCACGCCGTTTTGCCGGTGGCTTTCTGGTTTGCTGCGCCCAGGTCGGCGGGCAGCAGGCTTTGCCAGTCTTCAAGAGAAAAACGGTCTAACGCCACCGCTGCGGTGACCCCTGTGGCGGGCAATGCGGGGGCTTGGGAGGCCGGCAGGCCCAGGGTGAGGCTGCCGCGCAAGACGACGGGTTCAGCGCCCGAAAGGTCGCGCACATAGAGGGCCGAGGCCACGCTGCCCCAGTCCAGTTGCAATTGGTCACGCAAGGCGCTGCCTGAACCCTGCACACGCGTACGCACGGAGACGGGCAGGCTCGTGTTCGCGGTTTTGCCGAGCGGTGCGGGCAATTTCAGGGCCAGGCCTTCCAGTTGGCTTTGCAGTGCGAATTCGGGCTGCCCTTGGCGCCAGCCCAGTTGTGCGCTGTAGCTGGTGGCACCGCTGGCGAGTTGGGCCCATTCGTTGAGCGGGCTGAACTCTTTGGCTTGGCGAAGCCCTTCGGCTGTGACTTGGCCTTGGGCGCGCAATTGCAGCGAGCTCTCGGTCGTGGACGCGCCGGGGGTGGGTCGCATACCGCCTTCGATTCGAACCGCTCCACCCAACAGCCGCGCTTGTGTGCCGCTCAGGCTGAAACCCGATTCGCTGAATTGCACCGTGCCCTGGAGTTTTTCCAAAAGTGGTGTGTCGGCTGTCACGCGCACATCGTTGCCGCTCAGCACCACCGAGCCTTGCACTTTGGTGTTCTGGGGGGTGAGCAGGGGCACCGCCAGTTTGAAGCGGGTTTGCACGTTGCCAGTGGCCTGCGTTTGCTGCAAAGCGCCCGACAGCATGGCGTCCAAAGGCGATTTTTGCACCAGCGTCAGCACCTGTGCGGCCGCGCCTTTGTTCTCGGCCGAGACATTCAGCACAGGGTTGTTCAGCATGTCGGCGATGTCGGCTTGGCCTGCGCTCAGGGTGAGGCCGGTGCGTGCATCGCCTGCGCGGGCGGAGGCCTTGCTCAGCTTCATGCCCAGGCGGTCAAAGACGAGCTCGCCAGTCAGCTGGTGCAATCGTGGCCAGGGCAGGGCTTTTGAGGGCAGCAAGGCCGCAGGGACGTAATCCAGCTCCACGTCCTGGATGCGTCCGGCAAATCTGAAATCGCCCGCGTTGGAGTTGGCAAACGGCAGCTTGGCCAGATCGCCCTTGATCTTGACCTGTACGTCCGAATAGACGCCTTTGAGCACGGCGTCCCGCACGTATTGGCGCACGTTCGCGGGCAGTGACAGAGGCAGGTAACGGTAAGCCTGTGCGGCATTGGCCTGTTTGATCTTGCCCTGCAGGTCAAGTACGCCAGGACCTTGGCCTTGGGGGGCGGGGTGCCATTGGCCTTGCCATTCGCCTTGCAGGTCTGCGTTGGCCAGCTGAAGCTTCCACTCGGGGACATGCCACTGTGCAGCTTCGCGTTTGAAAACCGCATGCGCAAGCAAAGACCGCATCCGCACTTCGGGGTCCTCCAGGACGCCAGGCAAGAACACGGCCCCGTCAGCCCCCATATTGACCTCAATTCGGCCACCATCTTGGTTCAATTTCAACTGGACTTGTGCGCCTTGTAGACCGGGCCGAAGCGGATGGCTGCCATCCGCGCGTGCGGCTTCTGGCGGCAAAGACAAGTTGTGCAGTGTGAGCTGTCCGTCATAGCGTTGCGGCGTTTGCCAGTCGCCTTGCCAACGCCACTGCAAAGCGTCGACCTGTCCGCTGACCGTTTGCTTTTGCAGCTGTTGATGCCACGCAGTGGTCAAAGGCATGCGCAGGGCCACATCGCGCAGCGCTGACAAGTCCAGGTGATCGGCTTGCAGCTGACCGCTTGCCAAGTTTTTGCCTTGTGGGTGGGTATAGGTCAGTGAGACATTGCCGCCAGGCCAGGCCAGGCCTTGGTCGCTGACAAAGGCCAAGTGTTGTGTCGAAACCTCAAACCCCAATGGGTTGACGCGGCCAGCCAAACGGCCTGACAAACGCTCAAAACCCAAAGGGGCCTCACCCTCAGAGCGGGCGGTTTGCAAGCCGGTCAGATGGACGTCGGCCACGCCGCCAGCCCATTGCCCGTTGTTCACGTCGTTCCACAGTCGCATGCTGCCTTGACCCGACATGAGCTTGACCCCCGCTGGCATGTAAGGGCTCAGCTTCGCGGCATCAATCTGCGGAAAGTAGCTGTAAACCTGGCCCGTCCAGTCGGCCCATTGGCCGGGGTGGATGGACAACAGATTGCGTTTGAAGCGACCGATGGTGACAAAGCGCTGACCCCAGTCGCCTGCAGGGGTGGCGTCCAGGCGGACGTCGTGGTGTCGGGGTGAATTGCGCAACACCAGATCCAAGTCACGCAGCGAAAGGCTGGTCGCGTCTGTGTTGGTTTGCACCTTGGCTTGTGTTGGGCTCTCGCGGTTCCAGTGCAGGGTGCCGCCACGCACAATGACTTCGCGTTGCGCGAATAACCAATCGGCTGCGGGGTTGTGCCCCCCTTTTTGCGGCGTCCAATCGAGTCCGGCCACCCGCCAGTGCCCGTTGGCCATTTGCTGAACCTCCAGCTCGGGCTTGTCCAGCACGAGTTGTTCCAGATTCAAGCCCAGAACCGAGCGCACGCTGATGGCCACCATGACTTTGGGCAGACTCAGTGCGGTGCGGCCTTCGGGGTCGAGCAGTTCGATGTTACGCAACTCGAATGAGGGAGCCCAACCTGTTGACTCGGCGGAGATTTCACCGACCCTGACCGGAACCCCGATGGTTTGTTGGGCCAAGCGCTCCAGCGCGGGACGGTACTCTCCGATTCGCGGCACAATCCAAAAATGCAAGGCAGCCCAGGCCATCCCCAACAAGACGCCCAGCACCAAAAGAGCCCAGGCGACGGCCCGCATCAAGCGGGACAGCACGAGGGTCAGGCGGGGAAAAGTGGGCAAAGACGGCACAAACATTTGAATCAGAAAGTCAGCAGGAATTATGACCCGCAGCCAGCCCATGGATGAGGCCCCCGCCGTAAATGATGTCAGTTTGGTCGATTTGCCTGCGTATTCACGTTTTCTGCAGCGTTTGCATCGCCGTTATGGTGCAGAGTTGCCACTTTTGCCACCCGGCCCCCCGACACGCGACAGCCTGAACGCGGCTTATGCCGCCTTGCAAGCCAAGGGCCTGGACACCAGCGCCGCCTTGCGTGTGCTGCGCCAGCTCACGCTGGAGCGCTTGGCCCAACTCGACTGCAGCCGCCAAGCCGATTTGGCGGCGGTCACCCAGGGCATGACCTGGCTGGCCGAGGTCACGCTCGACATCGCCTGGCTGCAAGTCATGGCGGACCTGGACGCCCTGCACGGCGCGCCCACCAAAGCCGACGGCCAGCGTGCCGAAATGTGGATCATCGGCATGGGCAAGCTGGGCGCGCGCGAGCTGAACGTGTCGAGCGATATCGACCTGATTTATGTGTACGACGAAGACGGCGAAACCCAGGGCAACAGCGAAGGCCGAAACAAGGTCTCGTGCCAGGAATACTTCACCCGCGCCGTCAAGCGCATGTACGCGCTGATTGGCGACACCACCGAGCACGGCTTTGTCTTTCGCGTTGACCTGGCTTTGCGCCCCAACGGCAACTCGGGCCCCAGTGTGGTGTCGCTCGACGCGTTGGAAGAATATTTGCTGGTGCAAGGCCGCGAGTGGGAGCGCTTTGCCTGGATGAAAAGCCGTGTGGTCGCGCCCCGCAGCGCCATGCTCAATGGCTCGGCTCAAGCGTTGCGTGCCGTGGTGTTGCCCTTTGTGTTTCGCCGATATTTGGACTACAACGTCTTTGAATCGCTGCGCACGCTGCACCAGCAAATCCGTGACCACGCGGCCAAACGCAGCGCCGGTCACCCCGAACGTGCCAACGACGTGAAGCTCTCACGCGGCGGCATCCGCGAGATCGAATTCACCGTGCAGCTGCTGCAAGTGGTGCGCGGCGGGCAGTTTCCTGAGCTGCGCACCCGCCCGACCCTGGACGCCTTGCAGCGCGTGGCCAAAGCCGGGCTCATGCCACAGGCCACGGCCGACGCGCTGGGCGCGGCCTATGTGTTTTTGCGCCAGGTGGAGCACCGCATCCAGTACCTGGACGACCAGCAAACCCATGTGCTTCCCACCCGCGACGATGATTTGGATTGGATCGCGCAGACGCTGGGGCATGCCAGCACCTGCGAATTTTTAAGTGCACTGGACGGTCATCGCGAAGTGGTGGCGCAAGAGTTCGACACCTTGCTCGGCGGCGACCGCGATTGCAAAACCTGCAACGGAAAAAATGGCAAGAACGGCAACGGCCGCGAACACGCCGAGCTTGAATCTGTGCTCATCGATTTCAAGGGCCCGGTGCGCGAACGCCTGGAACAGTGGGTGGACAGCCCCCGCGTGCTGGCCTTGCGCGAAGACGCGCGAGGTCGGCTGACACGTTTGCTGCAGCGCACGGCGCAGTGGCTGGGCGAGGGCCGCATCAGCGAAGTGGCCGTGCTGCGCATGGCCGACTGGATCGAGCCCCTGCTGCGCCGCGAAAGCTATTTGGCCCTGATGCTGGAGCGACCCTCGGTGTATGAACGCCTGCTGCGCCTGCTGGGCGCGGCCAAGTGGCCTGCGCGGTATTTGTTGCAACACCCTGGCGTGATCGACGAGTTGGCCGGGGGCAACCTGTTTGACACCCGCTTTGACGCAGCCGAGTTCGAGGCCGAATTGCAGGCCCGCCGTGTGGCCCTGCAGCGTACTGGCGAAGACGACGACGAAAGCCTGATGAACTTGCTGCGCCGCGCCCACCACGCCGAGCAGTTCCGAACCTTGGCGCGCGATGTGGAAGGCGTGCTCACCGTAGAGCAAGTGGCCGACGACCTGAGCGCCCTTGCCGACGCCGTTTTGCGTGTCACGGCCCGCTGGTGCTGGGACCGCCTGAAGAACCGCCACCGCGATGAACCGGCGATTGCCATCATCGGTTACGGCAAATTGGGCGGCAAAGAGTTGGGTTACGGCAGCGACCTGGACATCGTGTTTGTGTACGACGACGAAGACGAACGCGCCCAGGAAATCTACGCCGCCTATGTGCGCAAAATGATCAACTGGATGACGGTCAAAACCGCCGAAGGTGACATTTACGAAATCGACACCGCCTTGCGCCCCAATGGCAACTCGGGCCTGCTGGTCACCCGCTTTGAAGCCTACGCCGATTACCAACAACAACGCGGCAGCAACACCGCTTGGACGTGGGAGCATCAGGCCATGACGCGCGCCCGCTTTGTCATGGGCTTGCAAAGCCTGGCGCCCCGCTTTGACGCCGTGCGCCACGCCGTCATCAGCGCCCCGCGCGATGCGGTCAGCCTCAAAGCCGAAATCGTGGCCATGCGCGAACGCGTGCGCCAGGGCCACCCGGTCAAAGCCGACCACTTTGATGTGAAACACAGCCCTGGTGGCATGGTCGACGTTGAATTTGCCATGCAGTACCTGGTGCTCTTGCACGCAGCCGCACACCCTGAGTTGGCCGACAACGTGGGCAACATCGCTTTGCTCCAACGCGCCGAACAAGCCGCTTTGCTGCCAGAAGGCGTGGGGCAAGCGGCCGCCAATGCTTACCGCGAAATGCGGCGCTTGCAACACCGTGCGCGCTTGAACGAAGAGCCCACCCAGGTGGACCCTGCATCGCTCAGCTCAGCGCGTGATGCGGTGTTGGCCGTGTGGCGCCTCGTCATGCATTAACCGCGGTTGCTTGCATCAGGCTGGGTGCGCGCTATGGCCTCAATGTGCCTGAGGGCACTGTGGGCGGTCATTGGCAAGCGCTAAACTTCTCAAGCGTTAACGTAGCGCATCGCAAAGAGAAAAGTCATGAAAAAAACCGGTGTTGGAGTGTGGGCGGGCCTTGGGTTGTGGGTCGCATCTGTGGGTATGGCTTGCGCGGCTGAGCCGGTCAAATCACAGGGTGCCAACAAACCAACTTTGACGGTGACCGTCACCACGCCCCAAACAGCCAGTCTGGCCCAAAAAATCAGCGCCAACGGCAGCTTGGCCGCTTGGCAAGAGGCCATCATCGGCGCAGAAGCCAATGGCCTGAAGATCACTGATGTGCGCGTGAACGTGGGCGATCGGGTGCAGCGTGGTGACATGCTGGCTGTTTTGCAGTCCGACACTTTGCGCGCCGAGCTGGCGCAGGCCGAAGCGGCCTTGGCCGAAGCCACGGCCAGTGCGCAAGAAGCCAAAGCCCAATCCGACCGCGCCCGCAGTTTGCAGCAGCAGGGCTTTTTCAGCAACGCGCAGTTGAGCCAGACCTTGGCCGCCGATGCCTCGGCGCAGGCGCGTGTGCAGTCGGCTCGTGCCATGGTGCAGCTGCAAACCGTACGCTTGTCGCAAACCCAGGTGCGTGCGCCTGACGCGGGCGTGATCTCGGCGCGCCAAGCCACCGTGGGCAGCGTGGTGGGCGCGGGCAACGAGTTGTTCCGTTTGATTCGTCAGGGCCGCATCGAGTGGCGGGCTGAAGTCACAGCCGCCGAGATTGGCCGCATTCAGGTGGGTGCACAGGTGCAAGTGAAGGCCGCCAGCGGCCAACTGCTGCAAGGCAAGGTGCGCATGGTGGCGCCCTCTGTCGATGCGCAAACCCGTAACGCCATCGTGTACGTGGACTTGCCCGCCGCAACAGGCAGTGCCCGCGCCGGCATGTACGCCCAAGGCGAGATCGCGCTGGGGCAAACCCAGGCGCTCACCGTGCCGCAAAGTGCCGTGGTGGTGCGTGACGGGTTTAGCTATGTTTACACCGTGGGGGCCGACCAAAAAGTCAGCCAACTGAAGGTACAAACCGGACGCCATAGCGGCGATCGTGTCGAGGTGACCAGCGGCCTGAAAGCCGATGCCCGTGTGGTGGCCAGCGGCGGTGCATTTTTGAACCACAGTGACACGGTGCGTGTGGTCGACGCACCCGCTTCTCCAGCTGCCCCGGCCACCAAATAAAGAGACGCCATGATCAACGTTTCTTCTTGGTCGATCCGCAACCCCATTCCCGCCGTCATGCTGTTTGTGCTGCTGACGGTGGCAGGCTTTATCGCCTTTGGTTCGATGAAGGTGCAAAACTTTCCCGATTTGGATGTGCCCACCATCTCGGTGACCGCCAGCCTGCCCGGTGTGGCGCCCTCGCAGCTCGAAACCGATGTGGCCCGCAAGCTCGAAAACGCACTCGCCCCGCTGCAGGGTTTGAAGCACATCACCACCAAGGTGCAAGACGGCGTGGTGTCAATCACCGCCGAGTTCCGCATGGAAAAGCCCAGCCAGGAGGCGGTGGACGACGTGCGCTCGGCCATCCAGGGCGTGCGTGCCGATTTGCCCGGTGACCTCCGCGACCCGGTGGTGCAAAAGCTCAACTTGGCTGGCACGCCCGTGCTGGCCTACACCGTGCGCTCGGCGCGCATGGACGACGAGGCCTTGTCTTGGCTGGTTGACAAAGACATCACCCGCAAGCTCTTGTCGCTGCGCGGTGTGGGATCGGTCAACCGCGTGGGCGGTGTGACGCGCGAAGTGCGCGTGGCGCTGGATGTGAACCGCCTGCAGTCGCTGGGCATCACGGCTGCCGAGGTCTCTCGCCAGCTCAAGCAGGTGCAGCAAGAGGGCTCCGGCGGACGCATGGAGCTGGGCGCTGGCGAACAACCCGTGCGCACGCTCGCCACCGTCAAGACGGCGCAAGAAGTCGGACAAATTGAGCTGGCCACATCGCGGGGCGGCAGTGTGCGCCTGGACCAAGTGGCCACGGTGAGCGACACGCTGGCCGATGCAAGGTCTGCCGCCGCACTGGACGGCAAGCCCGTGGTGGGCTTTGAAGTGGTGCGCAGCAAGGGCGAGAGCGAGGTGGCCGTGGGCCGCTTGGTGCGTCAGGCGCTGGCCGATTACCGTTTGCAAAACCCCGACATCGAGATCACCGAAGCCTTTGACTTTGTGACCCCGGTGGAGGAGGAATACAACGGTTCACTCGTGCTGCTGTACGAAGGCGCGATTTTGGCGGTTCTGGTGGTGTGGCTGTTCTTGCGCGATTGGCGGGCCACGTTTGTGTCGGCGGTGGCCTTGCCGCTGTCGGTCATTCCGGCCTTCATTGGCATGGCGTATCTGGGCTTTTCCATCAACGTGGTGACTTTGCTGGCGCTGTCTTTGGTGATCGGCGTGCTGGTGGATGACGCGATTGTGGAGGTGGAAAATATCGTGCGCCATTTGCGCATGGGCAAGTCACCTTATCAGGCGGCCATGGAAGCGGCCGACGAGATTGGCTTGGCCGTGATCGCCACCACCTTCACCCTGATCGCGGTGTTTTTGCCCACGGCTTTCATGAGCGGCATTCCGGGCAAGTTCTTCAAGCAGTTTGGCTGGACCGCGTCGCTGGCGGTGTTTGCCTCGCTGGTGGTGGCGCGGGTCCTCACGCCCATGATGGCGGCCTACATTTTGAAGCCCATCGTCACCGCCGCGCACGAGCCGGGCTGGCTCAAGCGCTACATGGTCTGGGCCACTTGGTGCATGAGGCACCGCTTGGTCACCATGGTCTTGGCCACGCTGTTTTTCATCGGCTCCATCATGTTGGTGCCGCTGCTGCCCAAGGGCTTCATTCCGCCTGACGACAACTCGCAGACCCAGGTGTATGTCGAGCTGCCGCCGGGATCGACCTTGGCGCAAACCCAGGCCAGCGCCGAGCATGCCCGCACCCTGCTCATGACGGTGAACGATGTGAAAAGCGTCTACACGACGATTGGCGGCGGCAGTGCGGGCTCTGACCCGTTTGCCGGTGGTGGTGCGGCCGAAGTGCGTAAGGCCACGCTCACCATCCAGCTGAGTGAGCGTGGCACGCGCCCACGCAAGCAGGCGATTGAAAACGACATCCGCACCGCGCTGCAGCAACTGCCCGGTGTCCGCACCAAGGTGGGCTTGGGCGGTTCAGGTGAAAAATACGTGCTGGTGCTCACTGGCGAAGACCCACAGGCCCTGCAAACCGCCGCCATGGCGGTGGAGCGTGACCTGCGCACCATCCAGGGCTTGGGGTCGATTGCGTCCACCGCCAGCTTGGTGCGACCCGAAATCGCGGTGCGCCCCGACTTTGCCAAAGCCGCCGACCTGGGCGTGACCAGCGCGGCCATCAGCGACACCTTGCGTGTGGCCACTTTGGGCGACTACGATGCCGCCCTGCCCAAGCTCAATTTGTCAGAGCGCCAAGTGCCCATCGTCGTGAAGTTGGGCGACGCATCCCGGCAAGACCTGGCCACGCTCGAGCGCCTGATGGTGCCCGGCAGCCGTGGTCCCGTCATGCTGGGCCAAGTGGCCAGCATCGAGGTGGCGGGCGGCCCGGCCGTGATTGACCGCTACGACCGCCAGCGCAACATCAACTTCGAGATCGAGTTGTCGGGTATGCCGCTGGGCGACGTGACACAAGCGGTGCAACAACTGCCCGCGCTGCAAAGCCTGCCACCGGGCGTGAAGATCGTCGAGGTGGGCGACGCCGAAGTCATGGGCGAACTCTTTGCCAGCTTTGGCCTGGCCATGATGATCGGCGTGCTGTGCATCTACATCGTGCTGGTGCTGCTGTTCAAGGGCTTTTTGCACCCCATCACCATTTTGGCGGCTTTGCCCTTGTCTTTGGGCGGCGCGTTCGTGGGCTTGCTGATCGCGGACAAGAGCTTTTCCATGCCCTCGCTCATTGGTCTCATCATGCTCATGGGCATCGCCACCAAAAACTCGATCTTGCTGGTGGAGTACGCGATTGAGGCGCGGCGCGGTAAACCCGCCGAGGGCGATCACCCCTCCGTGCCGCCCATGAGTCGCTGGGACGCGCTACTGGACGCTTGCCACAAGCGCGCCCGTCCGATTGTCATGACCACGATTGCCATGGGCGCTGGCATGCTGCCCATTGCCGTGGGCTGGGGCGCGGCCGACGCGAGTTTCCGCTCACCCATGGCCATTGCCGTGATTGGCGGCTTGCTCACCAGCACCGTGCTCAGCTTGTTGGTGATCCCGGTGGTGTTCACTTACCTCGATGACTTGGGTCAGTGGTCTGGCAAGATGTGGCGAAAACTCACACAAACAAGGAGCAAAGCATGAGCAATAAAGTGGCGATGGTGGTGGGCGGCGGCAGTGGCATGGGCGCTGCGGCGGCCCGCAAGCTGGCGCAAGATGGCTTTCAGGTGGCGGTCATGTCCTCGTCCGGCAAGGGCGAGGCGCTGGGCCGTGAATTGGGGGGCTTGGGGTTGACCGGCTCGAACCAGTCGAGCGAAGACCTGCAAAAGCTGGTTGACCAAACCATGGCGCGCTGGGGCCGCATTGACGTGCTGGTCAACAGCGCAGGCCACGGCCCCAAAGGCCCGTTGCTGGCGTTGACCGACGCGCAGTGGCATTTGGGCCTGGACATGTATTTCATGAACGTGGTGCGCGCCGTGCGGCTGGTGGCGCCCATCATGGTCCAGCAAAAAGCGGGGTCCATCGTCAACATCTCCACCGCCTGGGTGGTCGAGCCCAGCGCGATGTTCCCGACCTCGGCGGTGGCACGCGCGGGCTTGACCGCTTTCACCAAGCTCTTTGCCGACGAGCACGCGGTGCACCAGGTGCGCATGAACAATGTGCTGCCCGGCTGGATCGACAGCTTGCCCGCCCAAGAGCAGCGCCGCCAAAGCGTGCCCATGCAGCGTTATGGCACGAGCGAAGAAGTGGCGGCCACGATTGCCTTTTTGGCCTCTGAAGGCGCGGCCTACATCACCGGTCAAAGCCTGCGCATTGATGGTGGGTTGATGCGTTCGGTGTAACTGCGCTCATCCAAGCTCGTCGTTTGCCGTTTCAAGGGTTGCAGAAATCACAACGGGCGGGATCAGCCCAAGGCTGGGCATTCACGGCACGGTGCTCTTCATGGCCGCATTTTTTGCAACCCCATATTTCGGCCTGAGGCAAGCGGGTCAGACTGCCACAAGCTCGGCAAGGCAGACCTGGAATCTGCTGGCTGAGCCAGTAGCCCGGTACATCACATTTTGGGCATGCCGAAAGCAATTTTTGAATGAGCTCTTCGGTGGCTTTGAGGATCAATTTTTGGCGAGTCGGGTTGCAAAAAGCCCGCAGATCGTTTTCAGCAAACACCACGCCATTGCCAGACTTGGCTTGGGCCAGATGAAAGCCTTTCAGCAGTGTTACGTGATCACGGATGCCTTTGTCCATGTCGGCGTGCTCGGGGTGTTCGGGTCGCAGCACCAGATGGTGTTCTGGGAATCCGGCCTCTTTGGCAAAGGAGTCAAGTTCTTGAGGGGTTTTGACGATCCTGTGCAGGCTTTGGGCGGGACCGTGTGCAAAGCCCGTCACTTCAATCCCTGACAAGCGATCAACCCACAACACGGCTTCGGTGTTCCAGGGCATGAAGGCCCCAAAGGGGTCGGGGCCAAATGAGCCTTCGCTGGCCATGCCCACAGACGCTCCGGTCAGTGCCATGCCAATGGTGGCCTTTTTTCTGGCCGCATCCAGCTGTGAGCCGGCGCGGGTCAGTTCACGGGTGAAAGTGCCCAACTGGTCGGTGTCATAGCCGTCGGTGTGCACCAGCTGGCAGCCCAGTGCGGTCTCCAGTGGTCCGCGCAGCAGGTGCTGCTTGCCATGTTGCGTCAGCAGGGCAACTTGGCGACCTTGATAAAACAGGGGCGGGGTTGTGCTCATGTCAACACCGCCTGCGCCACCCCCAAATAGACTGGGATGCCGAGCACGATGTTCAGCGGAAAGGTCAGCCCCAAACTCAGGCCGAAATACAGCGCGGGTTTGGCTTCGGGCAGGGCGGTGCGCAGCACGGCGGGCACGGCAATGTAAGAGGCGCTGGCGGCCAGTACCATGAGCAAGGCGCCATCGCCGGCGTTCAGTTTCAAGACGACAGCCACGCCCAGGGCCAGTGCCGCATGCACGATGGGACCAAGCACAGCATAGGCAATCAGCACGGGCGATTGGCCTTTGACCTGCGGCAGGTTGCGTGCGGCCATCAAACCCATGTCCAGCAGGAAGAAAGCCAACATGCCCTTGAAGAGGTCCACCGAGAAGGGGGCCATCGCCTCTTGGCCAGCTTCGCCCGTGACCAAGCCGATCACCATGGCGCCCAGCAGCAGCAACTGCGCGCCATCGGTGAAGGACTCGTGCAGGATCTTGCCCACCGAGGCACCATGAGGCGCAGCAGTACCAGCCAATGCTGCGGTGCCGCCCCCTTGCGACACCACGCCCGAGGCCTGCTTTTGCCGCAGCGAATTGGCCAGCACCACGGCCAGGATGATCGCGGGTGACTCCATCAAGGCCATGGCCGCAGCCATGTGCCCGCCATAAGGCACACCCTGGTTTTCCAGGGTTTGCACGGCCGTGACAAAGGTCACCGCACTCACCGAGCCATACGTGGCGGCCACGGCCGCTGCGTCAAAACCCGAGACAAAACGCCGCAGCACGGCGTAACCGATGAGCGGGATGACGATGGCCAGCAACACCGCAGCGGCCAGGCTGATGCCGACGCTGGCCGTCAGGCCCGATTGCGACAGCGCAAAGCCGCCTTTGAGGCCCAGAGCCATCAACAGGTAGAGCGACAAAAAGCGGGAGATGGCGGGCGGGATTTCGAGGTTGGATCTCACGGTGCCCGCCAGCACGCCGAAGATGAAAAAGAGGATGGCGGGGTCGATCAGATTTTGCATGGTGTGTTCCTTGCATCGATCTTAGAAATTTACCGTCTACTTGTAAAATCGATTCTCATGTCATTGACTATAGATAAAAATCTATGAATATTACTTTTCGACAGCTCCGTCTTTTTCTGGCTTTGGCCGAAACCGGCAGCGTCAGTGCCGCTGCCAAAGTGATGCACGTCACCCAGCCCACGGCCTCGATGCAACTCAAGGACATCAGCGAATCCGTGGGCTTGCCCCTCTACGAGCTGGTGGGCAAAAAACTCTACCTGACCGAGGTGGGCCAAGAGCTGGCACAAACCGCCCGCGCTGTTGCTCAGACCTGGGATGCGTTTGAACAAAACGTGGACGCGGCCAAGGGCTTGTCGCGTGGCAAGCTGCGAGTTGCTGTGGTCAGCACCGCCAAGTACTTTATGCCGCACCTGATCGGCAGCTTTTGCAAGCGCCATCCGGCCATCGACGTGTCACTTGAAATTTTGAACCGCGATGGCGTGGTGCAGCGCTTGCATGACAACCTGGACGATCTGTACATCATGTCCATGCCGCCCAAAGACATGGACTTGGGCGACGAGGCTTTCATGCCCAATCCGATCGTGGTGATCGCGCCCACATCCGACCCTTTGTCCAAACGCACTGCGGTGCCTTTGGAAGAGTTGGCTGAGCGCCGCTTTATTTTTCGAGAGAAAGGCTCCGGCACGCGCATGGCGGGCGACCAGTTTTTCCGCCAGATGAAGTTCCGCCCTGATGTGCGCCTGGAGTTGGGCAGCAACGAGGCGATCAAGGAATCGGTGGCGGGCGGGCTTGGCGTGGGCGTGGTTTCGCGCCACGCTTTGCACGGGCATCAAAAAGAAAACGGCGTCAGCGTGATCGACGTGCAGGGCTTTCCCCTGCCCTCGGCCTGGCACATCGTCTATCCAGGCGGCAAAAAACTGTCACCGCTGGCGCAGGCGTTCAAGCAGCATGTGCTCAAGCAGATCAGTCGGCGCAAATGATTCAGAATTTTCAGACGTCGTCCAGACCCGCCCGCGTCGCATCCGCTTGCTGACCGATCAGCGCCTTGTCGTCTGCACTCATCTTGCCCACATGCTTGACCATCAGTGCGGTGCGTGGGTTGCCTGAAAAGTCTTTTTCGTGGCGAATCAGAAAGTCCCAATACAGCGTGGTCATGGGGCAGGCGTTGGGGCCGGTGCGCATTTCGGGCTGGTAGCGGCAGCCTTTGCAGTAGTTGCTCATGCGGCTGATGTACTGGCCGCTGGCCACATAGGGTTTGCTGGTGAAGCGCCCGCCGTTGGCGTGCAGGGCCATTCCCAAGGTGTTGGGCGTCTCCACCCATTCCACCGCGTCCACATACATGGCGCGGTACCAAGCGCTCACCTGCTGCGGTGACAGGCCCGCCAGCACGGCAAATTGCCCGGTGACCATGAGGCGTTGGATGTGGTGCGCGTAGCCGTATTGCAGGCTTTGGCCAATGGTGGCTTGCATGCAGGCCATGTGCGTCTTACCCGTCCAGTACCACTGGGGCAAATCGCGGGTGTGGCCATAGTGGTTGGCCTCGGCCATGTGGGGCATGTCCAGCCAATACACCCCGCGAATGAACTCGCGCCAGCCCAGCACCTGGCGAATGAATCCCTCCACACTGGCCAGCGGCAAGCCGCGTGCGTGGTAAGCCTCTTCGGCCGCTGCGATGACCTCACGCGGGTTGAGCAAATGCAGATTCAAGCTGCTGCCCACCAGCGCGTGCCAGCCAAAGGGCAGCGTGGTCCACATCGCGTCTTGCCAAGCGCCAAAGTTCTCCAGGCGCTGGTCGATGAAATGTTGCATTGCCACCAAGGCGTCTTCACGGGTCACGGGCCAGGCAAAGTCATCCAAGGTGCCGGGGTGGCTTGCAAAGCGTTCGCGCACCAAGGCGATCACGTCTTGTGTGACACGGTCTGGCGCAAATCTGGCGGGCGGGGGCACGGTGCCGGGTCCTTTGGCCCCAAAGCCTTTGCGGTTGTCTGCATCAAAATTCCATTGGCCGCCGATGGGCTCTTTGCCCTCCATCAAGATGCCGTGGCGTTTGCGCATCTCGCGGTAAAAGAACTCCAGGCGCAGTTCTTTTTTGTCGCCTGCCCATTTCGTAAACGCGGCGCGGCTGCACAAAAAATGGGTGTCGCCCACCCAGCGCAGCAGCACCTGAGCCTGCTCGGCAGCGTCTTCGATCAGCCGTTCCATGCGCCAAGCCCCGGCTTCCATCACCACCAAGGCTTTGGGCGGGTCGGTGTGCAGGGCCAGGGCCAAGCGGCCTGCAAAGTCAGGGAGCAGTACGCTGTCGTCGACCTTCATATATGTACAAGGCCAGCGGCGGCGGTGCGCAACGTTTGCAAAGTGCCGCATGCCCGACAAGAAAATCGCGATCCGGGCTTGGTGGTTCCAGACTTCGCTGGCCTCACTGTCCGCCTCGATCAGCAACAACCGATCTTGGGCGGGGTCAAAGTCGGCCAAGGCCGGGTTGTCCCAGCCCAGCTGGTCGCCCAAAACCAATATCAGGTGACGTGTCATGCCTTGTCTTTCGTGGGAGGGCGGGTTCAGGAGGTGAGGGTCAGGTTTTGGCGGGCTTAGACTTGTCGGCTCTGCAACGGTCACTGCAGTACAACACGTTGTCCCAGTTTTTGGCCCAGCTTTTGCGCCAGCTCATGGCCCGTCCACAGACGGCACAAGGTT
>JBIKSF010000026.1:0-21582 GCA_044348785.1 Limnohabitans sp.
GGTCGGCATCGGCGCGGATTTTTTCTCCTTCGGCACCGCCGGTCGAGCGCAGTTCGTTGGCCACTCGCTTGCGCTCGGCTTCCATACGGCGGTAAACCGATTCGGTGATGGTGTCCACATAATCGGCACGGGTGATTCGCACATCCACCACATCAACGCCCCAAGGCTTGGCACCCTTGACCACCACCAGGACGGCGGCTTTGACGTCGTCCATCAGCTCTTCCCGCTTGAGAGAGAGCAACTCTTTAACGGTGCGCTTGTTGATCTCTTCCTGGAAGGCATTGCGGACCACGCGGTTGAGCTGATTGGTACCAGCCTTCTCGTCCAAGCCCACATTGCGGATATAGGCCTGGGGATCGGTGATGCGCCAGCGCACATACCAATCGATCACCACACGCTGCTTTTCCGCCGTGAGCATGGGCTCGTTGTCGGGGCTGTCCAAGGTCAGCAAGCGCTTGTCGATGTAGTTGACGTTTTGAAGCGGCGGCGGCAACTTGAAGTGCAAACCGGGCTCGGTGATGACTTCCTTGATCTGCCCCAAGGCGTAAACCACCCCAAACTGGCGCTGATCGACCACAAAAACGGTAGAGCTGAACAGCACAAAGGCCACCAGCAGGCTCGAAATCCACAATCCAATGCGATTCATTTTGTTTGTCCTTATCGTGGATCGCGATCACGCGAACGCTGGAGATCTCGTGAACGTGTGTCCACAGCCCCGTTGTTGGCCGCATTGCCACTGGCCGGTGCGAGTGGAACATCCACAGCGGGTGGCGCTGTGGCTGCCACTTGCTGCATGATCTTGTCGAGCGGCAGGTACAAAAGGTTCGAGCCCTGCTTGCTGTCCACAAGCACCTTGGTCACATTGCTGTAAATTTGCTGCATGGCATCGGTGTACATGCGGTCGCGCATGACCTGCGGCGACTTTTGGTATTCGGGCAAGATGGTCTTGAATCGTTGTGCATCACCCTCGGCTTGCGCCACGATGCGTTCGCGGTAAGCGTCGGCTTCTTCTTTGAGGCGGGATGCAGTACCGACAGCGCGAGGCACCACATCGTTGGCATAAGCTTGGGCTTCGTTCTTGGCCCGTTCGCGCTCCTGACCAGCTTTGAGCACGTCATCAAAAGCCGCCTGCACTTGCTCGGGGGGACGTACGCCGCCTTGCTGCAAATTGATGCCCACCACCTCAATGCCCACTTTGTAGCGATCCAAGATGGTCTGCATTTTTTCTCGCACGCGGGGCGCAATCTGGTCTCGCTCTTCGGCCAAGGCTGAGTCCATTTTCATTTTTCCCACAACCTCGCGCACAGCCGTTTCAGCAGACTGAACCACGGCCTCGGTCGGGTTGCGGCTTTCAAACAGGTAGGCTCGTGCATCGTTCAGGCGGTATTGCACGGCGAACTTGATTTCGACAATATTTTCGTCCTCGGTCAACATCGCCGATTCACGCAGACCCGTGGCTTTGATGATGTTGTCGCGGCCAATGTCAACCGAGCGGATCTGGGTCACGAACACCAGCTCATGACGCTGAACAGGATAAGGCATGCGCCAGTTGAAACCAGCACCTACTGTGGAGTGGTACTTGCCAAACTGGGTGATCACGGCTTGCTGACCTTCTTGCACGATGAAAAAGCCCGTGCCCAGCCAGACCAACAAGGCAGCCGCCAAAATCACGCCCAAGCCCAGGTTCTTGAAGAAAACAGGAATACCAGGCCCCCCCGATCCACCGCCTGAACCACCAGGACCTTGTGGTTTTTGAGGGCCGCCCTTGCCACCAAACAACTGGCCCAGCTTGCGGTTGAAGTCGCGCCAGAGCTCGTCCAGATCGGGAGGACCACTTTGCTGTTGCTGCGAACCACGACCGGGTGGCTGCTGCCAGGATTCTGGCTTGGGACCCGGTGGCGGCACATCGCCAGCAGGCTTGTTGCCCGAATCAGCGTTGGATTTGTCGTCGTCCCGACCCCAGCGTGGGTCATTCAGATTGAACATGCCTCGGATCTTTGCGGGAAGCAATGACCATCTCAGGGCTGGCAGGTGAAAATTCATGGTGAAGTGTCTTTGTCTGGATGACGAATCCGCATTGTGCCGAATTCGGTTGGACTTCAATGCAGACCACCCGGATATTCCCGGGTCAAGTCACGGGGATCTGCGGCTTCAAAAACGTTGGAAGGCAAGGCAGTTTTGACAATATCAGACAAGGCAGAACGCAACAGGTCCAAGCCCTTCCCCGATTGAGCACTCAAAAAAACACGAGGAACAGTCACGCCATCCAGCTCATATTGATCTTGTAATTCAAGGGGATAACGCTCCGGTGACAGTGCATCGAGCTTGTTGAAAACCAACAACTGGGGGACATTTTCTGCCCCGATTTCGGCCAACACCTTTTGAACCTCGGCCATCTGCTCCGGAAAATCAGGGTTGGACGCGTCCACCACGTGCAGCAGCAAATCCGCTTCGGTGGCCTCTTGGAGTGTGGCTTGGAAAGACTCGACCAGACCGTGTGGCAAATCACGGATAAAACCCACCGTATCGGACAAGGAAACCGAGCGCCCCGCTTCACCCAAGTACAGCTGTCGCGTGGTGGTATCCAAGGTGGCAAACAATTGGTCGGCCGCGTAGGCCCGCGCTTTGACCAGAGCATTGAACAAGGTGGACTTGCCTGCGTTGGTGTACCCAACCAGTGAGATGTTGAAAGTATCTCGCCGCTCGCGCTGCCTGCGCTGGGTGTTGCGCTGTTTTTTGACTTTGACCAAGCGCTCTTTGATGCGCTTGATCGAGTCGTTGATCATGCGGCGGTCCAGCTCAATCTGGGTCTCGCCAGGGCCACCTCGCATGCCAATACCGCCGCTTTGACGCTCCAAATGCGACCAGCGGCGCACCAAACGGGTACTCAGGTACTGTTGACGTGCCAGCTCCACTTGGAGCTTACCCTCGTGGCTGCGGGCACGCTGTCCAAAGATTTCCAGAATCAGCAAGGTGCGATCGTTCACCGGCAAACCAATGTGCCGCTCCAGATTGCGCTGCTGCGCTGGGCTCAAGGCTTGGTCGAACAAAACTTCGACGGCCCCGTGCATCAGGGCCAGTTCCTTGATCTCGTCGGCTTTGCCGCTCCCAACAAAAAGCGCGGGGTCCGGTGCCTTGCGTTTGCAGGTCAGGCGGGCCACCGGCTTTAAGCCGCCGGATTCGGCCAAAAGTCCGAGTTCCTGCAGCTCGCCGTCAAAATGCGGCAGCCCAAAGTCAACGCCGACCAGTAAGGTCGGCGCGGCTTGCTTGGAGTAGATGTCAGACAATGTCAGCAGCCTGCGGCGATGGTGTCACGCCGCCGAGTGAACAAAACCCGCATCAAGCGGTGATTTCACCCGTTTCGGGGGTGCTGAATGTAACCGAGCGACCGGGAACGATGGTCGAGATGGCGTGTTTGTAAACCATCTGGGTCACTGTATTGCGCAAGAGCACCACGTATTGGTCAAACGATTCGATCTGGCCTTGCAGCTTGATGCCGTTGACCAGGTAAATCGAGACCGGCACATGCTCTTTGCGCAGTGCATTCAGGAACGGGTCTTGCAAAAGTTGACCTTTATTGCTCACGATATTCTCCGTGTTCAGAAGTTTTAAAACCGAGACCTTACCACAGGGCCAGAAGTCAATTCAGAGGAAATCTCAATTTCCTCAAATCTCAACTGGATTCCTTGTCGGCATAAGGATTGGTGGATGTTTTCATTTCTATGCGCAAAGGGGTGCCGGACAAGTTAAAGGCCTTGCGAAAGCGGCCTTCCAGAAAGCGCTTGTAGGTATCGGTGACGTGTTCCAGCGAGTTGCCATGCACCACGATTACCGGTGGGTTCATGCCGCCTTGGTGGGCGTAACGCAGTTTGGGGCGGAACATACCGCCACGTTGCGGGCTTTGGAACTGCACAGCTTCGAGCAGCAAGCGGGTCAGGATGGGCGTGCTCATTTTGCACATGGCCGCTTTGTGCGCCTGCACAATCGAAGCCCAAACAGGACCCAAGCCTTGTCGCTTCTTGGCCGAAATGAAGTGCATGTTGGCAAAGCTCAAGAACGGCAAACGTGTCTCAATGGAGCGCTGCACCAACTGGCGTTGGTATTCGTCCACCGAATCCCATTTGTTGACCGCCAACACCATGGCACGGCCACTTTCCAACGCATAGCCCGCGATGTGCGCATCTTGGTCGGTCACACCCTGCTCGGCGTCGAGCAGCAGCAAGACCACATTGGCCGACTCGATGGCTTGCAGGGTTTTGACGACTGAGAATTTTTCGATGGCCTCAAATACTTTACCCTTGCGGCGCAAACCAGCGGTATCGATCAACTCAAACTTTTGACCCTGCTTTTCAAACGGGACCGAAATCGCGTCACGCGTGGTGCCCGGCATGTCAAACGCAACCAATCGTTCTTCGCCCAACCAGGTATTGATCAGGGTGGACTTGCCCACGTTGGGGCGACCGGCCACGGCCAATTTGATGACCGATGGATCGTCTTCGGTTTCTTCCGGGTCGTCGGGCAGGTTCAGCGATTCAAACGCCAACTCCACCAATCCGCGTGTGCCTTGGCCGTGCGCTGCCGAAATAGCGATCACCTCACCCAGACCCAGCTCGTAGAACTCGGTCAACTGGATGCCTTCCAGCATGCCTTCGGCCTTGTTGGCGACAAGCAAAGTGGGTTTGCCAATTTTGCGAAGGTACTTGGCAATGTCGTGGTCTTGTGCGGACAAACCACCGCGTGCGTCGACCACAAAAATAACGATGTCAGCCTCGGCCACAGCCTGCTGGGTCTGCTTGGCCATCTCTTTGTAGATGCCGCTGCTGGCGTCGGGCTCAAAACCACCCGTATCGATCACAATGAATTCTTGACGGCCTTGTTTGCCATTGCCGTAATGGCGGTCTCGGGTCAGACCCGCGAAATCGGCCACGATGGCATCCCGGCTCTTGGTGAGGCGGTTGAACAGCGTGGATTTGCCCACATTGGGGCGGCCAACGAGGGCCAGTACAGGTTTCACTTAAAAATTTTCCGATCCATCATTCAGGGCGAAATCCAAAAACGCCCCCGGTGCGTGTCACCACCACCAAAGTCTGACCAGCGACCACCGGCTTGCCAGTGATGGCACTGCCATCTGTGCTCAAACGCTGCAAAGGCTGTCCATCCTGACGAGACAGGAAATGAAGCAAGCCATTGTCATCGCCCACGACCACCGAACGGCCCAAAACCAAAGGCGCACTCAGGCCGCGAAATCTCAAGGCGTCCTGCGTCCAAGCAGGCTGTCCGCCCTGACGCTGCCAGGCCAGCACCTTGCTGTCCGACTCCACGCCATACACCAGCGTGTCATCCCCATCCAGGCCTTCATGGCCTTGCGCAGGGCGCGTCCACAAAGTGGTGCCCCGATTGGCATCCACGCAGGCCACAGAGGACTGGAAAGCGCGCACGCACAGGGTTTGAGCTTGACGGCTGGCCCCAGCGACCAGGTCCACCAAGCGCTCTACTTCATTCGTGCCACGCGACGAGCCCACCAGGGTTTCCCAAAGAACACCGCCAGTATTGGGGTTCAGAGCAGCCAAACGCCCCCCCCAACCAGCCAGCAAGGTATCGCCAAAAGACATCAGCAAACCGGCTTGCTGTAACACGAGGGGGTCTCCAGTGCGCTGCTGGATCCAGAGTTTCTGGCCCGAAGCACCGTCGAGCGCGGTGACCGCACGGTCTGCCGTCAACACGAACACGCGGGCACCAGCGACCACAGGCGCGGTGTAAGACAAGGCTGGCAAACGGTAGCGCCAAACGACCTTGCCCGACTCGATGGCGACCACCTCGTTGTTACGGGTAATCACCGCAAAACGCTGTCCGTCACCGCTGACGCCCGCTTGGATGGGACTGTCAAGTTGGAGTCGCCAAACGTCCTTGCCACTGGTGGCATTGATCAAGGCCACTTGCCCTTGGGTGGAAGCCACCGCCACCTGATCGCCATGCACAGAAGCGAACAAGGGAGAAGTGACTGGCCCCACGGTGTTGGACCAGACTTTTTGCACGGCCAGTTGGCCACTGACTGCGGGCAACGCGGATGGCTTGGGTTTGTCGGGGGAACTGGAGCAGCCTGCAATCGACAGGGCCAAGACCCCCAACAAGGCCAGACGGGGCCAAGTGTGTGAAAAAACAGTCATCACTTTGGGGTCTCCAAAACAGCCGCCGAATCAGGATCGATGCCCAGCGCATTGAGTTTGGCTTGAACCAAACGCCGGTAATCGGGGGTGTCAGCCAGTTTTTTCCAGGCCAGCTGGTAAGCCGCAATGGCTTCGGCGCTTTGCCCTTTGGCATGCAGGACATCGCCGCGCAAGTCGGCCGCCAAGCCCGACATCTCGGGCGTGAATTCCAAAGCCAGTTGCTTCAAAGCATCGTCATACGCCTTGGCATCGAGCTGCAATGCCGCCAAGCGCAAACGCGCAATGTCTCGGTACGCTTTGTCAGATGCGCCATTGGCCACCCAGCTCAACGCCTCGCGAGCGGCTTCGGCCTTGCCTTGTGCATGCAATGCTTTGGCAGCCATAAAGGCCGATTGCTGGGCAAACTGGGTTCGTCCAAACTTGTCTTTCATGTCGGCGAGGCTGCGTTCCACCCGGCTGATGTCACCCGAGGCGACGGCACGTTCGACTTCGTCGTAAAGGGCGGCGGCCTTGGCGGCCTGAGTTCGCTCCCAGTACTGATAACCGTTCCATGCCGCATAGCTGCCCAAAACAGCGATCAGCACCCAGGAAATCAGGTTGCCCCAGGTCCTCCAGAAGTGCTTGATCTGGTCAAGTTGTTCTTGTTCGTCAAGGTCGAGTGCTTTGGCCATGGTATGTCTACTGCTGATTGCGCTTTAAAGCGGAGATTGTAGGCTCTGGGCCCAGTCGGTCACCGTGCTCAAAGACTCGGTGCGTTGTGCCCCGGCTCCGTCACGCAGCGATTTGACCGCCACCTGGCCCTTGGCCAATTCTTCGGCCCCAAAAACCAGGGCGAAACGTGCACCCGAACCATCGGCTTTCTTGAACTGGGACTTCATGCTGCCCATGCCGTCACCACTGCCGGCGTGCATTTGGGCCGACACGCCCTGCGCACGCAAGGTTTGCAACACCTGCATGGCCACCGGCAAAGCAGCGGTTTCGGGAATGATGGCGTACACATCGGGAGCCAGATCGGGCAAAGCCTCGCCCTGCTCATTGATGAGTTCAAGCACGCGCTCCACGCCCAAGGCCCAGCCAACCGCAGGAGCTGGCTTGCCGCCCACCTGTTCAATCAGGTAGTCGTATCGGCCACCGCCGCAGATGGTGCCTTGCGAGCCCAAGCTGGTGGTGATGAACTCGAACACCGTGAGGTTGTAGTAATCCATGCCGCGCACCAGGCGCGGGTTAATGCTGTAGGCCACGCCATTGGCATCCAAAATCGATTTCACTGCGTTGAAGTGGGCCAGCGAAGCTTCGCCCAAAAAGTCAAGCAGACGCGGCGCAGACTCGACCACGCTTTGCATGGCCGGGTTCTTGGTGTCCAAAATGCGCAAGGGGTTGCTGTGCAGCCGGCGCTTGGCTTCTTCATCGAGCACATCGCTGTGCTGCTCCAGGTGAGCGATCAGGGCGGCGCGGTGGGCTTGGCGCTCGGCGGGTTGGCCCAGGCTGTTGAGTTCCAAGCGCACGTCTTTCAGGCCCAAGACCTTCCACAGGTCGTTGGCCAGCAAAATCAGTTCGGCGTCGACCTCAGCGCCGCCAAATCCCAGCACTTCGGCTCCGATTTGGTGAAACTGGCGGTAGCGGCCGCGCTGCGGGCGTTCATGGCGGAACATGGGGCCCATGTAATACAGCCGCTTGCCGCCTTCGTACAGCAAGTTGTGCTCAACGACCGAGCGGACCAGTCCAGCAGTCCCCTCAGGGCGCAAGGTGAGTTGTTCGCCATTCAGACGGTCTTCAAAGGAGTACATCTCCTTTTCGACAATGTCGGTCACCTCGCCGAGGCCACGCACAAACAGCGCCGTGGGCTCGACGATGGGCAGGCGGACGTTGCGGTAGGCGTAACGGGCCATCAAACTGCGGACTTGGCCTTCCAACCACTCCCAACGGGCAGAGTCAGGCGGCAGGATGTCGTTCATGCCCTTGACGCCCACCAACTTCTGGGCTTTGACTGTCTTGGCCGTGGTTTCTTTCACCGATTCACTCATTTTTTCTCAGCAGATCCGGAACCAAAACGGTTCTCAATGTAGTTTTCAACCAGCACCTGAAACTCTTGCGCAATGCCTTCGCCGCGCAAAGTCAGGCGTTTTTCACCATCGATGAAGACCGGGGCGGCAGGCGCTTCGCCCGTGCCCGGCAGGCTGATGCCAATGTCGGCATGTTTGCTCTCGCCGGGGCCGTTCACGATGCAGCCCATCACCGCCACCTTGAGGTTTTCCACACCGGGGTAGCGCACACGCCACACCGGCATTTGGGCGCGCAAAAAGTCGTCAATCTGCTTGGCCAGCTCTTGGAAGGTGCTGCTGGTGGTGCGGCCGCAGCCGGGGCACGCCGTGACGCTGGGCACAAAGATGCGCAAGCCCAGCGATTGCAAAATCTCGGATGCGATCACCACCTCTTGGGTGCGGGCTTCGCCCGGCTGCGGTGTGAGCGAGACACGGATGGTGTCGCCAATGCCCTCTTGCAGCAGCACCGACAAGGCAGCAGCCGAAGCCACGGTGCCCTTGGTGCCCATGCCTGCTTCGGTCAGACCCAAGTGCAAGGCGTAATCGGTGCGGCGACCCAACTCGCGGTACACCGAAATCAAATCCTGCACGCCCGAGACCTTGCAAGACAAGGCGATTTGGTCCCCATTGAGGCCCATGGCCTCGGCACGCTGGGCCGATGAAATGGCCGAAGCAATAAGCGCCTCGTACATGACCTGACGCGCTTCCCAAGGGTTGGCGCGCTGGCTGTTGGTATCCATCAACTCGGCCAGCAACTCCTGGTCGAGGCTGCCCCAGTTCACGCCGATGCGTATGGCCTTGTTGAAGCGCATGGCTGCTTCGATCATTTGACCGAACTGCACATCGCGCTTGTCGCCCTTGCCCACGTTGCCGGGGTTGATGCGGTATTTGGACAGCGCCTCGGCACACGCAGGGTAGTCGGTCAGCAGGCGGTGACCGTTGTAATGAAAGTCACCAATCAGCGGCACATCAATGCCCATCTTGTCGAGCTGGTCGCGGATGTGCGGCACGGCCTCGGCGGCTTCGGGGGTGTTGACGGTGATGCGCACCATCTCGGAGCCAGCAATCGCCAGCTCTTTGACCTGGATCGCGGTGCCGATCACGTCGACCGTGTCGGTATTGGTCATGGACTGCACGCGCACAGGTGCGCCGCCGCCCACGGTGACGATGCGTGAGCCCCAAACCACTCGGGACTGACGGCTTTTGCGCTGGGCGGGCACAGCGATGGCGATGGGAGATGGGGCGCTCATGGTTTCACCTCAAAACGGGCGACATTGACTTTGGTGTGAGGGATCAGGTCTAAAGGCTGGCCTTTGAAGCTCACCTGGATGGCATCCGCCCGACCGACCACCACGGAGACAGGCTGGGGCGCTTGCAAGCGTTTTGAATCGCCCGTGTTCAGCACGCCATTCCATAAAAGCTGGTTTTGGCTGTCCCTCACTTCGATCCAGCTGGTATTGAGGGCACTAAACAGCAATTCAGGCACTGGCGCAGCAGAGGTCACCGCTGGCACTGAGACTGTTGCGGGCATGCCAGCCGTTCCGGGAATGACCATCGGCAAGGGGACTGGACCACCCTGCCCCCCTGAAAGCGAAGGATCGGTGATGACTGGTGCGTTTTGAGGGGTGGCTTGAGCAGCTGCTGCCGTGACATTCGTGACCGGTTCAGACTTTGGCTCGGGCTCGGGCTCGGGTGAGGCCACGGCAGCCGTCACAGCATGGAGCCAAGCCCATTGGGCGGGGTGAGGCGCCCAAATCAGGACAGCGATCAAGACGAGCATCGCGCCAGCGGCCCACCAGGCCTTCGTGGGCACATCCGTCGAAGCCCTGCGCACTCGCCCTAGGTCAGCGGGGGCAACGTATGCTTGGCGCACAGCACCATGGGGCTCCAAATAATTGGCTGACATGGGCATCAAAGCCAAAACAGGGGCAGGGTCGACGCGCAATTGGCGGCACATGCTGGCAGCCAGCGCTCGGGCAAAAACTGGGCTTTGGTCTGCTGGGTATTGGTCGGCTTCCAAAGCTTCCAACTGACGCACAGGCACCTTCAGGTTCACCGACAAAACCGCCAGATGCACCCCGGCCTGCTGACGTGCGGCCTTCAACAAAGCACCAGCCGTTGAGGGAGAGATGCTCGCGCCATCAGGCGTTAGCAAAATGGTGTCCGCATTCGTGTTGTCAGGCATCACCGGGCTCCTGGGATTGAACAGAGTAAGCAGGCACCAGCCGGATGGTGCGCTGCTGCGCCATGCGATTTTGCACCTGGGTGCGGTCTTTCACGTCACCAGCCAACTGGCCGCAGGCCGCATCAATGTCGTCACCCCGGGTTTTGCGCACGGTGGTGACCAGCCCCGCATCCTGCAGCTGCTTGGCGAAGGCTTGTACGCGGGCCTGAGGTGAGCGCAGCAAGCCGGAGGCCGGAAATGGGTTGAAGGGGATCAGGTTGAACTTGCAACGCAGGCCCTGACGGGCGTGCTTTTGCACCAGATCAATCAAGGCACTGGCGTGCTCGGGCTGGTCATTGACGCCGTCGAGCATGCAGTATTCAAAAGTGATGAAGTCGCGCGGGGCATGGGCCAAGTAGCCAATACAGGCCTGCATGAGCTCATCGAGCGGGTATTTGCGGTTGAGCGGCACGAGGTTGTCGCGCAGCGCATCAAAGGGCGCGTGCAATGACACCGCCAAGGCCACCGGGCAATCGCCCGATAAACGCTCGATCATGGGCACCACGCCCGAGGTAGATACCGTGACGCGTCGGCGAGACAGACCGTAGCCATGGTCATCGAGCATGGCGCGAAGTGCGGGCACCAAAGCCGAGTAATTTTGTAAGGGTTCGCCCATGCCCATCATCACCACGTTGGAGATGACGCGGTCTGGGGTATTCAGGTGCTTGCGCAAAAAGTGTTCAGCGAACCACAGCTGGGCCAGGATCTCACCCGTGGTGAGATTGCGGCTGAAGCCCTGGTGGCCGGTTGAGCAGAAACGGCATCCCACAGCGCATCCGGCCTGGGATGAAATGCACAAGGTGCCCCGGTCGTCTTCAGGGATGAACACCGATTCGATGGCGTTGCCATCGCCCACGTCAAACAGCCATTTGATGGTGCCGTCGGCGGAAATGTGCTGGCTGATCACGGGCAAGGCAGAGACATGCGCGTGAGATTGGAGCTTTTGGCGCAAGGACTTGGCCAAATCGCTCATTTGGTCAAAATCCGCAGCGCCCCGCTGGTGGATCCAGCGGAACAACTGGGTGGCCCGAAAACGCTTTTCGCCCAGCCCCTCACAAAAAACGGCCAAACCTTCCAGGTCGAATTCGAGAAGGTTGGCCGTCATGGGGTCAAGGTCGCGTTGGGGCCGCGACGCTATCAGCGTGGGTAAACGTTCATGCCAGCGAAGAAGAACGCGACTTCAGCGGCAGCAGTTTCGGGAGCGTCAGAACCGTGCACAGCGTTGGCGTCGATGCTGTCAGCAAAGTCCGCACGGATGGTGCCAGCGTCGGCTTTCTTAGGATCGGTCGCGCCCATCAGGTCACGGTTCTTGGCAATGGCGTTTTCGCCTTCCAGAGCCTGGATCATCACGGGACCGGAGATCATGAAGTCAACCAAGTCCTTGAAGAAAGGACGTGCACTGTGCACAGCGTAAAACTGCTCGGCTTCGCCGCGCGACAGGTGCGCCATACGGGCAGCGACCACTTTCAGGCCAGCAGCTTCGAAACGGGCATAGATTTGACCGATGACGTTCTTGGCGACTGCGTCGGGCTTGATGATGGAGAGGGTGCGTTCGATGGCCATGGTATTTCCTGTAACGAAAGGGTTTTTAAAAGCAATTTTGCCCTGCGGCAAAGCCATCTATTCTAACCTGAGCGGGCCTGCCAAAAGGCAGTCTTTTGGCACATGGCCCCATGGAAAAGGCTGGAATCAGCGGCTGCGCCCCCCGCTGCCCCGTCCACCTCGGCCAGGGCCGCCCGAGGCTTTTTTCAAACGATTGAAGCTCTCGGCGCCAATGTACTTGGCCTCGCTTTTCGGGCTATCCGATTTGGCATGCAAACCTGACCCACCGGGAGCCTGGTTGGGCTTGGCTGCTGGCTTGGCCCGCGGCACTGCAGTGCCCGCCCTACCCTGACCTCCTGTGCGTGGGCGGCGATCGTTGCGGTCGGTGCGTGAGACCGGGCGCGGCGCAGGTGTCCGAGTCCGGTCGAGCGTGCCCGCAGCCCGCATGAGTGCCCGAATATCAGACTCGTCCAGTTCAAGCCATGCGCCGCGGCGCAGGCCATGCGGCAGTACCATGGCACCGTAACGGATGCGGATCAGACGGCTGACCGCGTGGCCGACAGCTTCCATCATGCGGCGCACCTCGCGGTTGCGGCCTTCAGAGATGGTGACGCGGTACCAGCAGTTGGAGCCTTCGCCACCGCCGTCCTCGATCGAGCCGAACTGGGCTGGACCGTCGTCGAGGTTGACGCCATCGAGCAGTTTTTGCTTTTCGTCTTTGCTGAGCGCCCCGAGAACGCGAACAGCGTACTCGCGCTCCAGGCCGAAACGCGGGTGCATCAGCTGGTTGGCCAACTCCCCCGAGCTGGTGAACAACAGCAAGCCTTCGGTGTTCAGGTCAAGGCGGCCGACCGATTGCCATTTGCCGTTTTGCAGACGTGGCAGTTTGCGAAACACCGAGGGGCGGTTTTGCGGATCGTCGTGGCTGACGATCTCGCCAGCGGGCTTGTGGTAAGCAATGACGCGTGCAGGCGGCGGGTCAATCCGGATGTGGATCGGCTTGCCGTTGACCTTGATTTGGTCCCCATATTGGACGCGCTGGCCCACGTGGGCAGGCTCATTGTTGACCGAAATCCGGCCCTCGGCAATCAGCTTTTCCATCTCCAGGCGTGAACCCATGCCCGCTTGCGCCAACACTTTGTGCAGCTTGGGCGAATCGGTCTGAGGCGCCAAAACGCGCTTACCCAAATCAATGGCAACGTCTTCGGTGGCTTCTTCGTCATCGAATTGCCCCGACACCACATCGGCCAGCTCAATGGGCTTGTAAACCGACTCGGCAGGCTCGCCTACTTTGGATCGGCGGGCTGAAGTGTCAGGTGATGACGAGCGCTTGTCGTCTTGCGGATCTTGATTCATGTGTTGGAAGACGCTTCGCCATGCAGCGGACGGTCAGGGTGGTTATCTGATTGCACAGACAGGCTAGGATCATCGCTGTGATCGGAAAGAGCGCTCGGCGCGCCCGAAGGTTCGTTCAAGCCGGCCATTTCGGCCGGAATGAGGTCATCATCCGAGTCGGCCACGATGGGCATCTCGAACGGCAAGGCGTTGATGGCGTCTTCAAGCGACAAGGAGGGCTGAACCGGCAACTCATCCACCAGCCCGGACAAAGCCGAGGTCTGTCCATCGACTTGGGAAAGCATGGGCAACTGATCGAGGGCGGAGAGGCCCAAATCGTCCAGAAACTGGCGCGTCGTGGCATACAGCCCGGGGCGACCAACGGTCTCACGGTGGCCGATGACTTCAACCCAACCCCGGTCTTCGAGCTGCTTGAGGATTTGCGAGTTGATGGTGACGCCACGGATGTCTTCCATGTCGCCCCGCGTCACGGGCTGGCGGTAGGCAATGATGGCCAAGGTTTCCAGCACGGCGCGGGTGTACTTGGGAGGCTTTTCGGGGTGCAAGCGATCGAGGTAAGAGCGCAACTCGGGGCGACTCTGAAATCGCCAGCCGCTGGCCACGCGGATGAGTTCCAGACCCTTTTGAGCCCATTCGTTTTGCAGGTCTTGCAGCATTTGCCGCAGGGTGTCGGCCCCGAGCGCATCGTCAAAAAGCACGCGCATGTCGCGCAATGACAAAGGCTGACCCGCTGTAAGCAAGGCCGTTTCCAGGACACGTTGGGCTTGCGCCGTGTTCATGTGTCTATCTTTCGGAAGAAGACGCCTCACGGCGTCGAAAAGTGATGCCTCACGGCGTCGAAGGTCCAATGGCTCAAGAGCCGTCAGAGCTTTGCATTGTAGCTGAGGCCCCAATCGTCAAGGGCTTGGGCCATGTCGGCGGGCAATGCAGACCTGAGGTCGATGGATTCACCGGTGATCGGGTGAACAAAGGCCAAGTGCCAAGCGTGCAAGGCCTGACGGTCCATGCCAGCGGCCTTGGCCCCACCATAAACGGTGTCGGCCAACAAAGAATGTCCAATGTGCGCCATGTGGACCCGAATTTGGTGGGTGCGGCCCGTGTGCAAGGTGCACTGAACCAAGCAGCCTTTGGTGTTTTGGTCCAGCACCTCGATGGTGGTCGTGGCCGTTTTGCCCGACTGGTACGTCAAGTCCACCACCGCCATGCGCAAACGGTTGGCAGGGTCACGGCCAATCGCCGCCTCCACGGTCGTGGGCGACGGCGCCGTCCAGGGTTTGTGGGCAATGGCCAGGTATTGACGCTTGACGTCACGGGCTGCAATCAGTTGCACCAGCGCGTCCATGGTTTGGCGGGTGCGGGCCACCACCATCAGGCCACTGGTGTCCTTGTCCAAGCGGTGCACAATGCCCGCCCGAGGCACCTCGCTGGCCAGCGGGTCCAGCGCCAACAAACCATTGAGCAGCGTGCCGCGCCAGTTACCGGGGGCTGGATGGACAACCAAACCTGCAGGCTTGTTGATCACACGCAGGTGAGCGTCTTCGTACACCACATCGATGGGCATGTCTTCCGGCACAAAGGCCTGCGACTGGGGCGTGGCCCGCAGAGTGACCACCACCTGATGCCCAAGCCGGACTTTGGTCGAGACCTTGGTGACCACACGCCCGTCGATCAGGGCATCGCCCTGCTCGATCAGTTGCTGCAAATAACTGCGAGAAAACTCGGGCACCATTTGCGCCAAGGCACGGTCCAGGCGCTGACCATGCAAGGCCACTGGCACCTGACAGGTCCGCACCTCCTCATCCGATGCCTCCAGCACGCGCTCGCCGTCGTCCAGCAAGGCAGAGGTCTCATCCATTTCGGGGTCGGTCGATATAATCAAGGCGTTCAACAGTACAAGGGTGTTACAGATGCGAAGCTTCAGATTATCGATGGTTCCAGCTGGCCTGGTTCTGGCCGCGGGACTGTTCCTGTCAGGCTGCGCCAACACCACCAAAGACGTCACGGCTGGCTGGACACCCGAAAAAATCTACTCTGAAGCGCGTGACGAAGCCAATGCCGGAGCCTGGGACAAGGCCATCGGCTATTACGAAAAGCTCGAAGGCCGCGCTGCTGGCACCGTTCTGGCGCAACAAGCCCAGATCGACAAGGCCTACGCCCAATACAAAACCGGCGACAAAATCCAGGCGATCGCCACGCTGGACCGCTTCATCCGCCTGCACCCCGCCAGCCCTGCGCTGGACTATGCGATTTACCTCAAGGGTCTGGTGAACTTCAACGACAACCTGGGCTTGTTTTCGTTCCTGACCAAACAAGACTTGTCCGAGCGTGATCAAAAAGCGGCCAAAGACTCCTACGAGTCCTTCAAAGAGCTGACCACACGTTTTCCCGATTCCAAATACAGCCCCGAAGCACGTCAGCGCATGCTGCACATCGTGAACGCCCTGGCGGCCTACGAAGTGCACGTGGCCCGCTACTACGCCAGTCGCGGCGCCCATGTCGCTGCCGTCAACCGAGCCCAACAGGCGATTGCGGAATACCAAGGCGTGCCAGCGGTCGAAGAAGCACTGGCAATTCTGGTCAGCTCCTACGATGCCATGGGCATGAACGCCCTGCGCGACGATGCCAAGCGCGTTCTGGAAAAGAATTTCCCCCAGTCCGATTACCTCAAGGCCGGTGGGGTCAAGAAGTCGTCCAGCTGGTGGCGTCTGTGGTGAGCTGACGCAAAGTCGATAGAAACTCGGCATGCCCGCTCAGGCGGCGCATCTCCGGCAGTCCGCGAACCAGTCTTCGGCCATACGACATGGTGGCCAGCCGTGTATCGCACACCACCAAAACTCCCCGATCGGTTTCACTGCGGATCAAGCGCCCTGCACCTTGCTTGAGGGACACCGCGGCTTCTGGCAGAGCATGGTCGGCAAAAGCACTGCGCCCCTCGCGGGTGATGCGCTGACTCCTCGCCTCGAACAAAGGGTCTCCGGGTGGCGGAAACGGCAGCTTGTCGATCACGACCAACTGCAAGGCCTCGCCGGGTACATCAAAACCCTCCCAAAATGAGGCCGAGGCCACCAGAACACAACCCGCACGGCCGTCCCCGCCGCCTTCCCGAAAGCGTTCCATCAAGCGCCTCTTGGGGCTTTGTCCCTGCACCAGCACCTCGACGTTCGCTGACGGGTCCAGGCGGGTCTGCAAATACTCCCCAATGCTGCGCATAGCGTTCAGTGTGGTGGTCAGCACCAAGGTTCTGCCGCCCAGCAACTCCACGGCTTCGACCACCAGCTGCGCCACATGCCCCGCATGACCTGGGTCTCCCGGTTTAGGCAGGTGCTCGGGCACATACAGGGCCGCTTGTTGGGCGTAATCAAACGGACTGGTGACTTGCATGACCTGCGCAGATGTCAGACCGCAAGGCTCGGTGAACCAGCGCAAACTGGGCTCGTCGCCCAAAGTGGCCGATGTGAAAATCCAGGCGCGTTGACCGACACCCGCACCCGCTCCAGGTTCGCTTCTGCCTTGCGGCGCATCAGATGAACCAGGAGCATCGATGGATGCATGCCGCGGATCACCCGCCATCAAAGCTTCCAAAGAGTCCGGATCTGGCATGTGCTGGCTGCCTGTATCGCTGACGCCCATGGCTTGGGGCACTGGCCCAGGTTTGGTCAATGCCGAGAATGCTTGGGCGATGTCCAAAGGTGATTCAATCAAGCGCAGCTGCGCTGTGACTTCGGCCCAACGCACACCTTCCGGGTCGGGCGCTTGCGAGAACAAATGCGATTTTTGGGCCAACTCGCTGGCCCGTTCATGCAAGCGCTGAAAGTCCGGAGCCAACTCGGTGACCATCTCCAAACCCGTTTGCAACTGCCCCAAAGCCTGGACCAACTGAGCCAAAGCGGGGGTCCAATCTCCTGCTTCGACACCCTCGGGTATGGCCTCGGTCCAGCGCAAACGCACCGAGCCCCGGTGCAAGCCCGCCGCCAAGCGCAAATCGCGGGAGGCTTTTTCCAGCCGATCGGCCAGGGCATGCCAATCCACCAAACCTCGCGCCAATTGCAAGCCCGTGGCCAGCACGTCGCGGGACAATTCCAACAACTGCACCGTCGAAAACTGCTTGCCCAAGAAGTTCACACCGATCTCGTTGAGCTGGTGCGCTTCGTCAAAAACGGTCACACGCACCGTGGGCAGCAACTCGGCCACCCCAGATTCGCGCACCGCCATGTCGGCAAAAAACAAGTGGTGGTTGATGACCACCACGTCTGAGGCCATCGCCTCTTTGCGCGCCAAGTTCACATGGCATGCGCGGTAGCTGGGGCAGCTCGAGCCCAAACAGTTGTCGCGTGTGGAAGTGACCAAGGGCCACAAAGACGAACGCTCGTCCAGGCCTGTCAACTCGGCCATGTCACCCGTGCGGGTGGATTGGGACCAGGTTTCGATCTTGGCCAGTGCCTTCTGCGCGCCCGGTTGGGCCGACTCGGCACTGTGCCTGGCTTGCTGCATGCGGTGCAAACACAGGTAATTGGAACGCCCCTTGAGCAAAGCCACACGAATGGGCAAACCCAGCACCTCGATCAGGCGCGGGATGTCGCGTGAAAACAATTGGTCTTGCAGTGCTTTGGTCGCTGTGGACACCAAGGCCCGCTGACCGCTGAGCAAGACCGGCACCAGATAGGCATAGGTCTTGCCCACGCCCGTGCCCGCTTCCACCACCAGCTGGCCGCCCTGCTCCAGGGTTTGCGTGACGGCCGTGGCCATGTCGGTTTGCCCTTGACGTGGCTGAAAACCAGGCACCGACTGGGACAGTGCCCCGTGGCTGGACAGGGTCTCGGAGACCCGTTGCAGCAGCAAGCTCAAGCAGGCTCCTTGGGGTCAAGCATCCACTGCAACCTGGCCATTTGGTCACGCAAAGCCAAACGCCGTTTTTTGAGCCGCCGCAGCAACAACTCGTCCAAAGGCTGCGCAGAGAGCACCGCTTGATCAATCAATGCGTCCAAATCAGCATGCGCCATCTGGCATTCGATCAACTGCCGCTGGGGCGAGCGCAGATCTTGCGCAAAGGCGTCCATCATGGCGGCGTGGGTTGAGCCGTTTGCTTGCCTTGCAAGCGCAGATCGCGCTGCTCGGTCCGCCACTGACGCTCTTGGGCATTGAGCAGCAGATCTTGTTGACGCAAGGGCTCGAGTGAGGCTCGACGGGTTTTCCGAGCGTCACTCAGGCAGGCGTTGACAGCAAATTTTTGCCAGCAGGCTTTGGCGTCTTCCTCATAGACTGCCATGACCTCGGCACGTTGGCTGGCCAGCGCTTCCCGTTGCACCCGGATGAACTCAGGCTCGCCCACCAAGGATTGTGCGCACAGCCAGGGCGTCGACAACGCGGTCAAAGCCGCCAATGCGAAGTGTTTCATGTGAGGTTTGTATCCACGGTCCGATGCTCAAGCGCCAAGAACTCGCTCGACTGCATCTCATGCAGGCGCGACACTGTGCGAGGAAACTCGTGTGACATGGGCCCCGAGGTGTACAGACCTTCAGGAGGCACCGCCGCTGACATGATCAGCTTGACGCGGCGGTCATACAGCACATCGATCAACCAGGTAAAACGCCGCGCCTCAGAAGCCATGCTGACGGGCATGTGGGGCACATTGCTGAGCAGCACCGTGTGGTACTGCGTGGCGATTTCAAGGTAATCGTTTTGCGAACGCGGACCGCCGCAAATGGCGCGAAAGTCAAACCACACCACATCCCCAGCGCGGCGTTTCGCGGTGATTTCGCGCGCCTCGATGTGCAGCACCGGGTCTTCGTCAGGCCCCGTGGCCAAGCGGTTGAAGGCGTCGTTCATCTCGGCATCGGCCTGCTCGCCCAGTGGTGAGTGGTAGAGCTTGACCATCTCCAGCGTGCGGCGGCGGTAGTCGGTGCCGTTGTCCACATTCAGCACCTGCATGCGCGCGTTCAGCAGGGCAATCGCTGGCAAGATGCGGTCGCGGTGCAAGCCGTCGGGGTACAGGCCATCGGGCTCAAAGTTGGAGGTGGTGACAAAGCCCACGCCGTTGTCAAACAGCGCCACCAGCAAGCGGTGCAAGATCATCGCGTCGGTGATGTCGGCCACGTGGAATTCATCGAAGCAAATGAGCTGGTAACGCTTGGCCATGCGTTTGCCCAATTCGTCCAGCGGGTTGACGGTGCCCTGGATCACGGTGAGTTCTCGGTGCACCTCGCGCATGAACTCGTGGAAATGCAGGCGGGTTTTGCGCTCAATCGGCACGGCCGCAAAAAAGCAGTCCATCAAAAAGCTCTTGCCTCGCCCCACCCCGCCAAACATGTAGACCCCTTTGGGGATCTCCGGGCTTTTCAGGAATTTACCCAGCAGGCCCGAGCGCTTGGATTTGTAAGCTGTCCACTCGCTGGCGCAGCGCTCCAGCGCTTCAATGGCCCGCAATTGCGCAGGATCGCTTTGGTAACCACGCTTGAGGAGTTCTTCTTCGTAAACAGCACGAACGGACATGGGTGGCTTGCTCTTCAATTCAATAACAAAACCCGGGACCAGGCCCGGGTTTTCAGGGATGCGAAACTTTAACCCAACTCACCGAAAACCGCAGTTCCGGGGATGTCAAGGACTCAGAAGTTCAGCGTGCGCTTGTCCACCGCCAAAGCAGCCTCTTTGGTGGACTCGCTCAAGGACGGGTGGGCATGGCAGATGCGGGCGATGTCTTCGGCGCTGGCACGGAATTCCATGGCCACCACAGCCTCAGCGATCAGCTCGGAAGCCTGAGGGCCCACGATGTGCACGCCAAGGATTTCGTCGGTGGTCGCATCGGCCAGCATTTTCACCATGCCGGTCGTGTCGCCCAAGGCTCGGGCACGGCCGTTGGCCAAGAAGGGGAATGAACCGGCCTTGTAAGCCACGCCATCGGCTTTGAGCTGCTGCTCGGTGCGGCCCACCCAAGCGATTTCGGGGCTGGTGTAGATGACCCAAGGGATGGTGTTGAAGTTGACATGACCATGTTGGCCCGCAATGCGCTCGGCGACGGCGACGCCCTCTTCCTCGGCTTTGTGCGCCAGCATGGGGCCGCGCACCACGTCACCCACCGCCCAGACACCTGGCAGGTTGGTTTTGCAATCCGCGTCCACCACCACCGCGCCGCGCTCGTCCAGCTGCAGGCCAACGGCTTCGGTGTTCAGACCGATGGTGTTGGGCACGCGGCCGATCGAGATGATCAGCTTGTCTGCGTCCAGCGCTACGGCTTCGCCCTTGGCGTTGGTGTAATTGACCGTGACGCCCTTTTTGCCATTGACGATCTCGCCGACTTTCACGCCGAGTTCGATCTTCAGGCCTTGCTTGTCAAATGCCTTCTTGGCTTCCTTGGCGATTTGCTCATCCACGGCACCCAGGAAAGTCGGCAAACCCTCAAGAATGGTGACTTCTGCGCCCAAGCGACGCCAAACCGAACCCATTTCCAGACCGATCACGCCGGAGCCAATCAGGGCCAGCTTCTTGGGCACAGCACCCACGCGCAAAGCGCCGTCGTTCGACAGTACATTGACTTCGTCAAACGGTGTGCCAGGCAAAGCACGGGCGTTGGAGCCGGTGGCGATGATGATGTTTTTGCCGGTGATGGCCTCTTCGGTCTTGCCAGCCACATTGATGGTGTAGCCGCCTTCGGCTTTGCTCGCAAAGCTGCCGCGACCGTGGAAGAACGTGACCTTGTTCTTTTTCAACAAGTACAAGATGCCATCGTTGTTTTGCTTCACGACCGCGTCTTTGCGTGCAATCATCTTGGCCACGTCCATCTTCACGCCGGTGGCGCTGATGCCGTGCTCGGCAAAGTGATGGTTGGCGTGGTCGAAATGCTCGCTGGACTGCAACAAGGCTTTAGAAGGGATGCAGCCCACGTTGGTGCAGGTGCCACCGGGTGCGGGGCCACCGGCTGCGTTTTTCCATTCGTCGATACAAGCGACTTGGAAACCGAGTTGTGCAGCGCGGATGGCTGCAATGTAGCCACCGGGGCCACCGCCGATGACGACGACGTCGAATTGTTTGCTCATGGTGAATGTCTTCTGGATGAAAAACGCCCCCTGGGCAGGGGGCATTAAAACAAGGTTTAGATGTCGAACAGCAAGCGGGCTGGGTCTTCCAGCGCCTCTTTCATGGCGACCAAGCCCAAGACAGCTTCACGGCCGTCGATGATGCGGTGGTCATAGGACATGGCGAAGTAGTTCATGGGGCGAACCACGACTTGGCCGTTTTCCACCATGGCGCGGTCTTT
>JBIKSF010000112.1:0-6272 GCA_044348785.1 Limnohabitans sp.
GGTGATGGTGCCCTCGTTCACGATGCCGGCAGTGCTGCCGTTGCGCTCATAAACCATGTTACCCGCCATGAAGTTGGCATCAGAGATGCCCAAGGTCGAGGCGGTGAAGCTGCCCGCGTTGACGCTGCCGTCTTTGCCAAACAACACGCCATTGGGGTTGACCAAAATCACATGGCCGTTGGCCTGCAGCTGACCAAAAATCTGGCTCGGGCTTTGGCCCACCACGCGGTTAAGCAAAACCGCCTGCGCGTTGGGCTGCACCACATTCACTTTGGCGGCAGCGCCAATGTCAAAACTTTGCCAGTTGATGGCTGCGCGCTGGGAGGTTTGGTTGATCGTCAGTTGGCTGGCCGTTGACGACGAAGACTGCACCATGCTGGCCGCGCCCTGCACCACTTGGCCGCCGGTGGGCAAAGCATTGACCGCCAAAGCGCCCGAAGTTTGCGCCCAAGCCAAACTCACCCACGCCATGGACAAGACCAAGGCCCCAATGAACACCGCAGCGGCAGAACCTGCAGCCCCGACCACCGTGCCCGCGGGCGACTCGCCCGACGACTTGCCCTGGCTGCAGGCGTGTTCGCCCACGGCGACCAGACAGCCCAAGTGTTCTGAAAAAACAGTTTTGAAACAGCGTGCGTTCATTGGAAATACGGCGATGGGCAAGCAGCAGGCTTGCTTGATTGGAAGCTGACAAACTCAACTAAAAATTGTTAAATTCGCCAACAAACGAGATTTACGCCATTCTATTTCCAAAAAACAAATATGTAAACTATTTTGTCAGTTTAAAACCCCAAAAACAAAAGGACTCGGACCAACCGAGCCCTGATGGACAAATTTGATGGACACATTCGGCCGCAGGGGCGGCCCCCTACAGAAAACAGCACTTGCTAACCGACCACAAAAAAGCCCGGACGAACCGGGCTTTGTGGGTGGGAACGGGGGCTAAGCCGTCAGAACACGTAGGACAGTGCGGTCGACAGACGCCATGGGTTGCGTTGCGACTCGGTGACTTGGGTGGGGTCTTCGGCTTGTTTGTAGCCGCCGATGCCCTTGGCCAAAGTGGCGTTGTAGTACCAGCGGCCCACGTTGCCCGTCCACTGGGCACCCACGGCCTGCAGGTTGTAGGTGGTGTTGAAACCACCCTCGATCTTGTTTTTGTTGGGGCGCACGCGGCCCGCGTCATAAAACACACCTACGCTCTGGCTGCCCGACAGGCGGCGGTTCAGCTCGGCCGACACCACCAGGCCTTGGTCACCCAAGCCATCGGCTGCCGTGTAGGCGCGCACGCCATTCACGCCGCCCAAGGCAATGCGGTTGTAGCCGTCCAGCGTGCGGCTGGCCACTTGGGCATTGAATCGGCCCACCGCCTGCCAGTCGCCATTGCGGCTCAGGTAGCGCAGCACACGGCCGGTGGCGTTCAGCTTGGTGTAGCCACCGGTCTCTACGTTGTTGGCTTCGTTGCCACTCAGATGGGTGTACTCACCCGCCGTCAGCGTCACGGCCAAGCGTGAAGGCTCGCGGGCCACGCGGTCGTTGTCCATCGACCAGGTCATGCGCAACTGGCTTTCTTCGACACGACCGGTCTCGGAATTGTCCAGCGCCAAGCGAGAAACCGTCTGGCGACCCGCCAACTCGGTCACCGACTTGAAGATGTAACTCTTGCGGCTTCCCCACAGGTGCGTCAGGCCCAGACCCGCCTCTTGCGAAGTGCCCTTGCTGGCCGTGTCGCCACCCAAAATGGTGTGGCTGTCCGAGCGGCTGCCAAATGCCTTCATGCGCCCGGCAAAGGCCTCGACCGGTGCTTCGTATTCAGCACGGCCGTATCGCACGCCTTCAGACACTTGCGCCGACAGGTTGAGCAAGGCATTGGGCGTGAAGCCCCCCACGCTCAGCATGCCCATGATTTGCGGGCGACCATAAGACTTCAGGCCATAGTTGTTGAGTTGCAGCACACCGTTGCTGAGCTCGCCCAGCTTGGCGGGCAAAGGCGACACGTTGACAACCAGATCCACCAAATTGGGGCCAGCCGAACGGATCACGATCTCCAGGGTCACGGGCAAGTCAAAGCTCGCCTCTTCCAGGCGCTGGTCCAGGCCATTGGGGTCGACCACGTTGCCGGGGGCAAAGTCTTTGGCAAAACGGGTGGTCAGCAAAGCCTCGTAGCGCTTGGCCAAGTCTTCGTCGGGCACATACACCCGCACCGACTTGATGCGCGGCACCACCAAAGTCACCACCAAAACCTCACCGCCCTCGGCAGCCTCGGTCTCGGTCTGGGCAAAGGCGTACAGGCCGTTTTCTCGGGCCTCGTCGTTGGCCCAGATCTTGAACTCGGCCAATTGCTCTACCGTCACCGACTGGCCAATTTTGTCAGCCCAATAAGCCTGAAAGGCCGCTGCCAAATCGTCTTGGCCACGCACATCTACCCGTACCAGCTTGGCAATGGGCGACAGGTCAGACAAATCGAGTTCATCTTGGGCCGCAGGCTTTTCTGCCTTGGGCAAAGCGGGCACGTTTTCGATGCTGCGCTGCAAAGTGCCGGGGTTGGCAGCAGGGGCTTGGGCCTGTTGCGCCAAAACGGGTAGCAAACCACCGGCCAAGAGGCAGGCCAAAGTCACATCACGCCATACAAACTTCTTCATTTTTCTTCCTTGTTCGCCACCACGCGCTTGGGCGCAAAGCAGATCTCGATCGTCGGGATCACGCTCGGCTGACATTCACAGTTTTCTGGGTAGAGATCGGAGCAAACCTCACGGCTTTCGTTGGCCGGTTGGTCGTCCAAAACACCGGTCGCCGCGCCCGCACCACCAAAACCAGACACCGTTCTCACGCGACTGACGCCATTATTATTCACTGGCGAAGGGGTTGGATTGACGACGGGGTTGACGCTGGCAAAGATGTTGCCGCGCAGACGGCTGTCGGGGTTGGGCGTGTTGGCATTAAGAATGTAGTTGCTGGCCAATCCATTGGTGCCGTTTTGCAAGGTGTAGCTAGCTGTCACAACCTTACTGGTCCCCACATTGGCATCACTGAAGCTGCCCGAAACCAAAACGCCCAAAGACTCACCCGCCACCAAGTTGTTCAAGGCCCCGGGGGTCACAATCGCTGTTTTGGTGCCATCAGCGGTCTTATTTGCAACTGTTCCTGCATCAATTGTCAGAGCACGTTGGGCGATAACAGCGCTGGCTGTGGCCTGATCGGTGATCCGATAGTTATCCCGATCCGCGCCACCGTAGGTGCTGCTCAGTGCCACTGTTTTGGCGGCCGCGACACCGGCAACCAATTTGACGTTTTGGTCATCGACCGTGTTGGCATCGTTGCGGAATTTGCCGGTCACATTAGACAGGTTGACCACATCCACGCCCACCAAGCCAGTTTTAGTGACTGACGATGTATTCACTGCAGCCACCGCATCACCGTTGTAAACCTTGTCGAGGGCTGTGATACCGCCGATCGTCAGTGTTTTTTGAGCGACCGTCAGCTTCGCGCTCACGGCATTCAAGTTGTAGTTGTTGCTCACCATATCAACGTCGTAGCCCAAGGCGTTGGCCTTCAAGTTACCCGAGGTGCTTTTGTTAGAAGCCACGCTCAGCGCCGTATCAACAGATGGCTTACCAGCAGCCATGTCGGCCATGAGGTCAGCTTTCAGGATTTTGAACGTGCCAACGGCGGCCGTTGTTGAGATGGCATTGTCGCTGCCAGTTGTTGGGTTAGCCGTTTGTAATGCGGTTTTAACTGAGGCGCTGTCTGTGCTACCACCATAGGTGATGGCGATGTCATTCAAGGCACCGGAGAGCGCTACTTTCTCACGGAACACGACCTGTGTGCTGGCTCCACCGGCAATCGTGCTGCTGTAAGCCGAATTGGAAGCCGCGTTCTTGGTATCGGCGCCGATGGTGGACAAGAACAGGCCGTTGCTAAAGCCGCCCATGTTGGACAAGGCGCCGGTGTCGATGGCGTTGCCGGTGTAGATATAGGTATTACCTGTGCTGTTTTGGGTAATGGTGTTACCCAATAACGTCTTGACCTGTCCCCCTGTGCCAGTGCCTGCAGCCAGTTGGGTGCCAGCGGCCACCGTCACGTTGCCCGTGCCTGCATTGATGATCTTGGGCGCAGTGATATTGCCCGTGCCCGATGTGAGGACCGATACACCACCATTGCCATTTTGGTTAATAGTTAAGTTGGTGCCATTGATGGCACCCGCGTCCGTGGCCGAGCTGGGGCCGGCAGTCAACACCACGGCTCCAGAACCTGCATTGACGATGGTGTTGGCTTGACCGTAGTTGGCCCGAATATCGCCTTTGCTGGCGGTGATTTGAATGCCACCGTCAGCGCTGGTGTTTTCGATGTTGGCCTTGATAAGGCCGAAACCAGCGCGGATCGTGCTGTTGGTCGAACCCGTCAAGACCAAATTACCAGATGCTGAGCCCGATACAACTTTGTTGAGTATCTGAGCACCATTGTCCAGACCAATGCCGGAGTCAATGTTGCTGGCACCCGTAATACTCATACCGGTACCGGCCTGTGTTTTACCTGCCCACATGTAAAAACCCACGCCTGCGCCTTTGCTCTCCGCATTGGCTGTGAGGTTATTGGTGGCAACCAAGCTGCCACCAGCTCCGTAATAACCCAGCACATCAGCCGTCGTGTTAGTAGCCAACGCGTTGAGCGTGATATTTTTTGCAGTCACTGTAGCGCCATTGGTAACGCCTGCAAATACATTGTTGTTTGGACGGTTGTCAGCTGCAGTCTTGCCCGTCAAAAACACATCACGATTGCCTGTGATGTTTGCTGCAATATTTAAACCCGTGCCACTTGTTCCTGTTGAAGTACCGTCAAGTGTGATGTTGCCTGTACCCGCGGAGGTGACGCCGTTGATACCGTTCACAGAAGCCACATTCAAAGTGCCGCTGGTTGTTTTGACATCAATATTGCCTGAGCCTGTGGTCTTGGCTGCGAGGTTTAGTGCATTGACTTGGCTGGCAAACTGGTTGCCCGCCGACGACATAGCCAAATTAGTCACATGACTGTTGATACGGTTGCTCGAAGATCCAATGCTGCCAGTAGTCGCTGTCAAATAGAGATTTGTCGCAGTGATCGAGCCAGCAGATTGGGTGATGTTGCCACTGGCGCTGAGGTTGACGGTATTGCCCGTGGTGCTCAAGTTGACGGTTTTGGCCACATCCAAATTGCCAGTGATGGTGGCGCTGACCGTCCCATTGCCTGAGATGGTGTTGTTGATCACGGTATCGACGTTACGGTTGTAGGCCAAGCCAGCACCGTTAGCAAGAGTGACTTCTCCTGCACCCAAGGTTCCTGTGCTGCCGCCGCTGCCAACTTGCAAAGTACCAGCGCTGATGGTCGTGGTGCCGGCGTAGGTGTTGGTGCCCGTGAGAGTGGTGGTGCCTGCACCTTGCTTGACCAAGGATCCACCGCCGCTGATCACTCCCGACAGGGTGCCTGCCGTGGCGCTGTTCACCGTGATCGCGCCAGTGTTGCCCGCGGCTGTGGTGATGTTGCCCGTACCCGAGACAGCGCCGGTGTTCGATGTGAGCGCGGTCGTGCTGCTGGTGCCGGTGGTACTGATGGCTGCCCCGATATTGAGACCAACACCGGGTGTGACGTTGGTGCGCTCCCCGGTCAAGCCAATGTGACCGGCGGCAGCAATGGCTGCGGTGGTAGAAACGCCATTGCTGGCGGTGCTGGTGCCCAACACGCTCGTCGTTGGGGCTGCAAAGCTGACGGTGCTGCCGATGCGCACACCTTGGGATGAGGTTGAACTGCTGGTGCTCTTGCCACTCAAAACGACCTGGCCATTGGTATCGCTCGCAGTCATGGTGCGAAGCGTAGTATTACTGGCCAGATAAAGGTCGCTGCTGGCAAGGCTGTCGGAGATCTGAACACCTGCACGATCGGCTCTGGTGGAAGTACCGTTGCCTGCCGTGAACACCCCTCCTGTGAATGTGCCGCCCGTGTTGTCAATGATGACGTTCTTGCCTGTGATGGCGGTCGATGTCACCGAGTTAGGAACGCCATCTTGAATGAGGATTGATCCTTGGTTGCTCTTGATGACGGTGTTGCCGCCTGTTGAAACAAAGGACGATGCGCCACCTTGGTAGCCAGGTGCGGCACCACCAGATAGGTAACTGGCCGAATAAATAGAAATTGCGTCAGTTGCCGCGTTGTTGGTGGTGGCGCTGACGGTGAGGTGACCACCCGCACGGGCCTGAACGCCAGCCATGGTGATGGTGGCGCTGGTGTTGGATGCGGCTGCG
>JBIKSF010000113.1:0-6233 GCA_044348785.1 Limnohabitans sp.
CACCCACTTCACCGGCCAAAGCTTCGGCGTCGTTCACACGGATCACGATGCGGGTCGCGTCGACATAGTCCACGATACCGCCGCGTGTGGCTGTGACCACGGTGCCGGAGTCGACCGCTGCAACGCGCTCGATGCCTGTACCGACCATGGGCTTTTCAGGGCGCAGCACAGGCACGGCCTGACGCGACATGTTCGCACCCATCAAAGCGCGGTTGGCATCGTCGTGCTCGAGGAATGGCACCAGAGATGCCGCAACCGACACGATCTGAGCTGGCGACACGTCCATGTACTGGATGCGCTCGGCACCGCACAGGATGGATTCACCTTTTTCACGGGCAGAGACCAAGTCACCCGTCAGCTTGCCGTCTTTGTCCAATGTGGCGTTGGCCTGGGCAATAACGTACTTGCCTTCTTCAATGGCGGACAGGTAATCGATGTTCATCGTGACTTTGCCGTCGATCACTTGACGGTACGGGGTTTCAATGAAACCGTACTCGTTCAAGCGGGCGTACAAGGCCAGCGAGTTGATCAAACCAATGTTTGGACCTTCAGGTGTCTCGATCGGGCAAACGCGACCGTAGTGGGTCACGTGCACGTCACGCACTTCAAAGCCTGCACGCTCGCGGGTCAAGCCACCTGGGCCAAGAGCCGACACGCGGCGCTTGTGGGTGATCTCGGCCAACGGGTTGGTCTGGTCCATGAACTGGGACAACTGGGAAGCACCGAAGAACTCTTTCAACGCAGCCGAGATCGGCTTGGAGTTGATCAGGTCGTGCGGCATGAGTGGTTCTTGCTCAGCTTGACCCAAACGCTCTTTCACGGCTTTTTCGATACGTGCCAAACCTGTGCGGTACTGGTTTTCGGCCAATTCGCCCACGCAACGCACGCGGCGGTTGCCCAAGTGGTCGATGTCATCCACTTCGCCATTGCCGTTGCGCAGGTCAACCAAAATCTTGACCACAGCCAAGATGTCTTCGTTGGTCAAGACCATGGGGCCTGTGGAGTCTGGACGACCCACACGGGCGTTGAACTTCATGCGACCGACGCGCGACAAGTCGTACGTATCGGGGTTGTAGAACAAGCGCTGGAACAGAGCTTGCACAGCGTCTTCTGTTGGCGGCTCGCCAGGACGCATCATGCGGTAAATGGCCACGCGTGCAGCGAATTCGTCAACGGTTTCGTCGATGCGCAGGGTTTGCGAAATGTACGCACCCTGATCCAGTTCGTTCGTGTAAATGCATGGCAGGTCCTGGATGCCAGAAGTGCGCAGCTTCTTGAGCAGTGCTTCGGTCAGTTCTTCGTTGGCCTTGGCAATGATCTCGCCGGTGTCGGCTTCGACGATACTGCGTGCAACTACACGGCCGAGCAAATAGTCTTCTGGCACGCTGATGTGCGTGGTGCCCGATTGTTCGAGTTCGCGGGTGTGACGCACGGTGATCCGCTTGTCTTTGGCCACCACCACTTTGCCGGACTTATCTGTGATGTCAAAGCGTGCCACTTCGCCGCGCAGACGCTCGGCCACAAATTCCATTTGTGCGCCGCTGTCCATCAAACGGAAATTGTCGTTGACAAAGAAGTTCGCCAGGATCGATTCAGGGTTCAGGCCAATGGCCTTGAGCAAGATCGAGACGGGCATCTTACGACGGCGGTCGACGCGGAAGTACAGGATGTCCTTCGGGTCGAATTCGAAGTCGAGCCACGAACCGCGGTAAGGGATGATGCGGGCAGAAAACAACAATTTGCCCGAGCTGTGGGTCTTGCCCTTGTCGTGTTCAAAGAACACGCCAGGAGAACGGTGCAACTGGGACACGATCACGCGCTCAGTACCGTTGATGATGAAGGAGCCCTTGTCGGTCATCAAAGGCACTTCGCCCATGTAAACCTCTTGCTCTTTCACTTCCTTGACCACTTTGTTTTGTGAGGTCGAGGAATCACGGTCGTAAATGATGAGCTGAACACGCGCACGCACAGCGGACGAGAAAGTCAAACCTCGGGTCTGGCATTCGCGCACGTCAAACGCTGGCTTAGCGAGGTTGTACTCGACGAATTTCATCTCCACAAAACCGTTGTGGGACACGATGGGGAAAGCCGACTCAAAGGCCGCTTGCAAACCCTCGTGGGTGCGTTTGGATGAAACGACACCTGCCTGCAAGAAGGACGTGTAAGCATCTTTTTGCATTTGTAGCAGGTAAGGAACTTCGAGCACGCTTTCGCGGCTGCCGAAACTTTTGCGGATTCGCTTGCGTTCGGTGTATGAATAGGCCATGAGATCTCCGGGCTTGATCTTTCAGAACTGTGTGCTGAGCGAGCTTTTGCACTCTCTCAACGGGCTTGGCGGCTGGCCTCTACCAGCGTTGGCGGACGATTGCGCATTGCACGCAACCCGAACCAAGGGTCTTCTGCAGTCGGGTCAGAAAACACTGGAAAGAAGACTGTTTGAGTCTGCTTTTCGGTGTGCTCTTCAAGCACCAAAGGCTGGAGGCCCTTGCGGGCACTCCAGCCTTGGAACAAAACCGAATTACTTGAGTTCGGCCTTGGCGCCAGCTTCTTCCAGCTTTTTCTTAGCGGCTTCAGCGTCAGCTTTTGGCAGGCCTTCTTTGACCGCCTTAGGAGCACCGTCCACCAGGTCTTTGGCTTCTTTCAAGCCCAGACCGGTGATTTCGCGCACAGCTTTAATCACGGACACTTTGTTCGCGCCAGCTTCCAACAAGACAACGTTGAATTCTGTCTTCTCTTCAGCAGCAGCAGCACCGCCACCACCAGCTGCAGCAGGAGCGGCCATAGCGGCAGCGCTCACACCAAACTTCTCTTCGATGGCTTTCACCAGGTCGTTGAGTTCCATGACCGTCATGCTGTCCAGCGCGGTCAAAAATGCGTCTTTATCGAATGCCATTTTTATTTCCTAACAATTGGTTAAAACACGAATGCTGGCCTTAAGCGGCAACAGCTTCGCCTTCGCCTTTTTTGGCCGCCAACGCACCCAGCACAACGGCTGTACGCGACATAGGCGACATCAACAAGCCACACAACTGGGCCAACAAAACTTCTTTCGAAGGGATGTTTGCCAATTGCTTAACGCCGTTCACGTCCAATGCTTTGCCTGCAAATGCACCTGCACGAATGACCAACTTGTCGTTGGTTTTCGCGAAGTCAGCCACCACCTTAGCGGCAGCCACTGCATCTTCAGAGAAGCCGTAGATCAGCGGGCCGGTCATCTGGTCGGCGACAACTTCAAACTGCGTACCTGTCACAGCACGGCGAGCCAAGGTGTTTTTCAACACCGTCAGCGATACGCCGAGGCTGCGAGCTTTGACGCGCAGGTTGGTCATGTCAGCGACCGTGATACCACGGTATTCCGCCATCACAAGCGTTTGAGCTTTACCGGCGAGGTCGGTCACTTCGGAAATGACCGCTTCTTTCTCACTGCGATTCAGACTCAAGGTCTACTCCTTTTTATGTGTTTTTCGGGTTACCCCTGAAACACGCCTATTTGCAGCGACCAACTGTTCAGGATCTTCATCCATCTGCAGCGGGATCGCCATCTGCGTTGGCCCAAACTTTCAAGCGGACTTGAGAGTTTGTTGATTAAGCACAGCGGTGTGTGCACCAACGGTCTTGGATGGCCTGCAGTCCTTTTGCAAGTTCTGCAGCCCACCACATTGAGCAGGCTTTAAAGCCCGCTCAAATTTTTATCGCCATCAAGCTGCGATGGATTGTGTGTCGACGCGAACGCCCACACCCATGGTCGAGGACACGGCCACTTTGCGCAGGTAAACACCCTTGCTGGTGGCTGGCTTGGCTTTCACCAGAGCTTCGATCAGTGCAGCCAAGTTGCCTTGCAACTTGTCCGTGTCGAATGAACGGCGGCCAATAGTGCCGTGCACGATACCGGCTTTGTCAACGCGGAACTGGACTTGACCAGCCTTGGCGTTGCGCACAGCGGTAGCAACGTCAGGCGTCACGGTACCGACTTTGGGGTTAGGCATCAGGCCGCGTGGACCCAAAATCTGACCCAAAGTACCCACAACGCGCATGGCGTCGGGTGCAGCAATGACCACGTCGAACGGCATGTCGCCCGCTTTCACGCGTGCAGCCAAATCGTCCATACCGACCACATCCGCACCAGCAGCCAACGCTTCTTCAGCTTTGGCGCCTTGGGCGAAAACGGCCACGCGTGCTGTTTTGCCGGTGCCGTTAGGCAACACAACAGCGCCACGAACCACTTGGTCAGACTTCTTGGCATCGATGCCAAGCTGAACGGCCACGTCGATGGACTCGTCAAATTTGGCAGTGGCGCACTCTTTGACCATGGTCAAAGCATCGGCCAATGCGTACAGCTTCAGGCTGTCGACTTTACCCACGAGGGTTTTTTGTTTCTTGGTGAGCTTGGACATTTACACGCCCTCCACATTCACGCCCATGGAACGGGCAGTACCAGCGATCGTGCGAACGGCTGCGTCCAGATCGGCAGCAGTCAGGTCTTTCATCTTGGCTTTGGCAATTTCTTCCAGCTGAGCGCGAGTGATCTTGCCCACTTTTTCCAAACCTGGCTTGGTCGAAGCCTTGTCAAGCTTCAAGGACTTCTTGATCAATGTGGCCGCTGGGGGCGTTTTGATGATGAAGGTGAAGGACTTGTCTGCAAACGCAGTGATGACCACCGGCAATGGCAGACCTGGCTCGACGCCTTGGGTCTGGGCGTTGAACGCCTTGCAGAATTCCATGATGTTCAAACCACGCTGACCCAGTGCTGGACCGATGGGTGGTGATGGATTGGCTTTACCAGCTGGCACTTGCAGCTTGATGAAGCCGACGATTTTTTTCGCCATGCTTTTCTCCTTACGGGTTGTAACGCTCAAAACCAACTGGTCTTGGGCTCCCCGGGGTTAACGACTCTGGAATATTGTTCGGTGCCGAGTCGGGAAGCACCAAACAGGAAATACAAAACCAATCAGGTTTTTTCGACTTGCCCGAACTCCAACTCAACGGGTGTAGCGCGACCAAAAATAGTCACTGATACACGCATCTTGTTGCGCTCGTAATTGACTTCTTCAACAGTGCCGTTGAAATCGGTAAATGGACCCTCTTTGACGCGGATGTATTCACCCACTTCAAACTCCACCTTGTGGCGTGGCTTGTCCGTGCCTTCTTGCATCTGACTCACAATTTTCTGGACATCGGCTTCAGAAATAGGTGCTGGACGGTTTTTAGCGCCACCCACAAAGCCAGTGACTTTGTTGGTGTGCTTGACCAGGTGCCAAGTTTCGTCGTCCATGACCATTTCCACCAGCACGTAGCCGGGGAAAAATTTGCGTTCAGTGGTGCGTTTTTGGCCGTTTTTGACTTCGACCACTTCTTCTGTAGGCACCAAAATACGGCCAAACTTGGACTCCATACCTGAGCGGGCGATGCGCTCAATGATGTTGCGCTCAACCGCTTTTTCCATGCCCGAATAGGCATGAACGACGTACCACTTCAGGTCCGGATTGGTCGAGGAACCCGCCATTGCCGCGTTGACTACTGCATCGTTCATTATTTTTTCCACCCAAGAATCAGATCGTAGAAAACCCATTCCAGAGTTTTGTCGGTGAGCCACAAGAACAAAGCCATCACCACCACAAAGGCAAAGACATAAGCCGTGATCTGCAGAGCCTCTTTGCGCTCAGGCCAGACCACTTTCTTGACTTCGCGAACAGCATCGCGGCCAAAAGCCACCAATTGACGCCCGGACTCGGAAGTAAAAAACACCACGACGCTGGCCGCCAAACCGACGAGCAGGCCCGCCCATTGGGCCAAACCACCTTTGCCAGCCAACATGTAGAAGGCCACCAATGCAGCAATGACCAATGCACCAGCCAATGCCAGACGCATCTTGTCACCAGCAGCACTCACAGTTTGAACTTCGGACGTTGCCATACGGCTTTAAACCTTTATTGAGCCCTCCCTCGAGAAGACTCCTATCAGACAAGGAAGCCCGCTAGAGTCTAGCGGGCTTGAAAATCCACCCTTTCAGGTGGCAGGGGCAGTAGGAATCGAACCTACAACCTTCGGTTTTGGAGACCGACGCTCTGCCAATTGAGCTATACCCCTACAGCAAATTATTTAGGCGATGATCTTGGCAACCACGCCAGCGCCAACCGTGCGGCCACCTTCGCGGATAGCGAAGCGCAAGCCTTCTTCCATCGCGATGGGGTTGATCAGCTTCACAGTGATCGACACGTTGTCACCTGGCATCA
>JBIKSF010000114.1:0-6193 GCA_044348785.1 Limnohabitans sp.
TTTGTCCGGATTGATGTGCAGGACTTTCTGCATGTGTATCTCCTGTGAGGTGTCGGACTTTTCAAGCCCGAGCTTATGAATCAGAATGCATAGGCATTGTTGGCCCACAGCCCAGCAAAATGATCCGTATTAACCCTAGGTTATGCAGGGTCACACCAAAAATTCTCAGCTTGATACACATCTGACATGCCCCAGACTGCACTTTCCGGCGATCGCTTGGAGCGGATCGCCCAAGCACGCCACATGGTTTTTCAGGGACACACCGAAACTGTGGGTGCGGGCATCCCCAATTGGATCGCCCAATCCTGGCAGCGCTGCCTGGGCATGGGCCTGCAGCCGGACCAGCCGGTGGACTTTGACGCCATTTCAGCCCAGCAGATGCGCCGCGTGCAAGAAGCCAGCCGCCCGCTGGTGCAAGCGGCCCAGCCGGTGCTGGCCGAACTGGCGCGGGCCATTGCCGACATCCGGTATTTCGCCATCTTGACCAATGCGCAGGGCATCGTGGTGGATGTACATGGGCCTGTGGACCGGCAAGACCGCCGAGCCGGGGTGATTGCCCGCGTAGGCGTCGATTTGTCCGAAAAAGCCGTCGGCACCACCGCCATCAGCGCAGCATTGACCGAGCTGCAACCCGTTTGGCTGCACCGGGGCGAACATTTCTTCCAAAACAACAGTGTCTACAGCTGTGCAGGAGCCCCCGTGTTTGGGCCCGACGGCCTGTGCGCGGGCATGCTCGACCTGACCGGCATCGAGACCACTGAGCGCCCTGCCCTGAAACACCTGGTGCGGCGCTCGGCCCGCAGCATCGAAAACAGCTGGTTGCTGTCCACGGCGCATGCCCTGGTGCTGCGCCTGAACTGGCCCGGCAACCAGCCGGGTGACGACAGCGACGGCTTGCTCACGCTGGACAGAGATGGCCACATCGTAGGGGCCAATCCGACCGCACGGCAAATGCTGTCCCTGTCACCCGCCACACAAGGCCAGACGTTGCACGCCAGCGATGTGTTTGCCTCGTCTTGGGAATGCCTGTTCGATGCGGCCAACCGCCGGGGCCAAACGCAGGAACTGCCGCTGTGGTCAGGCCTGCGCCTGCAAACCCAGGCCTTGCAGCCAGGCCAGTCAGTAACTCAGCCCACAGCGCCAAGGCCTGCCCAAGACAGCGCGCCGAAACCGCTCAAGGACGTGCAAACCGAGATGATCCGCGAGGCGGTGAACCAAGCGCGAGGCAACGTGGCCGAAGCCGCCCGCAGCTTGGGCATCAGCCGTGCCACGGTGTACCGCAAGCTCGGCTTGCCCAAAAGCTGATCAAGCCTGAGCTCACTTGCCCGCGTTCGGGAAGAACAACTGCTCGCCCCCAATTTTGTAATCCGCAATCACGCCCTGCCCTGCGGCCGAGGTGATCCAGTCCACAAACTTCTGCGCATCGGCTTGTTTGACGTGCGCATGTTTGGCGGGGTTGACCACCATCACGCCGTATTGGTTGAACAAGCGGTTGTCGCCCTCTACCAAGATGGCCAAATCAGCGCGGTTCTTGAAGTTGAGCCAAGTGGCACGGTCGGCCAGCACATAAGCGCCAGAAGATGCAGCGATGTTCAAAGCCGGACCCATGCCGCAGCCGCATTCTTTGTAGCCGCTGCCTTTCTTGTCCGTCAGATTGGCGATTTTCCAGAAACGCAGCTCGGCCGCATGCGTGCCGCTCTTGTCCCCACGGGACACAAAGGCCGCGTTGCTTGCAGACAATTTGGCCAAGGCCGCCACGATGTCTTTGCCCTTGGTGGCTGCCGGGTCGGCCTTGGGGCCAATCAGCACAAAGTCGTTGTACATGACGGGCAAGCGCTTGATGCCAAAGCCATCGGCCACAAATTTGTCTTCGGCCGCCTGGTCGTGCACAAACACCACATCGGCGTCACCCCGGCGCGCCATGTCCAGCGCTTGGCCGGTGCCCAAGGCCACCACTTTCACATCGAGCCCACTGACCTTTTTAAAGGCAGGCAGCAAGTGGGCGAACAAACCGGATTGCTCGGTCGATGTGGTCGACGACATCACGATCGATTGGGCTTGCGCCCAGACCGAGGTGGTGGCCAAAACGGCGCACACCAAAGCGCGACGGGTCATGGAAGTTTTGAAAGTCATGAAAGTTCTCCTTGAACAAAAGCATGGGCTGCCGGGCTGCGCTCGGCGAGCAAGGTAGGGTTGAAAAAATCAGAAACTTGCAGGTCGGCCAAAACGCGGCCGAACTCCAGATAAATGACGCGGGTGGCCAGGCGTTTGACTTGACCCAAGTTGTGGCTGGCCCAGACCAGGGTCAGCGGTTGATCGGGCGCTGAGCCTGCCGCAAAGTCGGCCATCAGGGCCTCCACCTCACGCTTGGCGTGCGGGTCCAAACTGGCCGTGGGTTCATCCAGCAGCAAGACATCGGGCTGCCGCGCCCAAGCGCGGGCCAAAGCCAGGCGCTGCTGCTGCCCACCCGACAACTGGCGACCGTTTTGCTGCGCCACAGACTGCAGGCCCACACGCTGCAAAGCCTGCAGAGCCAAGGCCTTTGCGGCGCGCCAATTCAAAGCCAGCGAACGGTCCAGCCACACACCCAGCGCCACATTGTTCAAGGCCGACAGGCGCAGCATGTGCGGCCTTTGGAACAGCATGGCCTGACGCACACCCGGCGCTTGAGTCACCTGCCCTTGTGTGGGCGGCACCAAACCATGCAGTGTGCGCAGCAAAGTGCTTTTGCCCGAGCCATTGGCCCCCACCAGTGCCACGCGTTCACCCGCCGCAATGTGCAAGCTCACGCCCTTCAAGGCCTGTTGCGCGCCCAGCTGGACGCTCACCGCGTCCAGCGTGATCTGCACGGCGCTCATGGCTGTGCACCCACCAGACCATCGGCCGCAGCGGGCCGAGCATGGCGTGCCTCACCCCAGCGCCGCAGGCCCGCCACCAGCGCATTGAGCAGCAACACCACCGCCAGCAGCACCATGCCCAGACCCAGCGCCAGCGGCAGGTCGCCCTTGCTGGTCTCCAGGGCAATGGCCGTGGTCATGACCCGGGTGAAGCCATCGATGTTGCCGCCCACGATCATCACCGCACCGACTTCAGAGATGGCACGGCCGAATGCCGTGACGCCAATGGTCAACAGTGCCAAGCGCTCGTCCCAGGCCAGCAGCAAGCTGCGCAGCCAAGGGCCTGCGCCCAGCGAGGCCCATTGTTCGCCATGCTGGCGCTCCACATCTTCGACCACCTGGCGCGTGAGCGCGGCCACCACCGGCACCACCAAAATGAACTGGGCCAGCACCATGGCCTGAAAACTGAACATCCAACCCAAAAAACCCAAAGGCCCGGTGCGCGACAGCAGCAAATACACCACCAGGCCCACCACCACAGAAGGCAGCGCCAGCAAAGTGTTCAGACCCACCAGCACCGCACCACGCCCGGCAAAACGCGTCACCGCCAACCAGGCGCCCAGCGCCACACCCACGCCATAGGCCAGCAGGCAGGCCGTGGCACTCACGGCCAAAGACCGAGTGACGACCACCCACAAGGCAGGATCAAAAGAGGTGACGAGGTTCAGCGCCGTCAGGACGCTGTCGGAGAAAGTGTTCATACAGCGCTTTGGATGCTAAGGGACAAGCACCCATCAAGGCATAAGGGGTGTCCACTATGAACAAGTTTGCATAGGTCAGCGCCATGAAAAAAGCCCGGCGAACCGGGCTCTTCGGAGGGCGACAAGAATTTACTTCTTGCCAGCTTTCATATCGGCTTCCAAGGCCTTGGCGGGGTCATCTTCTGCAGCGGCATCTTCAGAAGGCTTCATGTCATCCAAGTTCACTTCGTCGTCCTTGTCACTGTCCTCCCCTGCTTGGTCGGCCATTTGCTCGAAAGCAGCATCGGCATCGATCTTGATGCCTTCCTTGAGGCCGCCGGTCACCAAGTTGGGGAAGATGATGATGGCAGCCACCATGATCAACTGCAAAACGATGAATGCGATCGAGCCTTTGTAGATCTCAGAGGTCTTGACTGCCGGGATGTTTTCGCCCGTGATGCGGTCCTTGTAATCGTTTTTGGGCGCCACACTGCGCAAATAGAACAGCGCAAAGCCAAAAGGCGGCGTCAAGAACGAGGTCTGCAGGTTCATCGCCACGATCACCCCAAACCAGATCATGGCTTGGTCGGCCGTCATGCCAGGCACCAAACCGGGCAGGATCTTCTCGGCCACAGGGGCCAGGATCGGGATCACGATGAAGGCGATTTCAAAGAAGTCGATGAAACAACCCAAGATGAAAATCAGGATGTTGACCACAATCAGGAAACCGATCGCGCCGCCGGGCATGTCCAAGAACAGGTGCTCCACCCAGATGTGGCCATCGGCCGCATTGAAGGTGAAGCTGAAAACGGTGGAGCCGATCAGGATGAACAGCACAAACGACGCCAGCTTGGCCGTGTTTTCCAGCGCTTGGTTCATCAATTTCTTGTCCAGGCGCTTTCTGCTCACAGCCAGGATCAAAGCGCCCAAAGCGCCCATCGCGCCGCCCTCTGTGGGGGTTGCGACACCCAAGAAAATCGTGCCCAGCACCAAAAAGATCAGGATCAGAGGCGGCATCAGCACAAAGGTCACTTGCTCGGCCAAGCGCGACAGCAAGCCCATGCCGGTGATACGGTTCATGATGGCCAAAGCCAAGGCCACCAAGGACGCGACGGTCAAGGACATGATCACCATCTCGTCACCGGGCGACTCTTGGGTGCGGTCGAGCCAAGCGGTCATGATGGCATCGTGGGACGAAGCCCATGCAAAACCCACAGCCGCACACAAAATCAAAAGAAACATCAAGGACACATGGCCAGATTTGCCATTGGCCTCGCGGTAGATGCGGGCTTCGGGCGGCAAGGCCGGCACCAAAGCCGGTTTGAAAATTGCCACGACCACAATGAACAAGATGTACAGCCCCACCAGCAACAAGCCGGGCACCAAAGCGCCGGCGTACATGTCACCCACCGAACGGCCCAATTGGTCGGCCAGCACGATCAACACCAAGGAGGGTGGGATGGCTTGCGCCAAGGTGCCCGAGGCCGTGATGGCCCCTGTGGCGATCACCCGGCTGTAACCGTAGCGCAGCATGATGGGCAAAGAAATCAAGCCCATGGAAATCACGGCCGCAGCCACGACGCCGGTGGTGGCCGCCAGCAAGGCGCCCACCAAAATCACCGCGATGGCCACGCCACCACGCACAGGACCAAACACCTGGCCCACCGTCTCCAGCAAGTCCTCGGCCATGCCGGATTTTTGCAAGATGATGCCCATGAAGGTGAAAAACGGAATGGCCAGCAAAGTGTCGTTTTGCATGATGCCGAAAATGCGCAGCGGCAGGGCCTGGAACAACGAGGCAGGGAACAGCCCCGCCTCCATGCCGATGAAGCCAAAGCCCAAACCGCAAGCTGCCAGGGCGAAAGCCACCGGAAAACCGGTCAGCAGCAGCACAAACAAACCGGCAAACATGATGGGCACAAAGTTCTGTGCCAAAAAAGTCGCTTCCATCAACGTGCTCCCTGCGCTTGCTGCGCGATTTTTTCAAGTTCCAAGAGTTCTTTTTCTTCGTCTGACATGGTGTCTTCAGACGACAAGGGGTCTTCTCCGGATCCGGTCAAAAACGACAAACGCTTGATCAACTCGGACACGCCTTGCAACATCAGCAAGGCAAAACCCAAGGGCAACAAAGCGTAGACGGGCCACCGGATGAGGCCGCCCGCATTGGAGGACATTTCGCCGCTGATGTAAGCCTGCATGAACAAGGGCCAAGACAAGTAAATGCACAAGAAACAAAACGGAAACAGGGCCAGCAAGATGCCACCCACATCGATCCAGTTGCGTGCACGCGCCGTCAACATGGACGAAATAAAGTCAATCCGCACGTGGGAATTTTTCAGCAAACCATAACCTGCGCCCAGCAAAAAGACGGCCGCAAACAGGTACCACTGAATCTCCAGCAAACCGTTCGAGCTCACGTTGAAGGCCTTGCGGACAATGGCATTGCCTGCACTGATGAGGGTCACGATCAAAATCAGCCACGTGGTGAACTTGCCCACCGCTTGGTTCAATCGGTCAATGCCGCTTGATAGTTTCAATAAAGATGACATTTGAACTCCAAAAAACTTGCGCGATTGTAAGTCTGTGTTGGGGGGTACTCGAATCAAGTCCTCGAAA
>JBIKSF010000027.1:0-21167 GCA_044348785.1 Limnohabitans sp.
CTGGCAGGTTCGGCCCCAGCCGGTGCCTGGCCCGGCAAGGGGTTGGTGGCGCTGGCTTGGCCGGTCGCCGTGGCCTGTCCCTTGATGCGTTCATAAGCCGACTCTCGCTCCTGGGCTTGCTCGTACACCCCGGCCACCAAAGAGCCCTGAACCAGCGCCTGGCGCTGGGCGGGGGTGATGGGGCCCAGCTGGCTGCCGGGGGGAAGCACAAACACACGCTCGGTTTCGCAGGGGCGGCCCTTGGCATCCAGGAAGCTTACAAGGGCTTCTCCCACAGCCAGCTCGGTGATGGCCGCCTCGATGTCCAAGCCCGCCTTGGGGCGCATGGTTTGCGCGGTGGATTTCACGGCCTTTTGGTCGCGCGGGGTGTAGGCGCGCAGGGCGTGTTGCACCCGGTTACCCAGCTGGCCCAGCACACTGTCGGGGATGTCCAGCGGGTTTTGTGTGACGAAGTACACCCCCACGCCTTTGGAGCGCACCAGGCGCACCACCAGCTCGATGCGCTCGACCAGGACCGCAGGCGCATCCTTGAACAGCAAATGCGCTTCGTCAAAAAAGAACACCAACTTGGGTTTTTCCGGATCGCCAATCTCGGGCAGCACCTCGAACAACTCCGACAGCATCCACAGCAAGAAGGTGGCGTACAGGCGCGGCGAGTTCATGAGCTTGTCGGCCGCCAGGATGTTCACCACCCCCTGGCCCTGCGCGTCGGTTTGCATGAAGTCTTCGATGTTGAGCATGGGCTCACCAAAGAACTGGTCACCGCCCTGGGTTTCGATTTGCACCAAGCCCCGCTGGATGGCCCCGATGCTGGCAGCGCTGATGTTGCCGTACTCGGTGGTGAACTGTTTGGCGTTGTCGCCCACGTACTGCAGCATGGCCCGCAGGTCTTTCATGTCCAGCAGCAGCAAACCGTTGTCGTCGGCGATCTTGAACACCAGGTTAAGCACCCCAGCTTGGGTGTCGTTCAGGCCCAGCATGCGCGTCAGCAGCAAGGGCCCCATGTCGGAGATGGTGGCGCGCACCGGGTGCCCTTGCTCGCCAAACACGTCCCACACGGTGGTGGGGCAGGCCAGTGGCTCGGGCAGAGAGAGCCCCCGGTCTTTCAAAACTGCGGCCAGCTTGTCGCCGATCTTGCCCGCTTGGCTGACCCCGGTCAGGTCGCCTTTGACGTCGGCCATGAAGACCGGCACGCCCAGGCGTGAAAAGCTTTCGGCCAGGGTTTGCAAGGTCACGGTTTTGCCAGTGCCGGTGGCCCCGGTGATCAGGCCGTGGCGGTTCGCCAAACCCGGCAGCAGGTGACACTGCGCCTGGGCATTTTGAGCAATCAACATCGGATCAGCCATCGAAAATCTCCTCCCCGGAGTGAAAAGTAAAATCCAACCTCTAGGTTAAATCAACAATCAAGGAATTCCCGATGGCTGGCCACAGTAAATGGGCAAATATTCAGCACCGCAAGGGCAGACAAGACGAAAAAAGGCAACGTATTTGGACCCGTGTGGTGCGTGAAATCATGGTGGCGGCCCGAACGGGTGGCGGTGATGTCAGTGCCAATCCGCGTCTGCGCTTGGCCATCGAAAAGGCCAAAGCGGCCAACATGCCTGCTGACACCATCAAGCGCAACGTGGACAAGGCCACGGGCAACCTGGAAGGCGTGAGCTACGAAGAAATTCGTTACGAGGGTTACGGCATTGGCGGCGCGGCCATCATTGTGGACACCATGACCGACAACCGGGTGCGCACCGTGGCCGAAATGCGCCACGCCTTGAGCAAGCACGGCGGTAACCTGGGCACCGAGGGTTCGGTGGCGTTTCAGTTCAAGCACTGTGGGCAACTGATTTTCGCCCCTGGTACTTCGGAGGACCGTGTCATGGAGGTGGCGCTGGAAGCCGGTGCCGAAGACGTGCTCACAGACGAGGAGGGCGCGATCGAGGTCTTGACCACACCCGCTGATTTTGAGGCCGTGAAAAACGCGCTGGAGGCCGCCGGACTGGTGGCCGAGATGGCTGAAGTCACCTGGCGAGCCGAAAATTCAGTGTCTTTGTCAGGTGATGAAGCGGCCAAAATGCAAAAATTATTGGATATATTGGAAGACTTGGACGATGTGCAAAACGTTTTCCACAACGCCGAATTTGAAGCTTAAGGAAGTTGGATGAAAGTATTGGTAGTCGGCAGTGGTGGCCGTGAGCACGCCATGGCGTGGAAACTGGCGCAGTCGCCCAAGGTGCAGCAGGTTTACGTGGCGCCCGGTAATGGCGGCACGGCCAAAGACAAAAACCTGGTCAATGTGCCCATCACCGACTTGGCTCTGCTGCGCCAGTGGGTCTTGGACAATGGCATCGGTTTGACCTTGGTGGGCCCCGAAGCCCCCTTGGCGGCGGGCATCGTGGACGACTTTCGAGCGCATGGCCTGCGCATTTTTGGCCCCACGCAAGCGGCGGCCCAGCTGGAGAGCTCCAAAGCCTTCTCCAAAGCCTTCATGCATCGCCATGGCATCCCCACGGCCGCATTTGAGACCTTCACCGATGCGGCCCTAGCCCATGCCTACGTGGACCGCCAAGGCGCGCCCATCGTGGTCAAGGCCGACGGTTTGGCGGCAGGCAAAGGCGTGGTGGTGGCCATGACGCTGGCCGAGGCCCATGAGGCGATTGACTTCATGCTGCTGGACAACACCTTGGGTGTGACGCACAACGCAGGCGCGGACGGGCTGGCAGTGCCGCGAGTGGTGATCGAGGAATTTTTGCAAGGCGAAGAAGCCAGTTTCATGGTGCTGTGCGATGGCAAGAATGTGGCGGCGCTGGCCACCAGCCAAGACCACAAACGCCTGCAGGACGGCGATGAAGGCCCCAACACAGGCGGCATGGGCGCTTATTCGCCCGCGCCCGTGGTCACGGCCGAGGTGCACGCCCGCGCCATGCGCGAGGTCATCTTGCCCACCATCCGCGGCATGGAGAAAGACGGCATCAACTACACCGGGTTTTTGTATGCGGGCCTGATGATCGACCTGCAAGGGCGCATCAAAACCCTGGAATTCAATTGCCGTATGGGTGACCCCGAAACCCAGCCGATCCTGATGCGCCTGAAGACTGACCTCTTGGATGTACTTTTAGCCGCGACCGCTGAAGGCCTGGACCAGTTGGAGATGGAATGGGACCGCCGCGTCGCTTTGGGCGTGGTCATGGCCGCAGCCGGTTACCCACTCAACCCGCGCAAGGGCGACGCGATCACTGGCCTGCCAAAAGACCAAGACGATGCCATGGTGTTCCATGCGGGCACCACCGAAAAAGAGGGCCAAATCCTGACGTCGGGTGGGCGTGTGCTGTGCGTCACGGCGCTGGCCGATTCGGTCAAGCAGGCGCAGCAAAAAGCCTACCAAACCGCCAGCCCCATTGCCTTTGACGGCATGCAGATGCGCCAGGACATTGGTTACCGCGCCATCAAAAACTGAAGCACCTCCTCTCTCATGAGCCTCTTGACCCACCATCCTGTGACCTTCAAGGGCTCCCGTCTGGCCCGGTGGGTTTTGAAAACGCTGGGTTGGCGCTTGGACTTTGATGGCTTTCCCACCCGACAGGGCGTGGCCATTGTTTACCCGCACACCAGCAACTGGGATTTCCCCATCGGCATGCTGGCCAAATGGGCGCTGGGCATTCCGGCGCATTTTTGGGGCAAGGACTCGCTGTTCAAGTTTCCGTTGATCGGTACCTGGATGCGCTGGGTTGGCGGCATCCCGATTGACCGCAGCTCATCTCGCGGAGTGGTGGGCCAGATGGTGCATGTGTTTGAGCAGCACAAGCAAAACGACCAATTGCTCTGGCTAGGCCTGGCCCCCGAGGGCACACGCAGCCTCACACCCGGCTGGCGCAGCGGCTTTTACCAGTTGGCCCTGGGGGCGCAGGTGCCGCTGGCGCTCGTCAAGCTCGACTGGGGGCAGCGCCGCTTCAGTGTGGTCGACTTTTACGACCTGACCGGAGATGTCGAGCGCGATTACGCCCACATGGCCCAAGTTTTTCAGGGTGTCAAAGGCTTCCATGAGCACCAGATGGGCCCCATACTCCCATGGCGTCCTGGTCAGGCGGTTGAATCGCCTCGCCTGAAACCATGAAGATTTCTGAACCTTTTTAACGTCCAAATCCACCATGAGCACCCCTTTTGAACTCGGCACCGTCAAAAAATACTTGGTGGGCTTGCAGTCCCGCATCACCGGGGCTTTGACCACTCTGGACGGTACCCCTTTTCTGACCGACGCTTGGCAAAAAGACCCAGGCGAAAAACTCCAGGGCAACGGCATCACCCAGATTCTGGAAGGTGGGCCGATTTTTGAACGGGCCGGTTGCGGTTTTTCGCACGTCACAGGACCACAGTTGCCCCCTTCGGCTACCCAGCACCGCCCTGAGTTGGCCGGCTCGGCCTTTGAGGCGATGGGCGTTTCCTTGGTCTTTCACCCGCGCAACCCCTATGTGCCCACGGTGCACATGAACGTGCGCATGATCGCGGCCAAGCCTGAGGGCAGGGCGCCCGTGGCCTGGTTTGGTGGCGGCATGGACCTGACGCCTTATTACGGCTTTGACGAAGACGCGGTGCATTTCCACCAGTCCTGCAAAGACGCGTTGGCCCCGTTTGGCGAGGCCTTGCACCCGCGTTTTAAAACCTGGTGCGACGATTATTTTTGCAACAAACACCGCCGTGAGCAGCGCGGCGTGGGCGGCATTTTCTTCGACGATTTTTCAGAGTTGGGCATGGACCAAAGCTTTGCCATGCTGCAAAGCGTGGCCGATTCACTGCTGACGGCCTACATGCCCATCGTGATGCGCCGTAAGGACACGCCTTATGGCGAGCGCGAACGAGATTTTCAGCTCTACCGCCGTGGTCGCTATGTCGAGTTCAACCTGGTTTGGGACCGTGGTACGCATTTTGGACTCCAGTCCGGTGGCCGCACCGAATCGATCCTGCTGTCCATGCCGCCTGAGGTGCGCTGGTCTTACCAGCGCCAAGACGAGGTTGGCTCGCCAGAGGAGCGCTTGCTCAGCCACTTTTTGGTGCCCAAGGACTGGGTTTGAGTCTGCCTCCTGCCATGCAAATCGCCCCGGCCAATGTTGAGCGCTTGGGTATTTTTGGTGGCGCGTTCGACCCACCACATCTGGCCCATGTGGCCCTGGTCGAAGCGGCCATGTGCCAGTTGCAGCTTGATCAAGTGTGCGTACTGCCCACGGGCCAAGCCTGGCACAAACCGCGCAAGCTCAGCGATGCTGAGCACCGCTTGGCCATGACGCGTCTGGCCTTTGCCCATTTGTCGCAAGTGGTGGTGGACGAGCGGGAAATCCTGCGCACCGGACCCAGCTACACGGTGGATACCCTCAACGAGTTACAAAGCGAATACCCGCATGCGCAGTTGTATTTGCTTCTCGGTGACGACCAGCGGCGCTCTTTGCCTTCATGGCATCAGATCGGTGAAATTGACCGCATCGCTATAATCTGCGCCGCAGGTCGTGATATGGCTGTGCGTGCCTGGAACGAAAATCCCGATGCGCCGGATTCAGCCCTTCCCATTTCAGACAAGCTGCAAGCGCGCATTCGCACTCTGGACATGCCGCTGATGCCTCACAGTGCCACGGACATCCGTGTGCTGGCGGCCACAGAGCAGGCCCTGACCGGTCTGGTATCCCCCGCTGTTGAGCGCTATATTCACGAACACCACCTTTACAGGCCTCATTGATGACCGAAAACGCCGCCAAAAAAGACATCCAGAAACTCCAGCGGGCCATTGTGGACGCTCTGGAGGACGTCAAGGCCCAAGAAATCCAGGTGTTTGACACCGAACACCTGTCCTCGTTGTTTGAGCGGGTCATCATTGCTTCGGGCACCTCGAACCGTCAAACCAAGGCGCTGGCTGCCAGCGTTCGCGACAAAGTGCGCAACGCCGGTTTTGGCAAGCCCCGCATCGAAGGCGAAGACAACGGCGAATGGATCATTGTCGACTGCGGCCAGGCCGTGGTGCACGTCATGCAGCCGACCATCCGCACCTATTACAACCTCGAAGAAATCTGGGGCGGCACGCCCGTGCGCCTGAAGTTCGGTGCGCCCAAGCCAGCTGCCACAGCAGAGGTCAAAGGCCATATTCAGAACTCTGTCGCGAAAAAAGCCACGGGCAAAGCTGCGGCCAAATCCACTGCGGCCAAAACACCCGCTGCCAAGAAGTCGGCCGCCAAACCCGCAGCCAAATCTGCCGCCAAGGCCAAACCCGCTTTGAAGGCACCAGTCAAATCGGCCAAACCAGCAGCCAAGGTACCAGCCAAAACGGCCTCTAAGACTGCGGCCAAATCGGCCCCGAAAGCCAGCAGCCCCACCAGCAAGCCCACGGTGAAGACGGTGGGTAAACCTGCGGCCAAGCCTGCCGCCAAAGCAGCGGCCAAGTCTGCAGCAAAACCGGCAGCCAAAAAAGCCCCAGCGCGCAAGGCCGTGCAAGCGACCACGCGCCGCAAAGCCGACTGATCTTGCATGAAGCTGCTGATCGTTGCGGTCGGCCTGCGTGTGCCGGATTGGGCGCAGACCGCTTGGGAGGACTACGCCAAACGCTTTCCGCCTGAGCTCAAGGTCGAGCTCAAGGCCGTGAAAACCGAGCCCCGGGGCTCAAAAACCCTTCCCAACCTGTACGTCGCAGAGCGCCAGCGCATCGAGGCGGCGATTCCGCGCGGCACCCGAATTGTGGTGCTTGACGAACGCGGTACCAACTTGACCACCCAAGCTCTGGCCACCCGCCTGACCAGCTGGCAACTCGGCGGTGACGATGTGGCCTTGGTCATTGGCGGCCCTGATGGGTTGGAGCCCGAGTTCCGGCAAGCCGCGCATGAGCGCATCCGCTTGTCTGATATGACCTTGCCCCACGCCATGGCCCGGGTGCTGTTGATCGAGCAGCTCTACCGCGCCTGGTCCATCAACGCCAACCACCCTTACCACCGCGAATGAGCGACTTCATCTACCTCGCTTCTCAAAGCCCCCGTCGCAGTCAGCTCCTTGACCAAATCGGTGTGGCCCACAAGCTGCTGCTGGCCTCGCCAGAAGAGGATGCCGAGTCTCTGGAAGAGGTGCGTGGCGCTGAAGCGCCTGCGCGTTACGTGGCGCGGGTCACCGGTCTCAAACTCGATGCGGCGGTTCAGCGCTTGAAGCGCCAAGGCTTGACTGCAGCGCCGGTGCTGTGCGCCGACACCACCGTGTGTCTGGGTCGTGAGATTTTGGGCAAACCTGCGAACGAGGCCGATGCGGTGCGCATGCTCCAGCGTCTGGCGGGTCAAAACCACCGGGTGTTGACGGCCGTGGCGGTGCAAAAGGGTGTCAAGCGGGTGTCGGTGGTGTCCGAGTCCTGGGTGCGCTTTGCGCCCATGTCGCCCGCGCAAATCAAGGCCTATGTGGCCACAGGCGAGCCCATGGGCAAAGCCGGAGCTTACGGGGTGCAGGGCAAGGCTGCTGCCCATATTGAACAGATCCGAGGCAGTTATTCAGGCATCATGGGTTTGCCGCTGTTCGAGGCTGCAGTATTGCTGCGGTCCTTGGGCGTGCGTTGTTGAGCGTTCACGCCAGCCAGAGCCCTGATGGCGCTGTTTCGTTACCCGAGTTTTTTCCCTTTTTCCCCATCTGATGCCCTCCATGCAACAAGATATTTTGGTCAATTGGTCGCCCCAAGAAACGCGGGTCGCGGTGGTTGAATTTGGCGCGGTGCAGGAGTTGCATGTCGAGCGCACGCTCGAGCGCGGACTGGTGGGCAATGTGTATCTGGGCAAAGTGGCCCGCGTGCTGCCGGGCATGCAATCGGCCTTCATCGACATTGGCCTGGACAAAGCGGCTTTTTTGCATGTGGCCGATGTTTGGCAAAAGCATGCCGAAGGCGAGGCCGCAGCAGCCCGCACGGGTCAGCCGCTGGTGCCGATTGAAAAGCAGGTATTTGAAGGCCGCGCCATCATGGTGCAGGTCATCAAGGACCCCATGGGCACCAAGGGCGCGCGCCTGTCCACGCAAATCAGCATCGCGGGCCGCCATCTGGTGTTTTTGCCGCAAGACGACCACATCGGTGTGTCCCAAAAAATACCCGCTGATCAACGCGATGCGTTGCGCCAAAGGGTGCAGGCTTTGGTGGGGCCTGCAGGGGGCGGCTTCATTTTGCGCACCAACGCCGAAGACTCCAGCGACGAAGAGTTGCAAGACGACATCGCCTACCTGCGCAAGACTTGGGCGCGCATCAAGGAGGCTTCGCTGCGCTTGCCGCCAGCATCTTTGTTGCACCAGGACCTGACGCTCTTGCAGCGCGTGCTGCGCGATCTGGTGGGTGAGGCCACCCAAAGCATCCGAATTGACTCGCAAGAGCAGTTTGCCAAGTTGGAGGCGTTTGGCCGCGAGTTCATGCCCAAAGCCGCTGAGCGTTTGCAGCTGTACAAAGGTGAACGGCCGATTTTTGACCTGTATGCCATTGACGAGGAAATCGCCAAGGCGCTGGGCCGGCGGGTCGAGCTCAAATCGGGCGGTTACCTGATCATCGATCAGACCGAGGCACTGACCACGGTGGACGTGAACACGGGCGGCTATGTCGGCGCGCGAAATTTTGAAGACACGATTTTCAAGACGAACCTCGAAGCAGCCCAAGCCATTGCGCGGCAACTGCGCCTGCGCAACCTGGGCGGCATCGTCATCGCCGACTTCATTGACATGGCCCGCCCCGAACATCAGGATGCCGTCCTGGCCGAGTTCCGTAAACAACTCGCGCGAGATCGCGTCAAGACCATGGCGGGTGGGTTTTCGTCTTTGGGTTTACTCGAGATGACGCGCAAGCGCACCCGCGAGTCGCTGGCGCACATGTTGTGCGAGCCCTGCCCGAGTTGCCAAGGCAAGGGGATCGTCAAAACACCACGATCGGTGGTGTACGACATCCTGCGCGAGATCCTGCGCGAAGCGCGTCAATTCAACCCCCGTGAGTTCCGCATTGTGGCCACCTCGGCGGTCATCGATTTGCTGCTGGACGAGGAAAGCCAACACTTGGCAGGCCTGTCGGACTTCATCGCCAAGCCAATTTCGCTGCAGGTCGAGGCGTCCTTGGGGCCGGAGCAGTACGACATCGTGCTGCTCTGAGGTGCCTCAGATCGACGGGGTGGCCTTGGCAGCAGGGGCTTCACTGGCCCATTCGCCCCGGTGGTGTAGACGCGCATAAGCGCCGCCACGCGCCAGCAACTCGGCGGGGGCGCCTTGCTCCACGATGCGACCGCGCTCCATCACAATGACCCGGTCGGCGTGCTCAATGGTGGACAGGCGGTGCGCCACGATCAAGGTGGTGCGTCCTTGCATGAGCTTTTGCAAAGCGTCCTGGACCAAGCGCTCGGATTCGTTGTCCAGTGCCGAGGTGGCTTCGTCCAGGATCAGGATCGGCGCATCTTTGTACAAAGCGCGGGCGATCGCCAAGCGCTGGCGCTGGCCACCCGAGAGTTGGTTGGCGTTGTGGCCCAGCAGCGTGTCCACGCCTAGCGGCATTTGCGACACATGGCCCCACAAATTGGCGGCTTCGAGGCTGGCTTGAATGCGCAGAGGGTCGGCATCGTGTCCCAGGCAGACATTGGCCGCCACGGTGTCGTTGAGCATGACCACGTCTTGGCTGACCATGGCGATCTGACGGCGCAAACTGTGCAAGGCCCAGTCCTGGATGGGCACGCCATCGATGAGGACTTCGCCCGCGCTGGGCTGCACAAATCGAGGCAGCAACTGGATCAGTGTGGTTTTGCCCGCACCCGATGTGCCCACCAGGGCCACGGTTTCCCCCGGTTGGACCTTCAGGTCGATAGCCGACAAGGCAGGTTGCCCTTCGGGGGTGAACTGCAAATGGACATTGCGCCACTCGATGGCCCCTTGGGCGCGGACGGTGCTGAAGGAGCCTTGAGTTTCCTCCTTGGCTTCATGCAGCAGGGCCAGGCCCCTTTCGAGCGCTGCCAAGCCACGGGTGATGGGGCTGGAGATTTCAGCCAAGCGCTTGATGGGAGCGACCAGCATCAGCATGGCGGTGATGAATGCGACAAATCCACCTACGGTGGCACCCGATGCGCCATTTTGGCTTTGGTACAGCGCAATCACCAGCACCATGGACAAGGACAAAGCCGCCATGATTTGGGTCAGGGGGGTCATGGCAGCTGACGCCACCGTGGTTTTGAGTGCCAGTCTGCGCAGTACCTTGGCCAGTTGTCCAAATCGAGCCATCTGATGCGTCTGCCCGCCTTGCAGGCGAACCACCCGGTGCGCCAGCACGTTTTCCTCGACCACATAAGCCAAGTTGTCGGTCGCGGTTTGACTTTCCTTGGTCAGTTTGTAAAGACGCCGGGTAAGGGCCTTGATGATCCAGCTCAAACCGGGGGCCACGGTAAAGACCACGAGGGTCAGTTTCCAGTTGAGCCACATCAGGTAACTCAGCAAGGCGATCAGCGTGAAACCGTCACGTGCCAAAGCGATGACGGCGGACACCAATTGCGAAGCACCGTTTTGGACTTCATAAACGATGGTGTTGGACAGGGTACTGGCCGATTGCCTAGAGAACAAGGACAAATCGGCCTTCATCAGTTGGGCAAACAACTGTGACCGGAGTTTTTCCATGCCATCGTTGGTCAGCCTGGACAGCGCGTATTGGGAAATGAAGTTGGCGACACCGCGCACGGTGAACAGGCCAACCACGGCGGCAGGAATGGCCCACAGTGGCAGTTTGTTTTCGGCAAAGCCTTTGTCCAAAAGGGGTTGAAACAGGGCCGGAATCATCGGCTCTGTCAAGGCGGCCATCAAGGTGCCCGCAATCGCCACAGCCCATATGCCCTTCTGGCCCCCGAAGTAGGGGACCAGTCGTTGTAGCCGGACCCGGATGCTGGCTGGGGGCGTGGAAGGGATGGGGGGCTGGCTCATGGCCTCGATTGTAAGGATGGCAGCGTTGACCGTAGGCCAACCAGCGTCCAATAAGGCGCAGAAAGCTGTTTCAACGGTGTACGATCACGGCTTTCTGTTTTGAATGATCTCCCTGTTCACATGAATCTTCTTTTTTTGCGCATGGGCTGCTTGCCTTGGCTGTTGAAGCTGTTGGTTCTGAGTGCTTTGGCCGCGCCCGCATGGGCCCAGTTCAGGGTCGAAGTGACGGGGGTGGGCATGACCCAGTTGCCCGTGGTGATGGTGCCTTTCAAGGGTGAAGCCACGGCGCCGCAAAAGTTGGCCGGTATTGTTCAAGCCGATCTCGAGCGCAGTGGTCAGTTCAAGGGTCTGGCCGCAGGCAGTGCCGTGATGGATGAGAACAGCCGTCCCGACTGGACCCCTTGGCGTCAGTTGTCGGCCGAAGCCTTGCTGGCCGGCTCGGTCACTCGTTTGGCCGACGGGCGTTATGACGTGCGTGCCCGTTTGTGGGATGTGGTCAAAGGTCAGGACAAAGGCGATTTCAAGGACACCGTGAGCGCCGCAGAACTGCGATTGTCTGCGCACCGTGTAGCCGATTGGGTTTACTTGCAGCTCACGGGGACGCAGGGCGCTTTCGCCTCGCGGATCAGTTACGTGACCAAGTCGGGTGGACGCTATGCCTTGTGGATTGCTGACTCTGATGGCGAAAACGCAGTTTCGGCCCTGAGCAGCCCCGAACCCATCATCTCACCGTCCTGGTCACCCAGCGGCACCCATTTGGCCTATGTGTCTTTTGAGCAGCGCAAACCGGTGGTGTATGTGCACGAACTGGCCACAGGACAGCGCCGCCCCGTAGCCAATTTCAAAGGCTCTAACAGCGCGCCCGCCTGGAGTGCTGACGGCAAGTCCTTGGCAGCCACGCTCAGCCGCGACGGTGGCTCTCAGCTTTTCCGCATTGATCTGAACGGGGGGGACCCTCGCCGCTTGTCGTCATCGGGCAGCATCAACACCGAGCCTGCTTTTTCACCGGACGGTAGTGCGCTGTTTTTTGTCAGTGACCGGGGCGGTAGCCCCCAGATCTACCGCATGCCGGCCCAGGGTGGCCCGGCCGAGAGGGTGACCTTTTCGGGCACCTACAATATTTCTCCTGCCGTCAGTCCCGATGGCCGTTGGTTGGCTTACGTGTCCCGCTTGGGCGGTGCATTTCGCTTGCATCTGATGGAGTTGTCCTCGGGCCAAGTCACCGCTTTGACCGACACATCAGCCGACGAACGCCCCAGTTTTGCACCCAACAGCCGCATGCTGGTCTATGCAACGGTTTTTCAAGGTCGTGAATCCTTGATGACCACCACGCTTGACGGTCGTGTCAAGGCGCGCTTGGCGGGGCAGGGCGGCGACATTCGGGAACCCCATTGGGGCCCGGTACGCAAATGAATTTTTTGAACATTTACTTTTTTAATTAACGAGGAAAAACATGACCAAGACATTTTTGAGCAGCGTGTTGCTGGTGGCCCTGTTGGCGGGTTGCGCATCCGGGGTGAAGCTTGACGACGTGCCTGTGGAAGACAAGTCGGCCACATCGTCTGGTGTCTCTACGCAGGGCATTGGCAACAACCAGAGTGGCGCCCAAACGGGCGTGGCCGGCGTGGTGGTCGATAAATCGAGTTCTGGCATCGGGCCTGCGGGTGTGGCGCATGTGGTCTTTTTTGATTACGACAGCTTTGTGGTGCGTGCTGAAGCCCGCCCCGTGATTGAGAGCCATGCCCGTTTCCTGCAAGCGAACAAACAACGCAAGGCCAATTTGGAAGGCCATACCGACGAGCGCGGTGGCCGTGAATACAACCTGGCACTGGGTCAAAAACGTGCTGAAGCCGTCCGACAGGCCTTGAGCCTGTTGGGCGTGCCTGAAAGCCAGTTGGAAGCGGTCAGCTACGGCAAGGAAAAACCTGCTGCGCAAGGTGCTGCCGAAGCCGACTTGGCTAAAAACCGCCGCGTTGAAATCCGGTACTGAGCACCATGAGCACGCGCGCGATGTCATGCCTGCCCTTGTCCCGATGGGTTTGGGTGTGGACCCTGTCCGGTTTTTTGGGCACAGCCCATGCGGGTCTTTTTGAAGACGACGAAGCCCGCAGGGCCATTTTGGACCTGCGTCAGCGCGTCGAGCAGTCGAATGCGGTGATCAAAGACTCGAATGCGGCCATCAAGGGTCTTGCCGACGAAAACGGCCAGCTGCGCCGTGCATTGCTCGATTTGCAGGGGCAAATTGAAGGGCTCAAGGCCGAACTGTCTCAAGGCCGCGGGGCTCAGGAACAACTGGCCCGAGAGTTGTCGGAAGTTCAAATGCGTCAAAAAGATGTGGTCACCGGCATGGACGAGCGCTTGCGCCGGTTCGAGCCTTTGAAGGTCACACTTGACGGCCAGGAGTTCATGGCTGAGCCCTCCGAAAAACGCGACTACGATGCGGCCATGGAGACTTTCCGCAAGGGTGACTTTGCGGCAGCCCAGTCGGCTCTGGGTCAATTTGTGCAGCGTCACCGCAAAAGCGGTTACACCCCGTCGGCCTTGTTTTGGCTGGGCAATGCCCAATACGCTGTCAAGGATTACAAGGAGTCGATGGCTAATTTTCAGCAAATGCTGAAATCCGCCCCCACCCATCCGCGTGCCCCTGAAGCGATGCTGGCGATCTCCAATGTCCAGATCGAATTGAAGGACCTGAGGGGTGCCCGAAAAACCATGGACGAGTTGATCAAGGCGTACCCGGCTTCTGAAACAGCAGCTACAGCCCGCGAGCGCCTGGCGCGTTTGCGCTGACCGCTGAGGGACTGCATTGATCTCGCTTGAGCAGCTCCACTTCCTGAGCGATTCGGTCCTGGGTTTGACCTTTCTCGTGGCCAGCCTGGCTGGGTGGCTGTTTCACCGAAGCCATTTCTGCACCATGGGTGCCATCAGCGACTGGGTCATCATGGGGGACAGTGGCAGGGCCAAGCAGTGGGCCTTGGCCATCGCAGTGGCCATTTTCGGTTTCGGCTTGATGTCTTGGATGGGTTGGGTCAGCCCGCTCAACACCATTTATGCCAACACCCAACTGCCTTGGCTCTCTCTGTTGCTGGGCGGGGTGCTTTTCGGCGTGGGCATGGTGTTGGGGTCTGGCTGTGCCAGCAAGTCACTGATCCGCTTGGGCGCGGGTAATCTCAAATCTCTGGTGGTTTTGATGGCCATGGGCATTGCGGCTTTGGCCACTTTGCGGGGTTTGACGGCAGTTTGGCGGGTCCAAACCCTGGATCAGTTGCAGGTGACCACAGGGCCGGGACCATTTGTCGGGCAATGGCTGGTCAGCGCCACGGGTTGGTCGCAACCGTTGGCTGGGTGGGTGAGTGCCTGCGTTTTTTCCGGCCTGTTGCTGCTTTGGATTTTCAAGAATTCACAGTCTGTGTCGAAATCGGCATACCTGTCCGGTGCGGGTGTCGGTGTGGTGGTGTTGGTGCTTTGGTGGATCAGTGGGGTGATGGGGTTTGTGCCCGAGCACCCCGAAACCCTTGAGGCCATGTTCTTGACCACAGCCAGCGCACGGATGGAGTCCATGAGTTTGACCGCCCCTGTGGCTTATTGGTTGGATGCTTTCATGTACTTCAGCGATGGCAGCAAGCGCATCACCTTGGGCATGGCCACGGCCTTGGGCTTGTTGATGGGCGCTTTTGTGAGCTCTCTTGTGCAGGGTACATTCCGCTGGGAAGGGTTTTCTCAGACACCTGATTTGGCTCGGCATTTGTTAGGGGGCGCCTTGATGGGCATGGGCGGTGTCATGGCCATGGGCTGCACCATCGGTCAGGGGCTGTCGGGTTTGTCGACACTGAGTCTGGGCAGTTTCATTGCGGTGCTGGGTATCGTGTTGGGTGCTGTGCTCACCTTGCAGTGGCAGTTGCGCCGAGCCGAGGCTGAGGTATGAACCCTCTGCTGCTGGCAACCGACGAAGAGGTGCGTCGTTTCGGAGGCTTGCAACGCCTGTACGGTGTGCAAGGTGCACAGAACATCCGCCGCGCGCACGTCGTCGTTGTCGGCATTGGCGGCGTGGGCTCCTGGGTGGCCGAGGCACTGGCGCGCAGCGGTGTCGCCCGGCTCAGCTTGATCGATATGGACCACATTGCCGAGTCCAACATCAATCGCCAGATTCATGCCTTGATCAGCACAACAGGCCAAGCCAAGGTGCAAGCCATGCGCGAGCGCATTGCACTGATCCATCCGGCTTGCCAAGTCGATGCGATCGATGAATTTGTCGGTCCTGAAAACTGGCCTGCTGTGTTGCCTGCTCAACCTGACGCAGTGGTCGACGCGTGTGATCAGGTCAAAGCCAAAGTGGCCATGGCCCAATGGGCGTTGCAGAACCAGAAGGGCTTTATCACGGTCGGGGCCGCTGGCGGCAAGCGCATGGCGCACAAAGTCGATGTAGATGATTTGTCCCAAATCACCCATGATCCTTTGTTGGCCCAGGTGCGCTACCGCTTGCGTAAACACCACGGTGCAGCCAAAGGAAACAAGCGGATCGGGATTCAGGGGGTGTTTAGCCGCGAAGCCGTTGCACCGCCCGATGCCTCGTGTGCCGTTGAAGGCGATGGCTCGCTCAACTGCCACGGCTATGGCTCAGTGGTCAGCGTGACGGCCACGTTCGGCATGTGTGCCGCCTCAGAAATTTTGAATTTTTTGGCTGCTGGCTTTCAGAAGGCCAAAAAATAACGCTATAATTTGAGTCTTGCTACAGTGCACAAACAGTGTAGCAAAGGGACCATAGCTCAGTTGGTAGAGCAGCGGACTTTTAATCCGTTTGTCGTGGGTTCGACCCCCGCTGGTCCCACCAAAAAAACTAAAAAGCACTTTGTATCTCGGTACAAAGTGCTTTTTTCATGGGCGCACGTGTTGTGAACCCGGACCCCCATCGAAAGAGCACCCCATGACCTCCGAATTGAACAGCCCAAGCGAATTGAAAAAGATGGCGTTGTGCGAGCCTTGTTCGGGCATTCAGCGCAATTGGCGTCGTGCCCCTGGCCATGCAGAGTTGGTGCAGGGTTCCAACCGCAAGGAGCAGCGTCAGTCAGGTCAAGTGACCATCACCTCTTACCGCTGCGACCGCTGCGGCACTGCGTGGGAATACGAGAACAACAAAACCGATCAGCACGCAGGCTGGTCTGTGGTGGGCGGATAAAGCCTTTTCACTGGCCGCAGCACAGCGGTCTTGACGCAAAAAAGAGGGGGCCCATTCTCATGGGCCCCCTCTTTGTTTTTATATGGACTGATTAAACTCAAGCCGTTTCTTCGAGCAAATGTGTCAGTTCAAGCCAACGCTCTTCCAATGAGCTCACTTCATCCGACAGGGCTTTCAGGCGCCGACCTGCTTCGGCGATTTCTGCGGGTGGCAGGGGCGAACTCAGTTGTTGTTCGAGCTGGGTTTTCTCTGCCTCGATGCTGGCCATGCGTTGTTCGTTTTGCTCCAGCTCGCGCTTCAAGGGGCGTGTTTGCGCGGCCAGTTGCTGGCGCTTTTGGGCATCGAGTTTGCGTTGTTCGGCGCTGCTGATGCCCGGTGTGCTGATGGCCGCCACGGGCGCGGCCGCGGCAGTGACGACAGGCGCAGGGACTTCAGCTGCGGGTGTCGGCACTGAAACGACGGTATCACGGGCGGCATTCTTAGCCTCTTCACGCAAACGCTTGGACTCTTCCAGCAGGTACTTTTGGTAGTCGTCCAAGTCGCCATCAAACGGCTCGACCTTGCCCCGGCCCACCATCCAGAACTCATCGCACACGGCGCGCAGCAAGGCGCGGTCGTGGCTGACCAGCATGACAGTGCCTTCAAACTCGTTGAGCGCCATCGACAGCGCCTCACGGGTGGCCAAGTCCAGGTGGTTGGTGGGCTCGTCCAGCAGCAGCAGGTTGGGGCGTTGCCACACGATCATGGCCAGCACCAATCGAGCTTTTTCTCCGCCGCTCATGGAGCCCACGGTCTGCTTGACCATGTCGCCTGAGAAGTTGAAGGTGCCCAAATAGTTGCGCAGGTCTTGCTCGCGGCTGGGCTCGTTGCTGCCCAGCTCTTTGGCCAGGCGGATCATGTGCTCCAGCGGGTTGTCGTTCGAGTGCAGCACGTCGAGTTCTTGCTGCGCAAAGTAGCCGATGTTCAGGCCCTTGCCTTCGGTCAGCGTGCCCGCCAGCAGCGGCATGGTGCGGGCAATGGTCTTGACCAAGGTCGATTTGCCCTGACCGTTGGCCCCCAAAATGCCAATGCGTTGGCCTGCCAGCACCGATTTGCTGACGCCTTGCAAGATGGGCTTGGTGTCGCCTTCGACGGTGTAGCCAAAACTCGCCTCGCTGATGGCCAGCATTGGGTTGGGCAGGTTGTTGGGCTCTTTGAAGCCAAAGGTGAATTCGGCATCGGCCAGCAGCGGGGCCACTTTCTCCATGCGTTCGAGCGCCTTGACCCGGCTTTGCGCCTGCTTGGCCTTGCTGGCCTGGGCCTTGAAGCGGTTGATGAACTTTTGCAGGTGGGCGATCTTGTCTTGCTGCTTGGAGAATGACGCTTGTTGCAGCTCCATCTGCTGGGCACGCAAGATTTCAAAGCCGCTGTAGTTGCTGCCGTAGCGCGTCAGTTTGGCGTGGTCGATGTGCAGGGTGACGTTGGTCACCGCGTCCAAAAACTCGCGGTCGTGGCTGATCACGATCATGGTGCCCGCATAGCGTTGCAACCAGGCTTCCAGCCAAACCAGCGCATCCAAGTCCAAGTGGTTGGTGGGTTCGTCCAAGATCAGGATGTCGGACGGGCACATCAGGGCGCGTGCCAGCTGCAAGCGCATGCGCCAGCCGCCCGAAAAGCTGTTGACCGGGTTGTTCAACTCGTCCACCCGAAAGCCCAGACCCAAAATCAGGGCCTCGGCGCGGGGCAGGGCGTCGTGGTCGCCCGCATCGGCCAGATCGGTGTAGACGTGGGCCATTTCCATGCCATCGCCACTTTCTTCGGCCGCGACAAGACGCTGGCGCAATTCGGCCAAGCGGGTGTCGCCTTCCAACACAAAGTCGGCAGCGGGCTGGTCGGTCTCGGGCATGTTTTGCGCCACTTGTGCCATGCGCCAGGCTTTGGGCATGTCGAAGTCGCCGCCGTCTTCGTGCAACGTGCCGTTGAACAGCGCAAACAAGGTGGACTTGCCCGCGCCGTTGCGCCCGACCAAGCCGACCTTTTCCCCCGGGTTAAGGGTGACTGAAGCTTGGTCCAGCAGCACTTTGGTGCCGCGACGAAGGGTGACGTTTTTGAGGTTGATCATGAAAAGCGAATGTCCGGAACCGATCCGGGAGATGGGGCATGTCCAGCGTCAAAGCTGGCTTTGAAAATTCGATAACCCGTTATTTTCGCCGATGTGGCTACCGGCAAGAGGGTGGATGCAAGGGGGTGTCATTCCCGCGCAGGCGGGAGTCCATGTTTTACTGGGCTGCTGAACTCAGTTAAGTCATGGATCCTCGCGTTCGCGAGGATGACGTTCACAGCGCAAGCAGGCTTTGTCGTGGAATCAGCAAAACCTGATCGTCGCCCGAGCTGGTGTCCAGCCAGGCCACTTCGAGGTCAGGAAAAGCCGCGATGAAGTGCGCCACTTCGTTGCCGATCTCCAGCACCAGCACCGCGTTTTCGCTCATGCGGGCAGGCGCATCGCGCAGCAGTTGCCGCACAAAGTCCATGCCGTCCGTGCCACCGGCCAAGGCCAGTTCAGGCTCGGCCAGGTATTCGGCGGGCAGGGCATCCATGCTGGCCTGACACACATAGGGCGGGTTGCACAAGATCAGGTCAAACGGGCCAGGCAAAGCCGACAGGCCATCGCTGTGCACCAGTTGGACCCGCTCTTGCAGGTCGTGGCGTTCCATGTTGATGGCGGCCACCGCCAGCGCGTCGTCTGAAATGTCCGCCCCGGTGACTTGCACCTCGGGCCAGGCCAACGCCGCCAGCACGGCCAGGCTGCCGTTGCCGGTGCACAGGTCCAGCACGCGGGTGGTCTGGTCAGACAACCATGCGTCGATCGTGCCGTCGGCCAGCACCTCGGCGATCAGGCTGCGCGGCACGATGGCGCGCTCGTCGATGTAAAACGACACGCCCTGCAGCCAGGCTTCTTGCGTCAGATAGGCAGCGGGTTTGCGGGTAGAGATGCGCTCTTCGATCAGCGCGGCGCAAGCTGCTTGCTGCTCGGTCGTCACGGTTTGCTCGGCCACTTCGTCCAAGTCGGTGTCGAGCGGCAGGCCCAAGCGCCAGAGCACCAGCCAGACGGCTTCGTCAAAAGCGCTCTGGGTGCCGTGGCCGAAAGCCACGCCCGCTTGCGTGAGTCGCTCGGCAGATGCCGCGATCAAACCCGAAAGGGTTAAGGCGCTCATGCGGACAGGCCCGCGTTGAGTTGTTCCAGCGTGCGGCGGTAGACGCCCTTGAGCGGCGCAATGTCACTCAGCGCCACATGCTCGTTGACCTTGTGGATGGTCACGTTGGGTGGGCCGAACTCGATGACCTGCGGGCAAATTTGGGCGATGAAGCGGCCGTCGCTGGTGCCGCCCGTGGTGGAGAGCTCCGTGGTCAGACCGGTCTCGTCGGCAATCGCTTGTTGAATGGCGGCCACCAAGGTGCCGGGTGTGGTCAGAAACGGCAAACCGCCGATCGTCCAGTTCAGCTCGTATTTCAGGCCATTTTTGTCCAGCACGGCCGTCAGGCGCTGCTGCAGGCTCTCGGGGGTGGATTCGGTGCAAAAGCGGAAGTTGAAATCCACCACGCAGTCGCCGGGGATCACGTTGCTTGCGCCGGTGCCCGCATGGATGTTGCTCACCTGCCAGCTGGTGGGTTGGAAGAAGGCATTACCTTCGTCCCAACGGATCGCCACCAAATCGGCCAGCGCCGGGGCCAGGCGGTGGATCGGGTTGTCGGCCAGGTGCGGGTAGGCGATGTGGCCTTGCACGCCCTTGACGGTGAGCTTGCCGCTCATGGTTCCGCGTCGGCCGTTTTTGATCATGTCGCCAGTTTGTTGCACCGAGGTGGGCTCACCCACGATGCAAAACTGCGGCGCGTCACCACGGGCTTGGAGCGCTTTGCAGACCACCACCGTGCCGTCGAGCGCCGGGCCTTCTTCGTCGCTGGTCAGTAAAAAGGCGATGCCCAGCTTCGGATCGGGGTTGGCGGCCAGAAACTCTTGCACCGCCACCACCATGGCGGCCAGCGAGGTTTTCATGTCGCTCGCGCCCCGGCCAAACAATTTGCCGTCGCGGTGGGTGGGGGTGAACGGGTCACTGTCCCATTGCATGAGTGGCCCGGTGGGCACCACGTCGGTGTGGCCCGCAAAGGCCAGGGTCTGGCCCGAAGTGCCTGGGCGCTTGGCCCAGAGGTTGCGCACGCGGAAGGTCTCTGGGCCGGAATCCATGAATTCGCAGACAAAGCCCAGCGGCTTCAGGGCGGCGGCGATCAGGTCCAGGCAACCCTCGTCCTTGGGGGTGACGGAGGGTTTGGAGATCAGCTGCTCGGCCAGGCGCAGGGTGTCGTGGCATGTGGTGGTCATGGCTTGGAGGGAGTGTGGGGATGGATGCCGGGTCAAGCCCGGCATGACAGTGGGGTGGGCTGGTCTAAAGCTTGTCAGTGGGGTAGGTTGATCTAACGCTCGTCACCCCGGGCTTGACCCGGGGTCCATCTTCGAAGGATGCGCCCGCACAAAGCGGGCGATGCGCTCGGCCGCTTCCAGGCACTCGGCGGTCTCGGCCACCAGCGCCATGCGGATGCGGCCATGGCCCGGGTTGCTGCCGTTGAAGTCTCGCGCCAAGTAGCTACCGGGCAGCACGGTCACGCTCTCGGCTTCGAACAAGGCCTTGGCAAACGCGGCGTCATCGCCTTGCCAGCCCGCAGGCACACCGGCCCACAGGTAAAAGCTGGCGTCGGGCAGTTTCACATCCAGCACTTCGGCCAGCACAGGCGTGACTTGGGCGAATTTGGTGCGGTATTGGTTGCGGTTGTCCACCACGTGGGCTTCGTCGCCCCAGGCGGCCACGCTGGCCGATTGCACCACCGGGCTCATGGCGCTGCCGTGGTAAGTGCGGTAGAGCAAAAACTGCTTGATGATGGCCGCGTCGCCCGCCACAAAACCGCTGCGCAGGCCCGGCACATTGCTGCGTTTGCTCAGGCTGGTGAAGGCGATCAGGCGTTTGAAGTCGGTGCGGCCCAGTTGGTGGGCGGCTTCAAGGCCGCTCAAAGGCGCTTCTTCGCGGAAATAAATTTCGCT
>JBIKSF010000115.1:0-6117 GCA_044348785.1 Limnohabitans sp.
GGGTTACCCGGTCATCATCAAAGCCGCAGGCGGTGGTGGTGGTCGTGGCATGCGTGTGGTTCACACGGAGGCAGCGCTCATCAACGCGGTGCAAATGACCAAGGCCGAAGCCGGAGCAGCGTTTGGCAATCCGGCGGTCTACATGGAAAAGTTCCTGCAGAACCCAAGGCACATCGAGATCCAGATTCTGGCCGACAAGTTCAAGAACGCTGTCTATTTGGGTGAGCGCGATTGTTCCATGCAGCGCCGTCATCAAAAAGTCATCGAAGAAGCGCCGGCACCTGGTATTCCCCGCAAACTGATCGACAAGATCGGTGAGCGTTGCGTGGCTGCTTGCAAGAAGATCGGCTACCGCGGTGCGGGAACGTTCGAGTTTTTGTTTGAAAACGGCGAGTTCTATTTCATTGAAATGAACACCCGTGTGCAGGTGGAGCATCCAGTGACCGAATGGGTTACCGGTGTGGACATCGTCAAAACCCAGATCATGGTGGCTGCAGGCGAAAAATTGCCTTTCACCCAACGGCAGATCGAAATTCGAGGCCATGCCATTGAATGCCGGATCAACGCCGAAGATCCTTTCAAGTTCACGCCTTCGCCTGGACGCGTCACGTCGTGGCACATGCCCGGTGGCCCTGGCGTTCGGGTCGATTCGCATGTGTATAACAACTACTTTGTGCCGCCGAACTATGACTCGATGATTGGCAAGCTGATCGTGCATGGCGACACCCGTGAGCAGGCCCTTGCCCGCATGCAAACCGCCTTGAACGAGACGGTGATCGAAGGCATCAGCACCAACGTGCCTTTGCACCGTGAGCTGATGGTGGACGCCAAGTTCATGCAAGGCGGCACCAATATTCATTATCTTGAACACTGGCTGAGCCAGCACAAGCGCTGACACTGTATGTTTGAACTGAGCCTGCTGTGCCCGGAAGATCGGGTCGATGTCCTGAGCGATTCACTCGATGCCTTGGATGCCTTGAGTGTGTCGGTCGAGGACGCCGATGCACAGACCCCTGCAGAGCAGGCCTTGTTTGGCGAGCCCGGCATGCCGCCGCCCAAGGACGGTTGGCAGCGTTCGCGCATGGTGGCTTTGTTTGCGCAAGAGACCCAAGCGCAAGAAGCTGTTCATCTGTTGTCTGCGCAGGACTTCTTCGAAGGTTGCCGAATTCTGGGTGTGCAGGCCGTGGCCGACCAGGACTGGGTTCGTTTGACCCAATCCCAGTTTTCTCCCGTTGAGATCACCCCCGATTTTTGGATCGTCCCCACTTGGCACGAACCGCCTGCCCAGGCCAGACAAATCATTCGACTTGACCCTGGGCTTGCTTTTGGAACGGGCACCCACCCGACGACCCGAATGTGCTTGCGCTGGATTGCGCAGCACGGCGTGCAGGGCCAGCGTGTGCTCGATTACGGCTGTGGTTCTGGTATTTTGGCCATCGGTGCGGCCAAGTATGGTGCGTCCGACATCGACGCTGTGGACATCGACGAAGCGGCCGTGACGTCCACGGTTTTGAATGCCGAAGCCAATGGGGTGAACCTTGTGGCCGGTTTGCCTGAGAAGGCGCAGGGCCTTTACCAAACGGTTCTGGCCAATATTCTGGCCACGCCGCTCAAGGTCCTGGCCCCACTGCTGTGTTCTTATGTCGCCCCATCGGGTGCCTTGGTGTTGGCGGGCATCTTGGAGCGTCAAGCCGATGAGTTGAAGGCTGCTTATGCACCTTGGATCCAGCTTGAAGTGGCCGACAGTGAAGACGGCTGGATTCTTATGACGGCGACTTCGCCCGCCATCTCTTCCTGACCTTTGCAGTCCCCAGGTTGGCCATGATCACGGGCATTGAATGAGCTGGATCACCCGTTGCCCTGCATGTGGTGCGACCTACAAGGTGGTGCCCGATCAACTCAAAATTGCCCAAGGTTGGTTGCGCTGCGGGCAATGCCAACAGGCCTTTGACAGTACGGGCTTGGTTCTCGACTGGCCTGACGCCCGTCCTGATGCATTGCATGACCTGGTTTCGGAGTCCGGTGGTCAGCGGATGCCCATTGACGAGTTCCTCAAACAAGAAGACCGATCGCCTTTGGCACCAACCGCGACAGCGGTGGCTGCTTTTGAAGAGGCGCTGGCCAGCTTCAAGCCGCAGCCTCTGTCGCCAGCAGAGAGGCTGTTGCCGGCGAGTTCCTTGGGTGCATCTGATCAGGCAGACGCGCGAGTGGCCCAGCGCCCGTCCCGATCGTGGTTGCTCGGCGTGGCGGTTTTTCTTTTGTTGATGGCATTTGGACTTCAGTGGCTCTGGATCGAGCGGCATGTGCTGGCCAGCACGGATCCGGCGGTTGGCAAAGGCCTGAACGCAGTATGCCGCGTGCTGGGCTGTGAAATTTTGCCTTTGCAGATCAAGGATGGCGTGCTGATCGAAAGCTCCAGTCTGTCACCACTTGACGATGGTTTGGGACTCAGCTGGTCGGTTCGAAATGTGACGGCGCAAGTTGTGCTGATGCCCGCGCTGGAATTGACCTTGCTTGATGCCCAGGACAAAGCCTTGGTGCGGAGGGTTTTGCTGGCAACGCAGCAAGGGGCACCCAGTTTTCTGGCACCTGGACAAACTTGGGAGGGGCAGTTGCACCTATTGCCGGAAGCCGGCCTCTCACCATCGGGTTACAGGTTGTTCAGCTTTTACCCCTGAACCCGGTTGTCTGAACGCTGAGGCCTGAACGGCTCCTGCGGATCGACAACAAAAAAGCCCAACACTGTTGCCAGTATTGGGCTTTGCGCTACGAGCGTCTAACGTTCGAATCAGGGCTTGGCGGCCGAAGGAAACGGCCATGCAGCTTGAGGATTCAGCGTTGTCTGTGCAGCGGGGGCAGCGGGTGCTTTAGATGCCTTCTTTGCAGCAGGCTTTTTAGCGGCCTTTTTCACAGCTGGTTTTTTGGCAGCTGGTTTTTTGGCAGCAGTTTTCTTGGCGGCTGCTTTTTTAGCTGGAGCGGCTTTTTTGGCTGCTGGCTTTTTAGCGGCTGCTTTTTTAGGAGCGGCTTTTTTAGCTGGAGCGGCTTTTTTAGCTGCTGGCTTTTTGGCTGCTACTTTTTTAGGAGCTGCTTTTTTAGCTGGAGCGGCTTTTTTGGCTGCTGGCTTTTTAGCGGCTACTTTTTTAGCTGCTGGCTTTTTAGCTGCAACGGCCTTTTTGGCTGGAGCTGCTTTTTTAGCTGCTGGCTTCTTGGCTGCGGCTACTTTTTTAGCTGCAGGTTTCTTGGCCGCGACGGCCTTCTTTGCGGGAGCAGCTTTTTTTGCTGCTGCTTTTTTTGCAGTTGCCATGATTTTCTCCTTGATCAAGTTGAGAACTCAACGGAAAGGGAACGCTTGGTGCTTGTTGGATTGCACAAAGCGATCCATGGCGCTGAGGAAACCCCCAACACCATGAACGCGGGAAAGCCACAGCGCACAACACCCGAAGGCATTGGAAACTGTGGCTTGAAGAGGGGTTGCATTGAAGGGGTGTTCAGAAGATCAGTCCCAGGACAAAGCCCCGCCAGTTTGGTACTCGATGACCCGGGTTTCAAAGAAATTGCGTTCTTTCTTCAGGTCAATCATTTCGCTCATCCAGGGGAAAGGGTTCTCTTCATTGGGGAAGAGTGCCTCTAAACCAATCTGGGTGGCGCGGCGGTTGGCGATGTAACGCAAATAGCCTTTGAACATGGATGCATTCATGCCCAGTACGCCACGCGGCATGGTGTCTTCGGCGTAACGGTATTCCAACTCCACGGCGTGGAGGAACAGCTCTTTGATTTCTGCTTTGAATTCCGCAGTCCACAACTGGGGGTTTTCATGCTTGATGGTATTGATCATGTCAATACCGAAGTTGCAGTGCATGGATTCGTCGCGCAGGATGTACTGGTACTGCTCAGCGGCACCGGTCATCTTGTTTTGACGGCCCAGTGCCAGAATTTGTGTGAAGCCAACATAGAAGAAAAGACCTTCCATCAAGCAAGCAAACACAATCAAGGACTTCAGCAAAGTCTGGTCGGTTTCTTGAGTGCCCGTCTTGAAGTGTGGGTCCATGATCACGTTGATGAACGGGATCAGAAATTCATCCTTGTCGCGGATGGATTTGACTTCGTTGTAGGCGTTGAAAATCTCACTCTCGTCCAAGCCCAATGACTCTGTGATGTATTGGTAAGCGTGGGTGTGAATCGCTTCTTCGAAGGCTTGGCGCAACAAAAACTGACGGCATTCGGGGGCCGTGATGTGACGGTAAGTGCCCAAGGTGATGTTGTTGGCCGCCAAAGAGTCGGCGGTCACAAAGAAGCCCAGGTTGCGCTTGACCATGCGACGCTCGTCTTCGGTCAGACCATTGGGGTCCTTCCACAGGGCGATATCACGGTTCATGTTCACTTCTTGCGGCATCCAGTGGTTGGCGCAGGTGGCCAGGTATTTCTCCCAAGCCCATTTGTATTTGAAAGGCACCAGCTGGTTGACGTCGGTCTGGCCGTTGATGATGCGTTTGTCAGCCGCACTCATGCGGCGGGGAGCGGCTGCAGGAGATGCAGCGGCAGACGCTGCGGTTGCATCAGCGCCAGTGAAAGAGGGCATCGCGGTTGGCGATGCAGGTTTGACTTGTTCGTCCCAGGACAACATAAAAAATTCCAGTTCTCAAATTATGAAAGCAAGCGCACAAAATTCAAAGAAGCGATTCACTTTTTCGATGTGCACGACCGTGAAGTGTTGTTCAATTGCATCGCACTTGGCTTGTCACAGCAAAGTGCAATGCTTTTCAAATCACTGACAGGCTTCACAACCGGGATCGTCGATCGCGCAGAATTTGACGTCGGTCGCAGGTGATGTATTCATTTGAACTTGCGCGGCGGCGGCAGCGGCATTCATGGCACTTGCGCCACTGGCGGGCGAACCCGAGGAAGACACCGCGTTGTGTGAGCCCGAACTCACTGTGGATTTTTCAACTTGCGTAGCGCTGGATGTGCGCAGGTAATACGTGGTTTTCAAGCCACGCAACCAAGCCAGTTTGTAAGTGTCGTCGAGCTTTTTGCCCGATGCACCAGCCATGTAAATGTTGAGTGACTGGGCTTGGTCAATCCACTTCTGACGACGCGCTGCAGCTTCCACCAGCCAAGTGGTTTCCACTTCAAATGCGGTGGCGTAGAGTGCTTTGATTTCTTGCGGCACACGGTCGATGGGACGCAGTGAACCGTCGAAGTGTTTGAGGTCCATGACCATGACGTCGTCCCACAGGCCCAAGCGCTTTAAGTCACGTACCAAGTAGCCGTTGATCACGGTGAATTCGCCAGACAAGTTCGACTTGACCGACAGGTTGCCAAAGCAAGGCTCGATCGACGCGTCCACGCCGATGATGTTGGAGATGGTGGCGGTGGGCGCAATGGCCACGCAATTGGAGTTGCGCATGCCATCAGCGGCAATTTTCTGGCGAAGCGTGTCCCAATCCAGGGTGGACGAGCGGTCCACTTCGACATAACCACCGCGCTCTCGCTCCAGCAGCTTGAGCGTGTCCAAAGGCAAGATGCCTTGGTCCCACAAAGAGCCCTTATAGCTGGCGTACTGGCCACGTTCTTTAGCCAATTCGGTGGAGGCCCAATAAGCGTAGTAGCAAATCGCTTCCATCGACTGGTCTGCGAATTCCACGGCGGCCTGAGAAGCGTATGGCGTGCGCATCTCGTACAGTGAGTCTTGGAAGCCCATCAAGCCCAGGCCCACAGGACGGTGGCGCATGTTGGAGTCGCGGGCCTTCTTGACCGCGTAGTAATTGATGTCGATCACGTTGTCCAGCATGCGCATGGCGATCGTGATGGTTTTCTTCAGCTTGTCGTGGTCCAGGACTTTGCCGTTCGCGCCATCTTTCAGGTGACGTGACAGGTTCACGGAACCTAAGTTGCAGACAGCTGTTTCGGTCTCGCTGGTGTTCAGTGTGATCTCGGTGCACAGGTTGGACGAGTGCACCACGCCAACGTGCTGCTGAGGCGAGCGCACGTTGCAAGGGTCTTTGAAAGTGATCCAAGGGTGGCCGGTTTCAAACAGCATCGACAGCATCTTGCGCCACAGGTCGGTCGCCGGCACGGTTTTGCTGGGCTTGATCTCGCCGCGCTCGGCCTTTTGCT